>JAUSCR010000055.1 GCA_030651175.1 Dehalococcoidia bacterium
CTACAACTTGTATGGCTTGACAAAGAGTCGGCGGAAGCATTAGGGTTGGCGACGGATGCTTGGGAAGGGGTGTAAGATGGCCTACAATTTGATAGCTTGCACCGGGGAACAGGAGCGGTTCAGGTGTCAGCGATTATTGACTCATTGACATGCACCCAGGTGGGGTAACTACTTCATTGTAAGGGGGTTGTTATGAAAAGCAGTGCTGTGACCATCTACCGGTCGTTTCTTCGGGTAGCCATAATAGCGGCTGCGTTATCGTTATTGCTGGCTTGCGGGCAGGCGGAAGCACCCACCCCGACGGTGGCGCCTGCGGCAACAGCCACTCCGACAAAGGCACCTGCGGCCACCGCCACTCCGACAAAGGCAGTTGTGGCAGCCGCCACTCCCACGCCTACGATAGTGGGGCCTGTGGCCACCCCCACGCCTACCTTGGTGGCCACGCCGACCCCTGCCGCGCCAGCTGCCGAGAAGCCCAGGGTCGGTGGCACCATGGACCAGGTGCTAGAAGAAGACCCAGTCTCATTTGATTTCCACCTGGCATCCAGCGGCACGGATCGGCCATACGCGCTTGGTAAGCTATACAACAACCTCTTGGTCAACTATGAAGATCAGACCATTGAGTGTGACCTATGCTCTGAGTGGCACCTGGCAAACAATGGCAAGACCATGGTCTTCACTCTTGTCCCAGGCGTTAAGTTCCATAGCGGCCAGGAGCTGACCTCTGAGGACGTGAAATACTCCCTCAGAATGATCATGGGGGATGTGGATGGCCTCGCCTCACAACGTGCAGGAATCCTGAAGCAGTTTGTTGAGAGTATAGAGACACCCAGCAAGTACGAGGTGCGTCTCAACCTTTTTGGGCCATCGGCCTTCGTCCCCAAGGTCCTATCCGTCGCTAGCGCTTCTATAGTACGAGCCGGCACAACTAGGGCGGAACTCACTCTCAAGGGGGCGCCTGCGGGCACTGGACCTTACTTGCTCAAAGGGGTTATTCCTGGAGCCAGTTGGAAGTTTGAAAGGAACCCGAGCTACCACAAGACAGGAAAACCGTATATTGACGCCATCAATTATACGTACACGCTGGACGCCTCCACGCGCGTGGCGGCCTTCTTGGCCCATAAATCCGATTTTCTTATCTATGTTAGCATGTCACCGGAGCAGTTCCGGCCCGCGTTATACAAGCTGAGGGACGATGGGAAAACTGCCTACCGGCTGACTGTGCGGGGTCAGGGTTTGTACAATGTATGGATGAGCCTCGTCAAGCCACCCTTCAACAATTTAAAGTTGCGGCAGGCGGTGAACCTGGCCATAGACCGCCAAGCCTCTTGCAAAGTGACCCAAGGTGATGCCCAATACTGCAGGGCGCAACTCCTGGTGTTCTACGAGGGGGACGGTGCGTTGGGCCGCCCGGAAAGCCAGGTGTGGAACGTGTTGCCGGGCTGGGGCACAGGGGCCAAGAAGCAACAGGAGATTGAGCAGGCCAAACAACTGGTTATAGATGCGGGCTACCCCCAAGGGCTTGATAATATCAACCAGCCTACGAGGGCTGGAGTACCATATGACGAGATGCTCCAGCAGGAGCTGGGCAAAATCGGGATCCGTTCAAAGCTAGAGTTCCTTGGGCAAGATGCCTATATCACCCGCCTATATAAATTCGATTATGGCATAACTACCTACTCGTACAGGATGACCACGAACGATCCGGTTGAGGTTATCGGCACGTACTTTGTGACAGGCGCTGCCCGCAGCTCGGCTGGCTACAGCAACCCTGAGGTGGACAAACTTTTTGTCCAGATGTCATCGGAGCTTGACGCCGCAAAAAGGGTTGCGCTGTTCCACCAGATAGAGGATATCATCCTCTTCAAGGACCAGGGCTACGCCCCGATAGTAGGTGGTCTCTCCGAGGCCTTTTCGTGGAACCGGCTGCAGGGTTTGACCATGGGGATGGCCACGCACCCGTCGGGAAACAGCGGCTTTGACCGGGGTGACCTTTTGTGGTTCAAGAATTAAGCAGCTACAGCAGAAAGAGTTAAAGAGGCCCTCCACAAAGGATGTCAGGGGTTCTCAACGTTGCGAGAATCGGGGAAGTAAGGGGGGGTGTTATGAAGAGCAGTGCTGTGAGCATATACCGATGGTCGCTTAGGGTAGCCATAATAGCGGCTCTGGTATCCTTATGGCTGGCTTGCGGGCAGGCGGAAGCACCTACCCCAACCCCCACAGCCACTCCGACAAAGGCGCCCGCGGCAACCGCCACTCCTACAACGGCAGTTGCGGCAACTGTCACTCCTACAAAGGCACCTGCTGCCACCGCCACTCCCACGCCGGTGGGACCTGTGGCCACTCCCACACCTACCTTGGTGGCCACGCCTATCCCTACCCCAGGCGACCAGCCCAGGTACGGTGGCATACTAACCCAGGTCCAGGCCAGCTACACGCCCAACTTCGATGCACAGTTACTCTCGGCCACCCCTGAGTATTTCGCAAACACCGGCAAGCTGTACACCAACCTCCTGGTCAACTACCAAGGTAGTAACATTGAGTGCGAGGTCTGCTCCGAGTGGCACCTGGAGAATAACGGCAAGACCATGGTGTTCACCCTCATCCCAGGCATCAAGTTCCACAACGGCCAGGAGATGACCTCCGCGGATGTTGTTTACTCGCTAAAGATGATCATCGGAGAGATTGACGGCTTAGTCTCGTCCCGAGCAGGGGCTCTGAAAGAGTACGTCCAATCCATTGAAGCGCCCAGCAAGTATGAGGTGCGCCTCAACCTCCTCCGGCCATCCCCTTTCGTACCCAAGATCCTTTCGGTGGCCGCGGCGGTCATCTACCGGAACGGTACCACACGCGATGCCCTCAATAAGGCGGATTCCGGCGCTGGGCCCTTCATAGTCAAGAGGCTCATTGGCGGAGCAGGCTGGGAGCTGGAGCGATACCCTGATTACTTCAAAAAGGGTCAGCCCTATCTGGACGGCTATAAAACCACCGTCGTTGTCGATCTCACCACCCGGGCAGCCGCCATCGTCACCGGCAATGCCCATTTGGACCGCTACAACCTGGACATCAAGCAATTTGAGCCACAGTTCCTTGCCCTGGAGAGCCAGGGAAAGCTCAAGCGCTATTACGACCTGGGAGCGTGTGGCATTAATCAGGTGATGATGAACAATGCGAAGCCGCCCTTCAACAACCTGAAGATGCGCCAGGCGCTCAACCTGGCTCTGGACCGGACAGACATAGCTAATGTTAGCTTTGGCGCCAACATCGCCCCTTGGGTACCTCAGTTGCTGTCCTTCGAGCCCAGGCAGGAGTTTGGCACGCCTGCGGAGAAGATATGGAACGTGGTACCGGGGTGGGGGACCGGGGTCAAGAAGCAGCAGGAGATAGAGCAGGCCAAGCAACTGGTGAAAGACGCGGGCTACACCAGCGGGATTGATAATGTAGACCAGATGATCAGCGGCTACACCACCTACCCCCAGGAAAGTCATGACCTAATCCAGCAGGAGTTGGCCCAGGTGGGTATCCGCACTAAGTTTTCCTTCTCCCCTGCGGTAGCCCAACGCGAGCAACGCCTGTCCAATCTGGACTATACCACCTTCTACTACCTCGTCTGCGTCATCACCAGGGATCCCGACGAGGCGATAGGCGGCTACTTCCTGACAGGAGGGGCACGCAACTGGTTCGGCTACACCAATCCTGAGGTGGACAAGCTCTACGTCCAGATGTCCTCGGAGTTGGACCCGGTGAAGCGGAAGGAGCTCTTCTACCAGATACAGGACATCATAGTAGTGAAAGATGTGGCCCTAGCGCCAACCCCGGCCTCGCAGGGCCTTATCTGGGTCTCGGCCAAAGTACACGGGTACGCGCTAGGTCTCAGCCTTCACTCCGGCAGCGGCCTTGCCCGGAGTGATCGCTTGTGGCTGAAGGACTAATGCGTATGTCCCGATAGCATAACGGCAACAGTAGTTGAACCATACATAAGTACAACTTCAAAGGGGGGCTGTCGTGCTGAACGAAGGTGGCGCGCTCGCCGGGGTACGTGTCCTAGACATGACTGACTACCAGGCCGGGCCCGCATGTACCCAGTTGCTGGGAATGCTGGGCGCCGACGTCATCAAGATCGAGCAGCCTCGCACTGGGAACAGGACTCGGACACTCATGCAAGGGGCCGGGTACTTGGGGGACAATACGGGCCTGACCAGCTACTTCTTCCTGCTGTTCAACGCAAACAAGCGCAGTGTGACCATTAACCTGCAATCCGAAGGGGGAAAGGAGGCGCTCACTGCCCTCATCGGGAACTCCGACGTCCTGGTGGAAAACTTCGCCCCGGGTGTGATGGACCGATTGGACTTCGGGTGGGAGCGCCTTCACCAGATCAACCGGCGGCTGGTCTACGCCTCCCTCAAAGGGTTCGGCTCGTGGGGTCCGTACTCGAATTTCAAATGCTTAGAGGGCATCGCCCAGGCCACCGGCGGCGCAATGTTCATATGCGGGACCAAGGACACCCCCCCACTGACCAACGGCGCCGCCATCGGCGACTCCGGCGCCGGCGTCCTAACAGTGGCCGGTATCGTGGCGGCCCTCTTCCAGCGGCAGCGGACGGGCGTTGGCCAGTTCGTGGACGTGTCCATGCAGGACGCCGTCTTGAACCTGATGCGGGTCCAGATCCGCGATCACCAACGCTTCTACGGCAAGGTGCCCGCCCGCAAGGACAGCGGCCTGGCGTCCCCCGAAAGGGTCGGGCAGGGGCTCTTCCCGTGCGCGCCGGGCGGGCCCAACGACTATATCAACATAACCACCCACCCGGACATGCGGTTTGCACTCCTGGAGGCGATCGGTCGCCCGGACCTGGCGGACATGGTGGCCCAGGCGATGGAGACCTCCGAGGAGCAGGTCCTGGAGCACGCCGACGCCATCTATGATGCCATCTGCGAGTGGACGAAGCAGCGGAGCAAGCACGAGGCGATGCGCCATCTCGGCGCAGCGGGCATCCCCGCCGGCGCCGTCTACGACACCGCCGACCTGATAGCTGATGAGCAACTCCTCGCCCGCGACATGATCGTGAAGTTAGAGTACCCAGACCGCGGCGAGTACATCACGGTCGGCAATCCCCTTAAGCTGTCCAACTCGAAGGTGCCCATCACGCGTCCTCCCCAGATTGGCGAGCACACCATCGCGGTGCTGACGGAAGTGGCGGGCCTGTCCGAGAGCCGCATCGCAGAGTTGCGGAAGGAAGGAGCCATCTGAGTGGGGCTTGGAGGGTGGTAAAGCCGCCCCGTGGGTTCGGGGGGTTCCGGTGTGGTTGAACCGTCGAGGCTGGCACAGGAAGTCACCGACATTCCATTTGAACAGCCCGCGTCTGTGGGCAAAAGGGGGAGCAATGGCTACGACTCGCCAGCCCGACGCTGCGTCCAACACCGAAGCAATGCGACGGTTCTTCAACCCCGAGAGCATAGCGGTGGTTGGGGCCTCGGCAACCCCCGGGAGAATCGGCTACTCCATTGTTGATAACCTCCTATCGGGGGGCTACCAGGGTAAGGTCTATCCCATCAACCCTTCCGCCGGCGAGGTCAAGGGCCTTAAGATGTACCCGTCGTTACAAGAGGCCCCCGGAGAAGTCGACGTGGTCATTGTGGCAATTCCCGCCAGGGCCGTACCCGCGGTGGTCCCGCAGGCAGCGGCCAGGGGAGCCGCCGGCATTGTGGTGATCAGTTCCGGCTTCGCCGAGATCGGCAACACCGCCTTGCAGGAAGAGTTGGTGGCTGCGGCGCGGAAGCACAACATCAGGGTGGTGGGGCCGAATACGTATGGCTACTACTACACGCCCATGAACCTCTGCGCCACCTTTTGCACGCCCTACAACCGGAAAGGGGGGGTGGCCCTGGTGTCCCAGAGTGGTGGGGTGGGAATGGCTATCCTGGGATACAGCCGTTCTCACCAGATGGGTGTGTCGGCCATCGTGGGGCTGGGCAATAAGTGCGACGTTGACGAAGATGACCTACTGGACTATTTCCGGCAGGACCCCAACACCAAGGTGGTGGCTATTCACATGGAGGGCTTGAGAGACGGGCGGGGTTTCCTCCGGGCGGCGAGAGAAATCACCAAGACCAAGCCGGTGGTGGTGCTGAAGGCGGGCCGCACCAGCAGGGGCGCCAGGGCAGCCAGTTCCCATACCGCTGCCCTGGCGGGCCAGGACAGCGTCTACGATGCGGCTTTTCGGCAGTCCGGGGTGGTCCGTGCCCTTACACTTGAAGACCTGCTGGACTGGGCGCGTGTCCTACAGATGCTGCCCGACCCCAAGGGCGAGAATGTTGTGATCATCACAGGCGCCGGTGGCCTGGGAGTCCTGCTTTCCGACGCCTGCGAAGACTTTGGGCTACATCTGATGTCCATGCCGCCGGGGCTGGACGAGACATTCAAGCAGTTCATCCCTCCCTTTGGGGCCTCGGGAAACCCCATAGACATCACTGGCGGCGAGCCTCCTGAAACCTACTATCGCTGTATTCTCACGGCTTTGAAGGAACCCCAGATCCACTCCCTGCTCATCGGGTACTGGCACACGTTGATCACACCGCCGATGGTCTTTGCAGAGACCCTCTACCGGGCGGTTAAGGAGGCCGAAGAAGCGGGCATACGCAAGCCAGTGGTCGTCAACCTGGCCGGAGACATTGAGGTCCATGACGCCGCCCAGTACCTGGAGGAGCGAGGAATACCGTCGTACCCCTACGCGACGGAGAAGGCCGCCGCCGCCCTGGCGGCTAAGTACAGGTCCTGGCGCTACAGCCAGGGAAGGTAGTGTCCCGACTCCGAAGTTCGTTGGGGAAATCTCCCCTTGGGGGGTGCAGTGGGCTGTGCCCCCTGCCGGGGTAGCAGGGGTGTCCCCTGGTTTCTGTTTCTCTTCCCCCTTCTCCTGTAGGAGAAGGGGGACAAAGGGGGATGAGGTATCTGTGGGTGGCAGAGCGAGAGCCTGCTCATCGCGTCAACTTTTTCAATGGATTGGCAAGGCAGGCTCTAGGGAAGGCATCCAATATGCTCCCAGGAGGTCTGACGTGGAGATCAAGGAGCTACTGAAGAAGGTGAAAGCAGAGGGACGCAGCGTCCTGACCGAGGTGGAATCCAAATTGGTGATGAGGGAAGTGGGCGTCCCGGTGGTGGAGACCAGGGTGGCGCGGTCCCGGGACGCGGCGATGGCAGCGGCGCGGGAATTGGGATTTCCCGTGGTCGCCAAGATCCTATCCCAGGACATTACCCACAAGAGCGAGTCCGGCGGAGTGGAGCTGGGACTCAAGAACCAGAGAGATGTGGGAGCGGCCTACAACCGTATAACGGAAGCCGCCCGCAGGGCCGCTCCTACAGCTAGGATCGAAGGCATCACGGTGCAGCCAATGGCCGCACCCGGTATCGAGGTTATCGTCGGGGGACTCACCGACCCTCAGTTCGGCCCGGTCCTGATGGTTGGGCTTGGCGGCATCATGGTGGAGGTCTTCAAGGACGTGACATTCCGCATCGTACCCATCAACCGCCGGGATGCATCCCAAATGGTCCGCCAGCTAAAGGGCTATCCGGTCCTGGCCGGGACCAGAGGACGGCCCCCTGCGGATGTCAGCCGCCTGGAGGAGACTCTGATGACCCTATCCGGGTTCATGGAGGAGCACCCAGAAGTCGCCGAGTTCGACCTGAACCCTCTGTTTGTCTATTCCCAGGGTCTGCTTGCCGTGGACGCCCGGATTGTCCTGAGCATGGAGTAAGGTTTCCGGTCATCCGATGCCTTGAGCCAAACGCCTGCGCGCCCTCCCTTTTCGCTTCTTACAAAGACACCCCATCCGCCGGAGGGTCTGCTAAGGAATCTGCCGCAAAGAAGGCCCATCCAATAATGGCTAGATGACCCCCTGTGCCTGCAGCGTGGCTAGCTCCTTCTTTGAAACTCCAAGCAGGCCACAGTAGACCTCTTCGTTGTGCTGGCCCAGCAACGGGGCGGGCGAGTGGATAGACCCCGGAGTCTTGGAAAGCTTGGGGTACGCGCCCACCAGGGGGAAAATGCCCTCGCCGTGGTGTTCCACGTCCACCAGCATTTCACGGGCCCGAATGTGGGGGTCTTTCAGCACCTCCTCCACATTGTTGTACCTGGCGTAGGGAAGCCCAACCTCCTCCATGGCCGCCTCCAGTGCGTCGGCTGTCATGGTGCGGGTCCACTGGGCCACCATGTCGTTCAACTCGTCCCTGTGTTGCCCCCGGGCCACCCGGGAGCCGAAGCGGGGGTCTTTGGCCATCTCCGGCCGGCCAGCCAGCGCGCACAGGCGGGGGAAGTGGCTATCGTGGTGACCGTAGATTTGGATATACCTGCCGTCCGAGGTCGGGAAGGCGCCGCTAGGCGCATTGACGCTGACGGGGCCGCGTCGCTTCACATCCCCCCCACCACGCAGGAAGTTAGCAGCCATGAGTACGAGCGTGCTTTCCAGAAGGCTTACGTCAACTTGCTGACCCTCGCCGGTGTTCTTCCTATGGTATAGAGCCAGGATTGTGCCCATGGCGCCGAAGAAGCCAGCCGTGGCGTCGGCGATGGCGACTCCCACCCCCTCGGACGGCGGTTTGCCCTCGACTCCCGCCCCGCTCATACCACTCATGGCCGTGGCCACCCCGTTAAGGGCCGCCCGTTGGGCGTAGGGCCCCGTCTGTCCGAACCCCGAGGAGGACACCATGATAATTCCCGGGTTTATCTGGCACACGTCCTCGTAGGCAAAGCCCAGGCGGGCCATGACGCCAGGGCGGAAGTTCTCCGCCAGCACGTCTCCCCAGCGGATGAACCTTCGCAACAACTCCTTGCCCTTCTCCGTCTTGAGGTTGAGGGTGACGCTCTTCTTGTTGCGGTTGAAAGCAGCAAAATAGAGGGAGAAGCCGTCCACCACACTGTTCTGGCGGCCTTGGTCGCCCTCAGGCTCCTCAATCTTGATCACCTCCGCTCCCATATCCGCCAATATCATGGTGCACGTAGGCCCCGCCTGGAAGCGGGTCAGGTCAACAACCTTGATCCCCGCCAGGGGGCCCGTATTGTTGCTCTTGTTTGCGTTCTCCATTTCCCCTCCCCGCAGTTCTTCATCAAGATTTAAGCCTATCAGGGTGCGGAAAAACTCCTCCGACCATCCCCTCCGACTTTGTCGAGAGTTCCGATAAATCGAGAACGCTCTACGCAGTCGGCATCTCGATGGCTCCGACCATCCCCCTGACCCCCTTCCTGGTCAGGAAGGGGGTAAAAGTTATATCTCGGGGATAGCCCCAGACCCCCACCCCTTCGGCTTGGCTCAGGGCAGGCGCCGGGGCTTCGCCCCTCTGGACTCCCGTTTTTCAGCAGCCTGCTATTGCTCAATCGTCTACCGCCAACCCCTCAGTTTCCACTATCACGTTGATTAAGGCGGGCACTCCGGCTTTGGCGGCCCGTTCCAGGGCGGGCCGGATGTCCGCCGGCTTCTCGACCCGCTCGCTGTAGCAGCCGAAGGCGTCCGCCATCTTATGGTAGTCGCTAAAGCCCAGGTACCGCCCGGGTTCCGCCTTCCTGGAGATCACTCGGCCTGACCACCCGCCATTGTTGATAATGACGAAGATCACATTGATCTTGTTGCGAGCCGCCGTATCCAACTCCATGGCGTTGAAGCCGAATGCACCGTCGCCAGTTAGCACCACCACCTGTTTGTCCGGCCTGGCTACCTTAGCCCCTACCCCAAAGGGTACACCGACGCCCATCCAGCCTAGAGGCCCGGCGTTCAGTCTGCTTCCGGGGGTGAACCTGGGGATGGACATGCGGCCGAGATGCAGGGTCACGTTGCCGTCTACCACAAGGATGGCGTCCCTGTCCAGGAAGTCCCTGACCTCCTTGCACACCCTGAGTGGATGGATGGGGACGACGTTGCTCTCCATGTCGACTTCCTGCCGGTCCCGGTTGGCGGCGTCCTGGATCCGGAGCTTGTCAATCCAGGCTTTGCTGGCGTTCCTTCGCCTGTTCCCCATGGCCTCCGTAAGCTGTTGGAAGACCATCTTGGCATCGCCGACGATGCCGACGTCCACCGCCCGGTTGTGGCCTATCTCCGATGGTTCGATGTCCACCTGGATCACCTTGGCGCCTGCGCTAAACCTGGGGGACTGGCCCATTTGCAGCATATAATTGAACCGGGTGCCCATGACCAGTATGGCGTCGGCGTCTCTGAAGGCCATCGAGCGGGAGCCCAGGAAGCACAGGTCGTGGTCGTCGGGGACAATCCCCCTGGTCTGAGGCATGGTGAAGAATGGGATGTTGGTCTTCTCTACGAACTCCTGGAACTCCGGGCCCGACTGAGACCAGAAGGTGCCCGTGCCAGCAATGACTATGGGCCGTTCCGCCTTGATCAGAATCTCCGCTGCCTCTTTGATGAAATTGGGATCCCCGAGAGGTCTGGCGTGAGTCCGGGAGCGCACCGGATAGGTGACTTCGCTTTCTTCAACCTCGCCCCTAATAACGTCCCCGGGGAAGTCCAGATAGGCAGGCCCTGGTCTCCCCGTTGTCGCGTGCCGGAAGGCGGTGCTGACCAACTCGGGTATGCGACTGGTCATTGTGATCCGGTCCGCCCACTTGGTGATTGGCCTCATCATGGCCAGTTGGTCGACCTCCTGAAAGGGGCCCATGCCGGCTTGCGCCGCGGCGCTGGACCCTCCCAAGTGTATTACGGGGCAGCAGTCCGCGTTGGCGTTGACGATGCCGGGCACCGCGTTGGCTGTCCCCGGCCCGGAGGCGGTAACACAGATACCAGGCCTGCCGGTCACCCGGCTGTAGGCATGGGCCATGTTGGCGGCGGCCTGTTCGTGGCGGACGTCCACGCATCTGATACCTAGTTTGTGGGCAGCGGTGGTGATGGGCGTGATGGGACCGCCAAGGATGAAGAAGAGGGTATCCACCCCCTCATTCTTTAGCGCCCTGGCGGTTATAGTGCTTCCATTAATGGTAGCCATGCTCCCTCCTTAAATTCCATCTGTGTTCCCAGTCACCTGAACGCATCCGTATTGCCACCTGTAGTGTGCCTGCCTAATCCTTGAACCACAAACGGTCACCTCGCAAAAGGCCGCTGCTTGCAGTCGGGTGCGTGGCCATCCCCCAGCCCACACCCTGCAGCCGCTTCCACCAGAATACCTCGAGGACATCCGATGGCATGGGGGCCCAGCCCTGGTCCTTGAAGACGATGATCTGCTCTATCTGCTTGAACAGCGCAACCTTTTTCGCGGGGTCAGTCTCCGCTGACATCTGGATAAAAAGCTTGTCAACCTCCGGGTTGCCGTAGCCAGTGGGGTTGCGGACAGATCCTGTCACCCAGTACGCGCCCACAACCTCCTCTGGAGCGGCGGTGGTCAGTACGAACGGGAAGATAGATATTTGATAATCCTGTTTCAGTTGGCGGGCGTTAAAGAGGTCCTGAGTAGTTACCATCTCTATCGTTGTGCGGAGCCCGACCTTGTTCAACTGCTGCTGGAACAGCTCCTGAGCGTTGCCTGTACTACTTGAAGCATAGGCCATCCAGGTGATGTCAAGACCGTTGGGGTAGCCAGCATCTATCACCAGTTGCTTGGCCTGTTCTATCTCCTGCTGCTTCTTGGCCCCGACGCCCCAGCCCGGCACCACGTCCCATATCTGGCTATCCGGGCGGCCGTACTCCCCGTCAGCCTCGCGGAAGACCAGGACAGCCGCCCTGTACTCGCCAACGAGTATCGCGTTACCGTAGGCACGGCGGTCCAGGGCCAGGTTCACCGCTTGCCGCAGCTTCAGGTTGTTAAAGGGCGGCTTGGTGAGGGCCATGAACACACCCTCCAAACGGGAGCCGATCAGATAATTATAGGAGTTTATTTTCCCCTCGTCCTTGAGCTTGTTAAACTGGGGCAAGAACTGCGCCGGCTGCGCGGTAGGGCCACCAACAAACTCGACTCTATGGGTCAAGAAGGCCGCCACGCGCGTGTTCGTGTCAGCCACGAGCGCCATTCTGATGTTGTCAATGTATGGTAGTCCTGGCTTGAAGTAGTTAGGGTTCTTTTCCATCTCAAAAGAGGCTCCGGGGACAGCCTTTACGAGCAAGTAAGGGCCAGAGCCAGCGGGTGCCTTCTTGAGGTCATCCCTGGTCGTGCCGGCAGGGTATATGACGTTGTTGCCAACGGCCATGATCTTGGGGACATAGCCTGATGGGATAGTAAGGTTCAGGCGCACCTCGTACCGGCTGGGCGCCTCTATGCTCTGAACGAACTCCTTCAGGCTTCCTGCACGGGCTGAGACGATGCCATCCACTTCTCCTATGAGCATCCTGAGGGAGTACTTCACGTCTTCCGAGGTCATCTCCTGGCCGTTATGGAACTTGATGCCGGGGATCAGGGTAAACACCATGGTTTTACCGCTGTTTGCCAGGTGCCACTCAGAGCATACCTCGCATTCGACGTTCTTGCCCTCATAGTTGATCAGGAGGGAGTTGTAGAGCTTACCAAGCGTGTATGGTCGATCGTTGCCGCTGGCTGTCCCTTGGAAATCATAATGTTCTGCGTATGTATTCATCACATACTGCTCGGTGCCACCATACCTGGGCTTTTCGGTTGCCTGCGCGGCAGAGGTCGGGGTGGCCACCAAGGTAGGCGTGGGCGTAGCCACAGGCCCCACTGTCGTAGGCATGGGTGTGGCGGTGGCCACGGGCGCCACACGTGTAGGAGTGGCGGTTGCCACAACTGCCTTTGTGGGAGTGGCGGTTGCCGCAGGCGCCACCGTCGGGGTGGGTGCCTCCGCCTGTCCGCAAGCCAGCCATAACGATAGCGCAGCCGCTATTATGGTTACCCGAAGAGACCATCGGTATATGCTCACAACACTGCGTTTCATGACAACCTCCTCCAAGGATTCCTTATGTCGTCCTGGAACCTATGCCAGTTCCAGCCAGGGAAAGCGAGGGATCCAGGAGCCCCAACTCAGATGGCTCCTTCCTTCCGCAACTCTGCGATGCGTCTCTCAGACAGGCCCGCCACCTCCATCAGCACCTGGTTGGTGTGCTCGCCAATCATGGGAGGGCGCGTGATGGGCACCTTCGAGTTGGAAAGCTTGAGTGGATTGCCGACCGTGATGAACTCGCCGCGCTTTGGGTCTTCTAGCTTCACGATCATGTCGCGGGCGTGCAGGTGCTCATCAGCTATCAGGTCGGCGGTGTCGTAGACGGCGCTGACAGGGACACCCGCGGTGGCGAGATGGCGCATCGCCTCGTGCTTGCTCCGCTGCTTCGTCCATGCGGTGATGGCATCATTGATGGTGGTGGCGTGCTTGAGAACCTCCTCCTCGGAGATCTCCTGCGCCTGCGCCACCATGGCAGTGAGGTCAGGGCGACCTATCGCATCCAGGAGTGCAACACGCATGTGCAAATGTCCGGCGATGCTTATGATGATGTAGTCGTTGGGGCCGCCCGGCGCGCACGCGAAGAGGCCCTCTCCGATCCTCCCTGCGGACGCCAGGCCCCCCCTCCTGTCCCCACGGGTGGGCACCTTGCCCAGGGCTTGGTGCGCGCGGATGTGAGTCCGCACCAGGTTGAGAATGGCGTCCTGCTGGGACACGTCCACGAACTGGCCAACGCCCGTCCGCTGCCGCTGGATGAGGGCCGCCAGGATGCCTCCCAGCGTCAGGGCGCCGGTGCCGGAGTCGCCGATGGCGGCTCCGCTCTGCAGCGGGGGAGTGTCCGCCGTTCCGCACATGAACATCGCGCCGCCGGCGGCCTGGGCGATGCCCTCGAATGTCTTGAAGTTCGAATACGGGCCCCACGAGCCGAATCCCTTGATGGAGGTGTAGACCAGCCGCGGGTTGATCTGGCGAACGCGCTCCCATCCGAAGCCCAGGCGGTCGATCGTGCCCGGGGCGAAGTTTTCCAGGAGGACGTCGGATTTCTCGATGAGGGCGGTGAGCACCTCCTTGCCCCCTTCGGATTGCAGGTTGATGGTCACGCCGCGCTTGTTCGCGTTCAACACCAGGAACCAGATGCTGTTCGTGTCCGTCTTGTCCCCAAGGAACCTCCGAGTATAGCCCCCAAAGCCCGGCTGCTCGATCTTGATGACGTCTGCGCCGAGCATTCCCAGGAGCTGGGCACATGCAGGCCCGGCCTGGTAGTCAGTCAGGTCCAGGACGCGGATTCCGGCAAGCGCTCCACCTTCGTTTGGCATGACGGTCCCCCCGTTCGAAGTCGTACTTATAGCTTCATTGTGGGTCGAAAGTACACCTCGAAAGGGGGCGTTGTCAAGGGCAAAGCGCCACTGGGCTTGCTCAGTTGTGGGTGGCGCAGGATAGGCTTCGGGTTTGCAGAATGAGGTTTGACTATTCCGCCCCGTGGGATCTATGCGTCCACACTTGTCTGGATGGTGTGGCCCCTGGCTTCTTCCTGCATAACTTAGCTAGTTCTTTCCCCGAAGGGCCTGCCCAGTGCCTACCCAAATAAGATTGGTGAAACAATCATTGTGCATTATTGACACATTGCGTATTTTCTGATAGCGTCGGCCCCGTTATGGGTGGGGGGGCCGGTGGAATCGGGTTTGCGGGCATGAGCGGCCTTGCACGGGCTGATCGCATCTGGCTGAAAGACCAGGCAGCCATTGTAAAAGTCGGTTCAGTACAAGCCACGATGAAGAAGCCGTGATAGACGAGAGCACTCGCTCATGGCGTACCAGCAGGCGGCGGAGATTGCCCAGCCAAGCGAAGGCACGCCCCACTTTCCAACGCTGGCAGTAATTGGCTGTACCGATGGTGGGCAGACAGGGCGAAAATTCCTAAAGGGGGACTTCTGCAATGGAAAAAGCGCTCCAAGGCGTTCGCGTAGTTGATTTCACCCACAACCAGGCCGGACCGTCCTGCACCCAGATGCTGGCCTGGATGGGGGCAGACGTGATCAAGGTAGAGAACCCACAAGGGGGCGACGAGGTCCGCACCAACTTGGTGTTTGGTGAGAGCGGGTCTGGCGGCCTGGACAGCTTCTTCTTTCTGCTCCTCAACGGCAACAAGCGCAGCATAACGTTGAACCTCAGAAGCAAGAAAGGCCTGGAGATCTGCAAGGAGATTATCCGGCAGTCGGATGTTGTGGTGCAAAACTACTCGCTGGGGGCGATGGAGCGGTTGGGCCTGGGGTGGAACGTTCTGAAGGAGCTGAACCCCCGGCTCATCTTCGCCAGCATCAATGGTTACGGCACGTACGGGCCTTACAGCTCCTACAAGTGTTTCGAGAGCATCGCCCAGGCCACCAGCGGCGCCATGAGCATGACCGGCTACCCCGAAAACCCGCCTACACTCTCAGCGCCGTGCGTTGGGGATTCCGGGACCGGCATGCACATGGTCATCGGCATCCTGGGCGCCCTCATGCAGAGGGAGAAGACGGGCAGGGGCCAGATGGTGGAGGTCGCCATGCAGGAGGCCGCGCTTAACCTCTTGAGGACCAAGTTCTCCCCAGGATATGAGTCCGGCAAAACCATCACGCGCCCGGGCGAGGGCGCCCGTGACGCGCGTGACATCAACCTGGCGCGCGTCTATCCCTGCAAAGGCGGCGGCCCCAACGACTACGTCTTCATTAACCTCAACCGGGACATTTCCAAAAGATCCCCCACCAACTGGGAGGGCCTGCTCAAGACCATCGAAAGGGAAGACCTCCTCAGCGACAAACAAATGGCCGACCGGGCGTACCGGGCGAAGCACAGGGATGAGGTCGTAGCCCTCATAACCGGGTGGACGATGCAGCATGACAAGCACGAGGTCATGCACCGAATGAACAAGAACGGGGTGGCTTGTGGGGCCACCCTTGACAGCAAAGAGGTGTTATCGGACCCCCACCTGCGGGCACGGGGCATGATAACGACGGTGGAGCAGCACAAGCGGGGCCCCGTGGACATGATCGGCTGCCCCATCCAATGGGGGGACGCACCGGTGGAGATTAGTGCGGCGCCGCTCCTGGGCCAGCACACCGAGGAGATACTTGCCCAGTTCTTGGGCTACGACTCACCCCAAGCCAAGCAGCTTAAAACTGAGGGCGTAGTCTAGTTCTTATGTTGCGTAAGTTCGCATGCGCCAGGTTCGCCCAAGGCCCGCTCGCTAAGCGGAGATGTGTCAGCGCGGTAGTCGCCGGCTGGTGGGTGTCGGCGCCGCAGCTACCAACTGGCGGCTTGAAACTGGTGATGACCAGGAACCCAGATGGGATTTAGGGAGGGAGCATGGTTACCATTGATGGAAGCACTATAACTGCCAGGGCGCTGAAGAATGAGGGGGTGGATAGCATCTTCTTCCTCCCCGGTGGCCCCATTGGGGGGATCATCCAGGCTGCCCACAAACTGGGTATCAGATGCGTGGACGTCCGCCACGAGCAGGCCGCCGCCAACATGGCCCATGCCTACAGCCGGGTGACCGGCAGGCCTGGTATCTGCGTTACCGCCTCCGGGCCGGGGACGACTAACGCGGTGCCCGGCATCGCCAACGCCATGGTGGACGGCTGCCCCGTAATACACTTGGGAGGTGCCAGCCCCGCTGTGCAATTCGGCATGGGCGGATTCCAGGAGATCGACCAACTGGCCGTGATGAGGCCAATCACCAAGTGGGCCGACAGGATTCTGACGCCCAGACGCATACCCGAGCTGGTGAGCGCCGCCTTCCGGCACGCGACGACGGGGAGACCAGGGCCTGCCTATCTGGACTTCCCCAAGGACGTTGTTGAGGACCAAGTTGACGAAAACGAAATCACCTATCAGGCGCTCTCCCGGACCCACGCCAGGCCTCCCGGGGATCCTAGCCTCATCAAAGAGGCGGCGGAGATTCTGATCAAGGCGGAGCGGCCCATAGTCATCGCTGGCACGGGCACCTTCTGGTCTCAGTCGGGCCCGGAGTTCCAGGAGTTCGTAGAGAAGACCAACATCCCCTTCTTCACCATGCCCCAGACCAGGGGGATTGTCCCCGACGACCACGACCTGTCCTTCCTGGGATCCCGCTCGATGGCCTTCAGAGACGCCGACGCCATATTGGTCATGGGCACCCGTTTCGATTACATGCTGGCCTTTGGCCAGTCCCCCAGGTTTAGCGCAGGTGCTAAGATGATCCAGGTGGACATCGAATCATCGGAGATAGGCCACAACCGGGCGGTGGACGTCGGCATCGTCGGCGATGCCAAAATGGTCTTCCAACAGCTTACGGAGGCCATAGGGAACAGGCGAAGGAGCGCCAGTAAAGCCTGGATTGACAAGCTCGGGATCCAGGACGCCGCCAACCGGGAGTTGCAGGAAGTCCAGATGGAGAGCGACGCTGTCCCCATCCATCCCCTCAGGCTGTGCAAGGAGGTCAGGGATTTCCTGGACCGGGACGCCGTCCTGGTGGTAGACGGCCAGGAGATCCTGAATTTCGGCCGCCAGTCCATTCCCAGCTTCACCCCTGGAAGCAGAGTGAACTGCGGTACCTTTGCTAACATAGGCACCGGTGTCCCCTTTGGGATAGGGGCTAAGGTAGCCAGGCCGGACAAACAGGTGCTGGTGCTGACTGGCGACGGCTCGTTCGGCTTCCACGCCATGGAGTTGGACACGGCCGCTCGTAACAAGATCAATGTCATCACCGTCATAAGCAACAACGGCGGGTGGGCAAGCCATGCGACCTCCAGGAAGGCGCAACCCGGCGGGTACCTGGGATTTAGCGACTACCATAAGATGGCGAACGCCTTCGGCTGCTACAGCGAGCGGGTCGAGAAGCCGGCGGACATCCGGCCCGCCCTGGAGCGTGCCGCCAAAGCCGGCGTGCCTTCCTTAATCAACGTGATAGTGGATGACCAGGTGAAGAACATCACTCAAGCCCAGTCCGCCTACAAGCCCGGGGCCATAGGCACAAAGATCACCTACGAGGAGACTTAGAAAGGACATTCCCTAGATTGCCACTTCACACCATAGCAGGCGCGTTCCAAAGTATCCCACGCCGAAAAGGGGGCTTGGTCATGAGGAAAGACATTCACCGGGTGCATTTCTTGCTGCTTGGCGTGATTCTGTTGCTATTTGGTTGGCTGGTGGGTTGTACCCAAGAAGCGACCCCTACTCCGACAAAACCCGCGGTCGTGGCCACTCCCACCCCTGTGACAACCCCGACCCCGGCGGGGGGCGTCCGGAGCGCAACTGTCACCGAGTTGGTCTCTACGGCGGGTAACGGCCTCTTTGAGCCAGCCAGGATCGACGAGATAGGCCTCCAATACGGGCGGATGCTTCACACCTTCTTGATGGAGGGGACAGGCCAAAGCGGAGGTGTGATCCCCGGCATCGCCAAAAGCTGGGAAATGAGCCCCGACGGCAAAGCCTGGACATTCACCATCAGGGACGGGGTGAAGGCCCACAACGGTGAGGAGATAAATGTGGATGACGTCTGGGGGAACCTGGATAGTCGCTTTGGAACGGTAGCCAAAGCTCGTATTGCTGCAGGTGAAATATCCCTGGGCACGAACTTAACCACTGCAAGCGGAACACAGAGCGTGGAGAAGATTGCCCCCGATAAGGTCCGCATAACCATGAAAGGTCCTCGGCCCGACATGGCTTACTTCCTTTCTAGCGCCGGGAACCTCCCGCTCGGGTTCATCATACCTATGGACTACTGGAATCAGGTCGGCAAGGACGGGTACGAGGCCAAGCCCGTTGGCGCTGGCCCCTTTAAGGTCGTCTCCTTCATCCCTCAGCAGGAGATAGTATTTGAGCGCTTCGACGACTATTACTACCAGCCGAAGAATGGGTTCCCTGAAGACCGGAGGCCCAAGTTCACCAGGTTGGTACAGAGGCTTGTGCCTGAGGCCGCCACCCGCGCTGCCGCACTGCAAGCAGGGCAGGCGGACCTAATTCAAGCCAACCTGTTTATGTTGAAGGATATTGAGAAGGCTGGCGGCAGAGTGATATATACACCGGAGGCGACTTACCTTCGGATGGCCTTCCGGGACTGCTGGACCCCTGCTATGTGGTGCTACAAGAAAGAAGTGCGTCAGGCCCTGGAGTACGCGATTGATAAGGAGACCCTCGTAAAACAGCTTTATGGATCGGAGATAGCTGTCGTAAAGGGCTGGGCCTATGTGACCCCTAATTCCATGGGTTACCTGCCTGGTGTGACGGACCCATACCCGTATGACGTTAAGAAAGCCAAGGAGCTTCTGGCCCAAGCAGGCTTCCCTGAGGGCAAGGGTCTGCCTGCCATCAACATGTACACCTTCTCGGCAGACGAGCTGCCCCTTGTGCCCGAGTTGGCGTCGGCAGTAGCTGCTGGGTGGAGGAAACAACTGGGCTTGCAGATAGAGGTGGTGGTGACTGACCCCACCTCTTTCAGCCAGCGCTTGGCCAACAGGCAGCTCCCAGGCATTATAGAGTTCCGCGCCAATGAAGCCCGCTATGACGGCCTTAGCATCACTCGAGCCCAAAACGCTGTCCCAACCTCAGTGACCCGCGTCTGTGATGCGGTTGTCCCTGAATGTGCAGCGATTGCCAAGTTGAGTGAGAAAATGCTGCAGCCTGCCGATCCGGCCACCATGGTCAAGAACTACCAGGAAGTCTATACAGCCCTTCGGGAGGATAGTCGCCAAGGCGGCATTTTTTACGCGAACTCGCCGTGGGGCCTGGGCCCGCGGATCAAAGACTACAAGCCGTGGCCACTGACGGCTTACACCAACGCCATCTGGACATTGGAACTTAAGTAACGGGGCATTCCACGGATTCAGCAAGAGCGAGCGGGCATGGAGTGCTATGACTAAAAGGGGGATATTGGCATGAGGAACAATTCTCATTGGGTGCATTTCTTGCTGCTTGGTGTGATTTTGTTGGTATTTGGTTGGGTGGTGGGTTGTGGGGGCGAAAAAGCGACCC
>JAUSCR010000058.1 GCA_030651175.1 Dehalococcoidia bacterium
TGGCGTAGGCGTGGGCCACCAGCCGCTTCTGCTTCTCCCAGGACATGGCAGCCAACTCATCGGCGCTGAGCCATTCATTCGCCGCCACCTGGCGAAGCGCGCCCAGGACGTCTCGGTCCCGCCAGTGCTTGGCGCGCCACAGGGTTCTAAACAGGGCTGGATTCATGATTGGGGTACCGGCGTCAACCCTGCTCTCAGAAGCTCCTCCACACGCGATGTTTCGATAGCCATACGCTCCTCCCAGGTGAGCAGGTTGGCTTCGGCGAAGCGCCGGGCGTTACGCCCCATTTCGGACCTTTGGGCGTCGTCTTCGAGGAGGGTAATAACGTGGGCAGGCAGTTCCTCCCGGATCCCACGCAGGTTGGCCAGGAGACCGTTGTAGCCGTGGGTCACTATGCCGTCTAGAGAGCCATCGTTAATGCTGACCACGGGCTTGCCGCAGACCAGGGCCTCCATAACGGTGTTGGACAGGCTGGCGTGGTCGCTACAGTGCACATGCAGGTCGCAGGCGTTCAATAGGCGATACACCTGGGTATGCGGAATTGGTCCTGTGAATATCACCCTGTTGGCCACCCCAAGTTCGTTGGCATACTGCTCCAGTTGGGTGCGCAGAGTCCCCCGGTGAGTGATAACCAGGTAGGCGTCTGGAACCTCCCGAAGAATAGCAGGCATTGCGCCTATGACCCGGTCGAGGCGTTTCCAAGGACTCAGCTTGCTCAGGGTCAGGATGATCCTGGTACTCTCTTTCGCAGGGATTCCATACTCAGCCCAGACCGCCGCGGGGTCCATCTCTGGTCGGTAGATGTCTTTGCGCACGCCGTCCAAAAGGAACAGGATACGCTCTGGAGGATGTCCCAAACGCAGCAGCACCTCCTCGCCCTTGGTGCCATCGTTGCTCATGATGCACAGGTCTGCCTTCACTGCCGTCCCTTTAACGTAAAGCGGGTACAGCTTCTCGGCCGTGCCATCATCTAGCGCATGCTTCAGGAAGCTCCCTTGAAACCGACCACATAGTGGGACTCCAAGGCGAGCGGCTATCCTTTGGGCTGTGGGCATAGCCATCGTCTCGAAGCCATACACTATATGAATCGGACGTGCCTGAGCAATCTTCATGCAAGCTCTATACGCATACCGTTCAAACAGGTCCGTCCCAAGTCGGCTCAAGATCTCTGGTGTATCACCAAAGCCGGAGGCGAATGGCACAACCGCTTCAAGCGCCGGCGGGAAAAGCTCTTCCTTTTCGGCGTGACCTTTCAGGACCCCGAGCAGTTTCTGGAAACGCCTGATCCATCCTTTCCCAATTAGCCTCTGCCGCCAAGTGTGAAAGGTGATGGGAAATCGGCAGATATCCACATACCTCGCATCCGGCCCGAACAGCTCCTCTGCAGAAGCGACGTTGGGGTCATCTTTCTGGTTGGTGACGAATGTAACGTCGAATCCTGCCGTCACGTACCCACGGACCGTCTGGTACAGGACCTGGTTGCCCGCCCGGAGCATGTCCTGGTCGGAGATCATCAAGAGGTGTTTGCGCTGCGCTGAAGACATGGCTGATTTAGATTGGCGACTGCTTCGGAACGTACCGCTCCAACGCCTCAACAATATGGAGGCTGGTTTTGCCGTCGCCGTATAGCGCAGGCCGCTCCGATGAGGGTTGAAAGTGACGAACTGCCTGGAGAATCGCCACTGTATCTGCACCTACGACGGTGTTCCAGCCGGCCTCCACGGTCTCTATCCATTCGGACAGGTCCCGCAGGGTGAGACACGGAGTTCCTACTATGTAAGCCTCTTTTGTCATTCCACCGGAGTCGGTTAAAACGAGCCTCGCATCACTTTCCAGTACCAGAAGGTCGAAATAACTCACCGGTTCAATGGTTTTTACGTGAGCTCCCAATACTAAGCCATACTCTTTGAGCCTGGAACGTGTACGGGGATGTACCGGGAATACGATTGGCTCCGAGATAGCATTTAGCGCGGCGACAATCCCTTGGAGATTGCTGACATCATCCGTATTAGCGGCGCGGTGCACTGTCACTAGCAAGTACGACTTGGATTGTAAACCTAACTCCTTTAGGATGCGCGATTCTCGACGAGCTTGTTCTATGTAGATGAGTATGGCTTCATACATCACGTCTCCAACCAGTGACGCTCGTTGACTAAGTCCTTCTCGTCCAAGGTTGTCCATAGCTGTAGGCGTGGGACAAAACAGCACGTCTGAGAGGTGGTCGGTCACCACACGATTGATCTCCTCGGGCATGTGGGCATCGTAGCTGCGCAGGCCGGATTCCACGTGGGCCACGGGTATGCACAGCTTGGCGGCGGCCAGCGCGCCTGCGAGGGTTGAGTTGGTATCGCCCCGCACGAGTACCCAGTCCGGCTTCTCCTGCTGGAGCACGGCCTCCATCCGGCTGAGTATCTCGCCAGTCTGCCGCGCGTGAGAGCCAGAGCCGACACCAAGGTTGTAGTCGGGCTTTGGAAGCGATAGCTGCTGGAAGAACACCTCCGACATATCGTAGTCGTAGTGCTGGCCGGTGTGCACCAGCACCTCCTGATGCCTTGTCCTTATGGCCCGGCTCAGGGGAGCGGCCTGAATGAACTCGGGACGTGCTCCCACTACGGAGACCACTTTCATTGTGTGGCCTCCTTCTTTCGATTCGGCGCTAACCGCGGCTTTACGACTGAGGCCTCCGCCGCCGCTTCGATGGCCTCTGCCACCTCTAGCACCCGCATGGCGTCATCGGCGCCTACCAAAGGCTGTCTGTTGTGCCTGACGCAGTCCACAAAGTGGGCCAACTCCGCGTAGAGTGGCTCTACCGAGGGGACATATACCTGCTCAACTAATCCCTCCTGGCGGTACAGCACACGCTCGTTCTCCGACTGGAACTGAGAGGTGGCCTGCCTGTGTATGACCACTGTTCTGGCCAGAAGATCGGCGTGAACCACGCACCCCTCGCAGATGGCTGTAATCTCCCGTACCTTCTGCTGGCTAATCTTGCTGGCCGTGAGGGATGCCAACACACCATTCTCAAAAACTAGATTTGCCGATACATGATCCAGGAGCGGCACCTTGGCCCGGATGCCCCTGGCCTGGATGCCGGCCACTGGGCTGCCAACCAGTTTCATTACCAGGTCTAAATCGTGAACCATAAGATCCAACACGGCGCTTACCCCCGCTGCTCGCTCGAGGAAGGGACTGAGACGGCGGGCCTCCAGGGCCAGCAGGTGCTCACCAGTCAGGACATTGGCCAGCTCTGTGAAGGTTGGATTGAACCTCTCCACATGGCCTACTTGAAGCACTTTCCGCGCTTTAGAAGCTGCTTCTGCCAGTTCCCTGGCCTGAGCAACACTCTCGGCCAGTGGCTTCTCCATGAGGACGTGGATACCGCGCCGCAGACACTCCATGCCCACGGAGTAGTGAAGAGGAGTGGGTACTGCTACAGTGACGGCGCTCACGGCATCCAGAAGGTCCATGTAGTCCTGGAAGGCCTGGACCCCGTACCGGGAGGCGATGGCCTGAGCCTGCTGGGGATTAGCGTCGGCGACGCCGACGAAGCGCACCTCTGGGAGCGCCGCCATGATCCTGGCGTGGTGCTGACCGATGGAACCCACGCCTATGACACCTATTGAAAGAAGGCTTGATTTCCGAGTCATGTTGTCCCTATGATTTGGGAGTTATCTTGGCCTGAGCCATGCCCCTCGTTCACGCTATTATGGAGAACCGACGGAACATCCTTGATATTCTCTACGATATAATCCGGCCTCAAGGTTTCAAGAACGCTTCGGCCGCGGAGGCCAGTTAGCACTGCGATGGTGACAATGCCCAAAGCTTTACCCGCCAGAACATCCTCCTCGGTATCTCCGACTATCGCAGAGCCTGCGGGGAGAGAGACGACGTGCTTGCGAAGCAGAGCCACCTTGTCAGTTATACCACTTTCGGCTTTCTTACGAGAAAGGACGTGGTCGAAGATCTGATGAAGCTTTAGTCGCTTGAGTTGAAACTGTAGGGTTAAGGGGCAACGCCGCATGGTCACCAAGATCAGACGATGGGTTTGACGAAGTTCTCCCAAGGTTTCCTCTACTCCTGGAAGCAGCCGATCGTACCGAAGATAACGTTGATCCTCAACAAGGGAGTACCACCGAGATAGGTAACTCTCCCGTGCCGTCTCTTCCCACCCAGCAGTCAGTTGTGTCTCTGACATCCCCGAACGTCTTGCGTTCCAATAGTGTTGGCGATCTAAGGGCACCAGTCCGAGATGACGAGCTACGTCCCTATGCAGGATAGAAAGCCTTGTCCGAACATCTATCAGAGTCCCGTCTAGGTCCAGTATTACATACGGATTCCTGTTACTTTCAATACACCCGTTAGACATCGGGCACTCCGGCCAAGGAGTTGCGTAGGGTATTGAGTTGCCCCTCATATATGCCGAGAATCTCATGGGAAGCTAGAACCGGTTCCATGTCCATGCCACGGATCCACAGCAGCCCGGGCGGAAGAGGATTTACTCGGCGGGTAATCTCAGGCGGCTCCTCTCCGTAAGCTAGCTTGACAAAGATGTAAGGCATGTTGAGGCCTGCCTTGGTGAAGAAATGGTGGGTGGTGAAGAACCGGCCGATGTTAATCTCTGTGGGGTTAGGAATGCCCTGTTGGTCATATGTAAGGTCCACCGCAAATATACCGTGGGGGGTCGTGTCTATAGCTTTAATAGCCTTCTGGGCCACGTCGTCCACGATCGGGTCACTAACGGTAACAGCGGCACCGGTTATACCTGTTACGCCTGAAATAGATTGATCGCCGTACTCCCAGTAGATGCGCTTCCTCCCCTGTGCCACCACCAATTCGCCGTCTTTCCAGATTGACTGCCATGTAACGCTGTCTGGACTCAAGTACTCGGCCGCCGTGAATTGCCCCCATCCGTTATTGAAATCCAGCCAGGCTCTTGCCTGATTCAGGTCGCTGGTAGGGAAAGCCCCTCTACCTCCAGCGCCTGTAATTGCTCGAAGCCATACCTGGCCATGAAATTGCCGGAAGGCTGTCTCCAAATCCTCCATAGTGTGTATCATTCGTGTGTTAGGTACCTTGATCCCCGCCTCTTGCCAGTGGCGGAAAGATTCGTACTTATTCTGGCAGATCTCCACTGTTTCGTGGCGCGGAAGGAATGTTCGGCTGCTGAGCTTCTCACGGTAGCGGGACAAAACGGCTACCTCCACATCGGGCTGTGCACAGACTAGCTCAGCACCGCTGCGATGCGCTATGGTGTTGATTACCGCGATATAATCGCCCTCTGTTGCCCTGGGCACTAGATATTTTTCGTCGGTTTCCGCTCGCTGCAAGTAGTAAGGATTACAGTCGACCCCGATAATGAAGAAGGGTTCCGGAGCCATTTTCAAGGAACGAGTGAAATTGATGCTAGCTGCGCCTCCAGCACCTGTCAATAGGATTCTTTTCATAGTTTCTCTCTTGGGGTCACCTAGCTGATTCGACCTTTTGTTCTTGGCTACACTGAATGTTAGCAAGTTCTAACGTTTAGATTCTCGAGCCCGCAATAGCCATTCTACGAGTCTGCCGGCTTGCTATGCCCCAGTTCCTGCCTGCAAGGGACCTCTACCTTACCTGTGCCTGGTGCCAGATGCGCGTCCCCTGGTCTATGACCGCCATAGATACGTCCATTATATAGTTCATTAAGCCTAAGACCTATTCCCCTTGAGGGCTGTTATTCGCCAGTGTACCTATAAACCAGCCAGCCGTCCGGCTCTAGTGTTGTCACAACGTGGTAATTCGCCAGGACGTACTCAGATATTCTCTGTAACTCTGTCTCGCGGCCTGCTATAGCCGCTGCTCCGCCCTCGTGAGACTGGAACCACTCCTCCCACTTGCTCGCGTCCAAAGGCGAAACCCCAAACGTTGACGAGGTGTCTATGATCAGCTTCGGTTTGTGCGTTTGTATGTCTCTGAGGATTTCCTCAAACCGCTGCCTGTTCTCAGTTCCTTGGTAATATGGGCTGCTGCCAAAAAGCGGGCCCACGTTGGCAAACCGTGTGGGGGCCTCTCTTTGGGCCGTGAAGTTGATACTGGGCCCCACGCCCCAGACCATGACGGTATCCTTGGGGTATGAGGATGCCTCCACATACTTGGCTGCTTCTCCCCATGACTGCCGACGGGCCTGGAACTCTCCTAAATTCGTCAAGTCTGCCACTATTTTCGAGGCAGGCAGAAAGGCCATTGCGAGAAACAGTGAAAGCGCTATAAGGGACTGGGTGGAAAGCGTGTACGGGGTTCGCCAAGGCCGGAATACCGCCCCCTTAGTGGTCAGAACCAGGTAGAGGAGGAAGCTACATAGGACCGCTAACGTCGGCAACCATGCCATGAAATAGAGGGAAGAAGACCAATGCCCAGAGCTGGCTATCAATATGATACCGATGGGCAAACTTACCACTGAGACCAGCAATAAGGGCTCCATACGTTCCGTCAGTTGACTCCGGGAGAGAAGATACATAACACCCGCAATCCAGCCAGCCAAGCCCATAACGCCAAGCCCAGACCCAGCCATGAAACCCATTCCGATGATCGGGGGCTTCAACCAGGCTACAGGCGAGGCCATTGACGAACTGGCGCGGCCCACATTGAATACAACCGATGCCTCCCAAAAATCAGCCAGAGCACCCTGGGAAAGGAAATACACGGAAACGGCCGCCAAAATCAGAGCGCTACCGAGAGTGAAGGCAGCCAGACTCCTAAATAGGCCGCGCCAATCCTTTAGGCGAGCGTTAGCAAAAACCACAACCAGCGCGATGGAAAGCGGTATAGCTATCAGATTATACTTCAATATAAATAGTCCACCGGTTAGCAGCCCCATCAAGAAAAAGTCCCAGCCGGGCTGGCCGCGCCGCACAGACCGTTGAAAGAGGTAAAGCAAACCAAATTGCAGGGGCAAAGCATATTCTTCAGGCAGGTTCCCGCCCGTAAGCAGATAGGGCATAGCAAAGAGCCATGCTGCGGAGCCCACGAGGGCGGGCAGAGTCCCGAAGGCCCGTTTGCTAGCCAAGAACCCAAATATGGCAGCGATAGCTATGGCCATGAACTCCAGTGCCCATACTCCCCAGCGTGACCCCGCAATCAGAAGTCCAAAGCCATCGACAAAGTAAATCCCTGGCGGCTTATGGTCCCAAACATCCCGATATGGCACCTTGCCGTGCAACATTTGGTCCGCAACGTAATAGAAAGTACCTGAATCATTCCCTGGCATCCTTTGATACAAAGGGCTGGTTACAATGGTAATGGCTAGCACCAAAAGCAGCCCGCCCGCAGCGAGCCACAAACCTGGGCTGCGGAACACTCCCCTAAGCCACGCGCTTGAAGATTCCATGCGTACCCTCCTCAACAAAAGCAGCACCTGAAAGCCTGGCTGGTTCTAGGCAACATATGAGTATGTGGCCCCGACTCCCGCACCTGTGCGTGATGCCAGATGCGCGTCCGCTGGCCTATGGTGGCCAGCGGCGATACATCGGCGGTAGGGTGGACTTCGTATAAGGCTTTGTCGCCTGGAACTGTCATGGAATTACTCAGGGGCCGTGACTTGGCGGACGCACCACTTGGTTCCTTTGCGGTAGCCCTATACGGCTGGTTTCCGCTGCGGCCACACAGACTGAGCCGCTGCTAACACCCTGGTACGACTTTGCCAGCCCGTCACCAGTAGAGCCGCCAGGAACACCAGGGAAGGCCCCATTCCGTACAGGATATACCTTGGCTCCACGTGGATGAAGCTGAATGGTATCAGCCGCGCCAGGGGAAGCACCAGCAACAGCCAGACGTAAGGGCGTTTGCGAAAGATGATAACTCCAACGATTGCGCCTATCCAGAGAGACCAGTCAAGGAACGGTGTGCCACGCACCATAGCAATATACCCCAGCGCAACCAGCCAACAGGTGGCCGATCCGCCAGGCAGAACCTTCCATGAGGCACAATGGGCACTCACCTTCGCTCCTGGAATATCCAGTTTGTTTCTGAAAGACGGTGCTCCCCAGTCGTACTTCATGAACAGGATGCGTACCGCCCTCCTGGCAAAAGTTCCCGCCAGCCACACGGGGTCTTCGCTGGCAACGGGCCTTATTTTGCTCCAAAGTTGCTTTTCGGCTTCAGGGGTCCAAATGCGAAGTCCATATGGCTGCAACAGCGCGCGAACGTCATCGTCGTTCGAAGTGGCACCCCACCGATTGGGGTATTCCCCAATACCCTCCCACACGTTGACAGCCAACGCTGGAGTTGCGAAACCGAGGCGTCCAAACGCCTCCCAGTACAGCCCCGCATACGGTATGAGGGAGGCGACAGCAACTAGTGTCAGGAGACATCCGACCAGTGCAGCATAGGCTATACTTTGAATCCATCTCTTTCTCTTAGCTATGGCAACCGCCGCCGCCGCTAGTGGAACTGTTGCCAGCATGTCCGGCCTAAGATTTACTCCCACAGCTATGAGAATGGCCATGACAGCCAGCCATCTCCATCTCCATTGCGTCAGGAACATATATAGGCTGACCAGTAGGCCTAGAGAGACGCTTGAAAGCAGTTGTTCAGATCTGGCCTGAGTTGCAAGGAAGGCAAAAGACAGCCATACAGAGTACAGCGAGGCGGCGACCAATCCTACACCACGACTGAACAGCCGCTTGCCTAGGAAGTAGAGGAGTAACGGAGCTACTACTGCATCTAGTAGTAGCACTATGGTTTCTGGATATACGTATCTGGCTTGGCCTGTCAGTTTGAAGAAGATGGCCAGGAACACTGCGTGTCCCGGAGGGTACAGTATGTTAGGCTCGGTCAGCGACAGATTCTCGGGAACGCCTATGTCCTCCAAGTCTATTATCCTGCGCTCACGTTTGGGCAACTTTGTCATCTCTTCCCACCATTGGGCCGCCCACTGAGTGTCTATGTGAAGGCCTTGGCCATTCACCAAGCTGTAAGCCGCTATAAAGTTAAAATGAGCGATGTCTGGAGGTCTGGCTGGCACAAACAACAGAAACAACAGCCGCACTGTCAATGAAACAACTAGAATGAGCGCCAAGGGGTTCTTGTATACGACTAGCCGCATCATCTGATGTCCCTTGTAAGCCGCCTTCGCCGCGACCACGCCAACCACGCCACTGCGAGAACCTTGGCACTACTTTGCCATCCAGATACCAGCAAGGCTGCCAGAAATACCAGTGAAGGCCCCATTCCGTACAGGATATACCTTGGCTCTACGTGGATGAAGCTGAATGGTATCAGCCGCGCCAGGGGAAGCACCAGCAGCAGCCAGACGTAAGGGCGTTTGCGAAAGATGATAACTCCAACGATTGCCCCTATCCAAAGAGACCAGTCCAGCAGTATCAATGAACGGGCTGTGCCGATGTAGGCAAGTGCCAGCCCCCAACATGTGACGGAGCCGCCGGGGAGCACGCTCCATGTCTGGCAATGGGCACTCACCCTTTCGCCTGGTACGTCCAGGGCGTTTTTGACAGCTTGGGGGACTCCCCAATTGTACTGCATCAGGACAATGCGCTGAGCCCTTTTGGCAAAAGAGCCCAGGAACCATACGGGGTCGCCCAGAAATGCATCCTTCACCTTGGCCAGCAGAAAGCGCTCTCCTGCGGGAGTGTTGCTCTCCAAACCGTGGGAGGCTAGCATCTCTGCCATGTGCACGTCGCTCAGGACCGCGCCCCACCGGTTTGGGTATTCCCCAATACCTTGCCATGCGGCAACACCCAGCGCCGGTGTAGTGAACCTGAATTCTCCAAACCGCTCTCTCTGGATCAATCCATACGGTACAAGAGCTGTCAGGGCAACGGCCCCAAGCACCGCTCCGATTGCTACACATTTTAGGACTCTCAGCTTGAAAGGGCCTTTGCCTGCCACAACCACAGCCAGCGCCATGAAGGGGATGGTGGACAGCATGTCCGAGCGCAGGTTGACTCCAATGGCGATGAGCACAGCCATGAGCGCAAGCCATCGCCAGCGACCCTGCCTCAGGAACAAATACAGCCCAACTAGCAAGCCTAGGGAGACGCTCGGCAAGAGTCCCTCTGGCCGGGGCTCAAAGGCAATATAGGCAAAGGACAGCCAGATGGCATAGAGCGCGGCGGCGGTCAGGCCTACTCGACGATTGAACAGCCTGCTACCCAAGAAGTAAAGGAGCACGGGCACAACGACGGCATCTACCACCAATGCTATTACTTGCAAGTATATGTAACGCGCCTGCCCAGTTATTTTGAAGGTGGCCGCCAAAAGCAGTGGATACCCTGGTGGGTAGTCAGTGCTCGGCTCGCTCAAAGCCAGATTGGTTGGCGCTGACAGGGCTTGCAGGTCTATGAGCCGCTTTTGCTCTTGTTGGAGCGCCGCCACTCGCTCGTACCAGCCTCGGTCCCAATGGAAACCGTGGCCCGTGACCAAACTGTAAGCCGTAATTGCATGCTCGGCAGCTATGCCGGAGGCTCTGGCTTCCAAGAACAGCGGGAATGCCATCCTAACCAGCAAGGATACGAGGCAAATAGCCAGGAGGAGTCGCTGCGTTCCTAGGAACTTGGCGATGCGCTGACGTCTGTTGTCGCCTAGAGTCTTCAACTCTGCTCCCGTAAATCGGTCCTTCAATGAGATAGGCAACCTGTACCTAGCATTAGCGGGGTTGTGCGAGTTAATGGCAGGTTCGCTGGCTGCACTTGATGACGTAGTGCAAAGGCATAAGGCGAACGGGGATAGGCTGTATCTTTAATATTCTCAAGTACGGGCTAAGCTGCTCCTTGGCGATTTTCAAGTCATAGTGGTGCAAGTGCCATTCATTCTCGCCTGCCCCAGGCATGTTATACCGCATGCCTGGCAGTATGCGGTTTAGGCGCAGCTTGGACATCAGCCTTTTAGCCATGTCTATCTTGGCTTCGTTGGGTATGGTTATTACTGCTGTGCCTCCTGGTTTCAGCAATCTGGCAATCTCCGCAATCACGTTCTCGGGATGTAGAACGTGCTCCAACACCTCGCTGCATATCACCCTATCGAAACTATGATCTTGAAAAGGAACGGCCTCACCGTCTGCACGAACCAATTCCACGGTTCCACTGGGCAGGCGTTTCTTTGCTTTGGAGAGGAGGTGCGAGGAAAGATCAACCCCAACAATTCGGGCGTCTATGCCCTCAATGATGTTACCTGCACCGCAACCGACTTCAAGTACGCGGTCAGTAGGGAGCGCATCCAGGTTCCTTTTGATGGCGTCAACTCTGCGTTTCTCGATGAAACGAACCAGGAACCCTGACTCAGTGTGGAAGGCGTCTGGGTCGTGCTTTTTGGCCATTGCTTCGTTCCAGGCCACGACGTCTGAAGGGCTTGTTGTGTTTCTGGGGTTATCCAACGCTTCTGTCCTTATGCAAGCTTGCTATGCCAGATTCAGTCAGCCTCTGAAGGTAATACCATGGATGCGTGTCCAGACACATCATCAGAGCTGTTTCGTCCCCACCCACGCCAGCTATTGGCGTTGCGTGGCGTGATGGCTGCATCTTGGAAGCTCGCATCCTTGAACCAGCGACTGAAATCCTCCCGCCGGATGTAGAAGGCTGTTGGGGCTACCAGATGGTCGAACACCACCTCATGGGTGTGCCGGAATCCATACTGGGCCAGCCAGCTAAGGTATTCACGATACGGCAGCAGCCGTCGCACCCATCCAATGCCTTTCTCGCTGCCCAACCACCCGTACAACAGCTTGAGAACAGGTTGAAGGAACAAAGTGATTCCCCAAGCCAACCCCATGAGCACAGGGCGAGGCAGGCGTGAAGTCACGTGCTTGCGAACAGGGTTCACGAAGCGCACCACCCACCCGTTGTTCTCATAGCCGTACACCCAGGCGAATATAGAGCCAGAGTTGCGCAGATGGTTCACCAGGGCGTGAAATCCTGCCTCCGGGTCTGGCAAATGGTGCAGGACCCCAATGGAAAACGCGAACTCTATGTCGCCTTCTTTGCCGGCCACCCGCGTGCGCAGGGGCAGGTGGTAAATGTCTGCCTGCACAATGTGCACATTACTCAAGTCCTGGCAGTTTTCCCTGGCTGCCTCCACCGCTCCACTTACGTCTACGGCGATCACCTCTTTAGCGCCCATCAGGCTTGCCAAATAGCTGAACCGTCCCATGCCGCAACCGGCATCCAAGACAACCTTCCCCTCGAAGTAGTGAGGCTCAATGGGGCGGATCCAGTCCAGGAACTGCTCTCTGTTGGTCTCCACCTCTTGGGGATGCAGCCTTCGGAAGTGCTGCCACTCCCACCCGAAGGCATCCGCCGTGGCCTGGTTGCCCTGGAGCAATGCCGACGGCAAAATCCTGGGTATGGAGCGGACTACAGGAAAGGTACGGGAGCACGTCTCGCAGGTGAGTTGCCCCTCAACGATTTCTGCACCATCTTCTTTGGTGGCTTCACAACGGAACGGCACCTGGCACCAGGGACAGACCAGGAAGTCCAGCAACCTGCGTTTCATATCCTGCTACCGGAGTGCAGGTTTCTCTCCGCCCACAGCTCAAAGGCCAGCAGGGTCCACAAGAGCTTTCGGTTGTCCTTGCGGCCCGACTGGTGCTCTTTGACCAGCCGGGTCACATACGCTGGTTCAAAGATACCGCGTTGCCGCAGCCGGCTCTCCGAGAATACATCTGTAACTAATGGCCGGAGCTCCTTGTTGAGCCACTTGGCGACTGGCATGTTGAACCCCTTCTTCTTTCGCGCCAATATGTTGGCAGGCAGCAAAGGCTGCATGGCCTTGCGGAACAGGTACTTGGTGGTCAGTCCCTTTAACTTGTATTTCATGGGCACCCGAGTAGCAAACTCTACGAAGGTAGAGTTCAGCAGGGGTACCCGTGCCTCCAGGGACACCGCCATGCTGGCCCTGTCCAGCTTTGTTAGGATGGTGCCTTCCAGGTACATCTTGGTATCCAGATAGAGCACCTTGTTCAGCATATCCTGGGCGTTGGACATGGACCAGTGGTACCGGACCGTCTCGTATGGGTCGGCACTGCCCAAGACGGAGCGTACATCTTTCGTCAGCAGTTGTCCAATCTGCTCAGGTGTAAAGGAGCCCAGCCATCGCTGGTGTCGTATCTCAGGAGATACGCCGTCGCCGTCCACGAACCGCTTGGCCTTGAAATCAAAGGTCAGGTTGTTCATGGACACCGGCAGCCGTTTCACTACTGTTGAGGCCGCCAGCCGGCGTACTGGTTGCGGGACAAACCGCTGGTAGTTGTTCATTAGCCGGTGGCCGGGCATCATGTCATAGCCAGCCAGCAACTCATCGCCACCGTCTCCACCCAGGGCCACGGTAACGTGCTGGCGGGCGAACTGGCATAGCAGGTACGTTGGTATGAGCGACGAGTCTCCCATTGGCTCGTCCAGGATGTCCGGCAGCTTCGGGACCAGCTCCAGCATCAGCCGTGGTTCCAGTGTGGTTTCGCGGTGCTGTATGCCCAGGTGCTGGGCCACCTGGCGGGCGTAAGAGGACTCGTCGAATGACTGGTCCTCAAACCGTACCGAGAAGCTTTGCACCTGGCCTGGGGTGAGCTGCGCCATCATGGCCGCCAGTGAGCTGGAGTCAATGCCGCCGCTGAGAAACACGCCCAGGGGAACGTCGCTCATCAGCTCCATCCGCACCGACTCCCGCAAACGCTCCCGTAGCTCCTCGGCGTACTCCTCTTCTGTCCTAACACTCGGCTCCTCGCTGGACGCCAACGACAGTTCCCAATAAGGCCGGACCCGAAGCCCCGCTGCATCGAAGACCAGGATATGTCCAGGTGGCAGCTTGTGCACCCCCTCGATTATGGAGAGCGGCGATGGCACGTACTCGCAGGCCAGGTATTCCGCCAGGGCGTGCAAGTTCAGCCGGCGCGCCACGACTGGATGGGCCAGCACGGCCCGCAGCTCCGAGCCGAAGACCAGGGTGCCGTTATTCAGAGCGTAGTATAGGGGCTTGATTCCCATCCGGTCCCGCGCTAGCAACAGCTTCCTGTTCACCGAGTCCCATATGGCAAAGCCATACATGCCGTTGAAATGGTCAACACAACCTTCGCCCCACTGCTCGTAGGCGTGGACTATCGTTTCAGTGTCCGTGTGCGTGTAGAACTGGTGCCCCTGGGCTTCCAGGCGGATGTTCAACTCCCGGTAGTTGTAGATTTCACCGTTGAACACAGTCCAGACCGTCTGCTGCTCGTTGTGGACGGGCTGATGACCACCCGCCACGTCAATGATGGCCAGCCGCCGCATAGCCAGACCCACGCCCTTGTCTACGAACATGCCATCGTCGTCGGGGCCGCGATGATACATGGTGGTATTCATCGCCTTGAGAACCTCTAGGTCAACAGGCCGTTGAGGGTCCTGATTCACTATGCCGCAAATGCCACACATTGCCTAATATCACCCTTCCAGATTATCAGAATCCTACCGTGCGCACGGTTGCAGTTGTCCATTGCCTTGGAATTCCTGCGAATGAGACCCCTCCCGGAGCTTGTATACCGGCCAAGGCATAGATTCCGGTGTGCTGCTGGCGAGCTCATAGTTGGTAGCAATGAAGTTGTAGACAGAGGCCATCTCTGGGAGGGGTGCGTAACCGCTATCCGGTGAATGCCATATGCCCCGCTGCCGCTCAGACAGTGGTGGAATTAAGAGATTAGTCGGAGAGGTATCAATAATCATGGCTGGAGGGTTGCTGGAAAGCTGGCACAGGAACTGGTTTACTAAGTGCTCGCTCTGATAGCCTGTTGTCAGGAGGGGATACAGATAGGAAAACCTCGTTGGGGAAGCGCGACTCGTCAAGAAGTTTATGCCTGGTTCGGCTCCCCACAACAATACCAAGTCGTCTTTCTTTGTGTTGCCCACGACATACTTGACGACTTCAGTTTCGACGCTGACAAAGTCGCCGCGGACGTATTTTGTAAGAAACAACCCTGTAGGTTCAACATTAGCCGCCAACAGCAACGAGACAGTAGCCACAATCACGAAGTTCCTTGTTTGGAGGTGCGCCAAAGTACTGGCTGCACTTTCTTTGTTTTGTGTAATGTAGAAACCGCCGCGCAATCCGTGGAAGAATACGGCAGCGCTCGTAGCCATTAATGGCAAAGCAACCAACCAGTAGTGTGGATAATCACGGCCGCTTATGGACAGCATCAGCATCTCAATAGGCAACCCAACAAAGGCGATGATAGTCATTGGATCAAACCTGTCAAGACGGCCACGGGCTTGCACAACAAGGTACAAACTCAAGAGCCAACCCGCAAGACCAAGAACAAACAGTCCTGCGGTTCCCTCAAGAGTAAAGCCATAGAACAACGAATGGACTCGGGCATACAGGCTTGCAGAGCGGGAATACTCAGCGTTATAGCGAAATACCGCGTCTACGAAGTCGGCGAAGGCACCGCTGGAGTAGAGCCACACAGTGGCCGCACCCAATACCATACCTGTCCCTATGGCAACAGTCCAAAATAGACGAAAGATCTCCCGCCATCGGTTCCTGTTTGCCATGACTACGAGCTTGTAAAAGAGAACGGCTGCCCAGATGCCCAGCACGTTTAGTTTCAGTAACATGGCCGCGCCCGCCATGATGCCAAGCATTACCCCATGATAAGGCCGCCAACCTCGTTCTTCGGCGCTGACAAATACCCAAAGTGCCGCAAACTGCAACGGCAACAAATACTCCTCCGTAAAGTTGCCCCCAGGAGAAAGGTGCGGAAGGGCCAACATCCAAGAAATCGTAACAGCCGTTCCTATGAGGAGACCATATACGCGGCTGAGAACAGTCACACTTAGCAAGGCGGCCACTGCAAGTGACACCACTTCCAGCGCCCAAACACCCCACAAGGAGCCTTTTCCAACGGTAAGCCCAAGTGCATTGATTAGGTAAACGCCGGGTGGTTTGTGATCCCACACCTCCCGATAGAGAACCTTTCCTTCTAGCATTTGCTGGGAAACATACAGGAAGACCCCAGAGTCTCTGTTTGGTATCGGTCTCTGGGCAGGATTGAAAGGCAGCCACAGAACCGCTGCGAATAGCACGAATGAAAAAACGACAATCGACGTGCGTATGGGCATCCTGGACCTTTCCGCTTTGCCGCTAACCATGCAATGCCCTCAGCTAGGTGAAGGCGCAACATGCGACAATCCCGCAGATGCCACACATAGCCTACGGCTCTTTCTGACTAATCACCCTTCGGACACTGTAAATAGGCTTGTTCTGAGACTCGTAGTAGGTGCGTATGTTGATCTCCGCCAGCAGCCCCATCATTATCAACTGCACTCCTAAGATAAAGAGGAATACAGCCAGCAGAAGCAATGGATTGCGGTGCACAAAAACGTCAGCGAAGAACTTCTGCGCCAGCACTATGGCGCCAACCAATGCTCCCGCCGCCAGCATCAGCAAACCTGCCATTCCAAAGACGTAAATGGGCTTTGTGGCAAAGCTGCTGAGGAACTTCACAGTGATCAGGTCCAGCATGACCTTGATGGTGCGTGAGAGGCCGTACTTGGAGCGGCCGTGCAGCCTAGGATGGTGCGTCACCTCAATCTCTGTTATGGACGCGCCCATCCAGGCGGCGTAGGCTGGAATTAGCCTGTGCATCTCACCGTAGAACCGGATGCCCTGGATCACCTCGCGGCGGTACGCCTTCAACGTGCAGCCATAGTCATGGAGCCTGACGCCGCTCACCACGGAAATCAGCTTGTTGGCCATATTGGAAGGAAGCCGGCGGGTAAGGAATCTGTCCTTGCGATTCCGCCGCCAGCCGCTGACCACGTCGTAACCTTCTTGTATCTTGGCCAGCAGCCTGGGAATGTCCTCCGGGTCGTTCTGCATGTCCGCATCCATCAGGATGACTACTTCCCCCTGCGATGCGTCCACGCCGGCAGCGATAGCAGCCGTCTGCCCGAAGTTGCGCCGGAGCTGGATCACCTTTACATGGGCGTCGTTGGTGGCTAGAGCCTCCAACACCGTTAGGCTTCCGTCCTTGCTGCCGTCATCAACGTAGATCACCTCAAACGAGACCCCTACACGCAGGCACACCTCCACAAGCTTTTCGTGGAGGGGCCTGAGGTTGTCCTCCTCGTTGAAGACAGGAATGACTATGGAGAGGGCTACTGCTCTTTGCTCCGTTGGTTTGACAGACACGGGCTTCTCCTTCTCCACTTGTCTTTCCATTTCGTGCACCATTCTATCAGGCAATCAACTCTACCACTTTGTCAGGGTGCGCCAAGCGCCCTCGGCGTACATCTTTATGGCATTGTCGGCAGTGTTGATGTAAATCTGACCGTCCTGTCCCGGCGGGTCACCGGCGTCGTTCTTTATGCTTCCCAGCACTACCTTACCCCCTTCGACGATGAAGCCGTCACCTGTAACCGTTACTGATGGGTTTCCCCCGCTCATGAGACGCAGGTTGCCCAGTGGATCGCGGCTTATGCCGACGTCAAACCCATCGGTGGTGCGGAGGCCGGTACGCTCTTGCCGACCGCCGGGCGGGCCGAACATCAGCTTGTCCGTGTACAGGGCCATGCGCCACTCATTACGTGTCGCTCCTGAACCTTCCTGTCCAAGGAGCAGTATGCCCTGGGTGTTTTCATGGTCCCGGATGACCACTACTGGCGTATCATAGTTGGCAGTTGTTTGGTCCGACGCCACGCACAGCGTGCAGAAACCCTCGCCCAGGACTGGCTTTACCAGGTTCCACTCCCCTGGTCTGGAGAGTATGACTTTGTCCCCGAAGTTGACTGTTCCTCCACTTATGCGGTTTCGCAACTGCCCATTCCCGTCCCTCCACAGTGCAAAAGTGTCGCCGTCAATGGAACCCACGCCGAAGGAGCCACGCCCCGGGAAAAGCTCCATAACCTGGCCAGCCTGCCCGGTTTGAAGCGCATCCAACCTCCTATACTTAGCAAGCTCCACCGCTAGCACCGAGGATGTAGTTTCCTTGGCTTGCTGGGTTGCAGCCTCCTTGGCAGAGCTCCTCGCCCGTTCCTCAGTAGTCTGGACCTTTGAATCAAATGTGTTGAGCTGGGTTTCAAGCCTGTCTACCAGAAGAGCGGCTCGCTTCGAATCAAACTGTGCCTGTGCTACCTTACCGCTTACGTCCATGTATGCGAACAGCAGCCCCACCACCGCAATGACTAGGATTGCGATAAAGATCGCGGAGACCGGAAACCCTCCGCCTTCGTAGCGACGACTCATATTATTCTCCTATTTACCATTTCCTCGGGTATTCGATTTTCTCAAGTCTCATCAAGCGGTAGCGGCTTTACCAGCCATGCCAGTGACCCTATAAGTCCAGTGCCCAGATAGAAGGTTACGAACACCAGCAAAGAGAACTCCAGAGCCGCCTCCGGAGCCATGCCAACAAGTCTCCACGGCTGACTGGCTATTACTCTGCTCCTACTGTTGCGCGCCAGCTAAAGATAACTCCGGTTGCTCCTGGATTTGTGTTGACGTTGATGGTGAATTGAGTAGCGGTCAAATTACTTATCCAATACCAGGCAATGGCGTTTGCGGGGTTATTGCTAGGGGTTAGTTGTACTCTTGTTGGTGCAGCAACCATGCCGTGGTTAACCACGACGGCAGTAGCACCGTTGGCCACCGTAGCTGTTCCTGAGCTCTCGGTGGTGTAACCTGTGTTGTGTGAGACTTTTAGCTTTCCAGCTGTGTTAGTAATTGTTACTCCATCCAAGATATTGTCTCTTATGACAACTTCGCCGGTTGCCTCAGTGTCATTTAGTACAATATCAGTATTCGCAATAAGGTTATCTGACAGAGTGGTGGTGCCTGCAGTAATAAGCAGTCCTGGGTTCGGAGCTCCGTCCCAGGGTCGGATGATGTTTCCTGAAATAAGCGAATGGGAAGAGGCACTTCTGATGACGTTAGCTATTGGGCCTGCCGCTGTTATCACGTTGTTCTGAATGTTTATACCGCTGAACCCCTGCCAGCTTCTAATAGCGGTTTCTACGGAACCCCCATCTTTCACATCGATAGTATTGTTGATTAGATTTATGTCATTCCCAGCGTCCACGCTTATTACAACCCCTGTTATGCCGGTAATCTCAAAATGGTTATTTGCTATTTCTCCTGGCCCGCCGAGTAGTTCAACAGTATCAGCATAAGCATTGCCTATCCAGTTGTTTCTAATGAACACTCCTGTGCCATACAGGAGTATGCAGAGGTCGCTGCAATTTTCAATTCTAGTATTCTCAACAACGATGTTGCGCGGGTGCAGCGCATCAACGGCACTAGTGGGAGCACTAGCCCGTATGCCATCAGCCTCAAATATCGTCTTTCCTCCAGGTACTCTCTGCTTATCCCTGTTTGCATCTATCCACATGTCCCGGATGGTGACGTTTTCCAAGTTGTTTCCAATGACGCGGATCACGTTCTTGTTCGTGTTGCCGTCGGTCAGTGTGAGTTTTGTTCCCATTCCGCTGCCCGAAAGCACTACATTGCTGGTCTGAATAAGGACGCCGCCAAAAGTACCATCAACGCCATTTATAGAGAAATTCCCTTCAGTCAGGCGAACCTCCCCTCCACCTGCAGGAAGTGCTGCTAGAGCAAGGTTGATTTCCGTCTGGTCGTTACTTCCATCAGTTACATAGTCGCATTGATTAGTGGCCACAGCGTTGGAAGCGCAGACAACGAACGTGGCTGTGCGACCTGGCGCTGCGCCTCCCTCTACGGTCCTTACTATACTTCCTTTTGCATCGTTGATAGCCGCTTGTGCCTGGGCGGCCATCTCGTTTCTCAGCCTTGACTCCGAGCCGCCCAGTTGCCCGCTCAATGTGGACACCTGTGCCGTCAGCTTGTCGGTAAGGAGCGACGCTCGCTTCGCATCAAACTCTGCCTTTGACGCCTTACCGCTTACATTTAGAAATGCCAACGTCAGCCCCACCACTGCAACGGCTAGAATTACAATAAAGACCGCGGCGACTGGAAATCCACTGTCTTGGTAGCGACGACTCATATTATTGTCCTATCACCCTTTCCTCAAATATCTGCTTTTCTCTAGCAGGGTGCGGAAAAACTCCACCGACCATCCCCCTGCCCCCCTTCCTGACCAGGAAGGGGGTAAAAGTTATATCTGGGGGATACCCCCAGCCCCCCACCCCTTCGGCTTCGCTCAGGGCAGGCTCCGGGGCGATGCCCCTCTGGACTCCCCTTTTTCAGCAACCTGCTAGTCTCATTTAGCGGCACCGGCTTGAGAAACCGGTCTCTACGGATACCAAGGTCTTAGTTGAATGTTAGAGCAATCCAACGCATCTGGGTAGCGTACCTGGTAAATGCTTTGGCGCCCATTAGAGTACAGCTCTGGTAGATATGCCAGGCGAAACTCAGCGTCTTGCGGCCAATAGGCTGGTTGTTTCTCAGTTGGATTCAAGGCGTTAATGTGATCTATGATGTCAAAGTTCACCCACATATGGCTAATGTCGTGCGCCTTCAGGTCACACACTGTCGCCTGGGTACTTACCCCGGTACGCAACAAACGGCCATAGATTGGCCGGTCTATGTAGTAGGCGGCCCCGCTGCTGGGAACACCCACCAGCCGCGCGTCCAGGGGCAGTTTGTCCCGTATGTAATAACGTATATCGTTATCCGGGTACCAGAAGTATTCCCCTAGCTTGGCATCCAGGAACTGCTCCCTAGTTTCAATTCCTGCAGCGTAAGCAATCGACTCCGGCACAGGAAGGCTGTTTCTGGCCCAGGTAACCCAGTTCATACCCAAAGCAGCAATGACCAGGACAACAAGGATTAGCCCCAGTGGCCTCCGATACTGCAACAACAAGACGATGGCATAGCCAGACACTGCCGAGAGCAATGCCAGTGTGGAGAATATGTGACGCGGCCTCTGGACCCCAAGAAACCAGATACTCCCTGTGATCAGGGCAAAGAAAAGAATCCACTTTACCCGCCAATTCACGGCACGGAACAGTAGCAACAGAGGAATAGTCCCCAGCAATATGGGCCCCACGGGTTTCCCCATTCCCCCCGCTATCCATGACATGGACATGTCCCACAATATCCTTGGAAAGAGCAAATAGTTGTCGTACTGATTGGCCCCGATTTCACCAGCTGAATTGCCTAGTATCAGACTGTTGAACATGGGATATACGGGATTGCCTGTGAGCAGGTATGTCCGCACCAGCCAAAGCGCACCCAAGCTGATGGGAAGGCCGAAGGCCAATATGTTCGTCAGTACTTCCTTTACGGTTGTACGTTGCCGCCATGCTGATCCTACCAAAAGGGCCATGCCCAGGGCCACTATGGTATAAAAAGAGGAGTACTTCACGGCCAGGCCTGCCCCCACGAACAGTCCTGCAAGAGCTAGCCATCGGCGCTGTCTTTCCTTTCCAAAAAACCACCGGCTGAACGCGAATATGCCCAGCAGGTCGAAGAAGGCCCATGCCAGGTCCACCTTCGCGCCGCCGTTTATCCATCCGACTGCGAACATACCGTAGAAAACCACGGCTCCGATTAGCCCAGCCGCTTTGCCAAAATAGGTGCGCCCAACAGAGTAGACCACCAGCGCAGATAAGATGCCCATTGCAAAGCTCACCAGTGTGACGCCCAATGCCTCGCCTTGGAGAAGAAAGCCAAAGGTGGTCAACATCTGGCCGTTCTGTGGGTAATAGTAGCCATAGGCGTAGTCCACCACCACAAGAGAGTGGTGCCGTGCATACTCTCGTGGCAGCAGAAGGTATCCATACAGAGAGTCTCCGTCTAAAGAGGGAGCAAGACTGACAATAAGGTATCCCAGCGCGTAAAACAGACCGACAACAAGCAGAATTCTTAGGGGCCAGCGGATTTCAGCCAACCATCCTGCGGCACCCGGTGTGTTCTGCCTAAGAAACTGCCAAAGCGGCGGCCCGCCAAAAGCAAGGAACAGCGCCATAACACCCCAAGCCACAACCGGATAAAGCCAGCCCAAGAAAGCCAGAGGTATCATCACCCATATCTGTGCCAAGAAGCCGACGCCTGAAGAGAAGGCCAGAGCTTCGCTCCTGGAGTCAAACTTGAAGCCAAGCCGAGGCAGCACCTGGAGTCCGACGCCTATCGCCGCCAGCATCACCAAAACTGCAAGTCCAACTGTTGTTATGTTAGCAACCATTGCGAGCCATTACATTACCTGAACAACCAGCCCCACACTTCAACGACTTTTTCCCACACCCAGTGAAAATTGATGTAAAAGTAGCTTATGAAAACAACCCCCATCCATAGGAGTGCTGCTGCTGCGTAAACAGCACCGCCACGCACCCGTACAGGCGCGATAAGGTCGGGGGTCTCTTGCTCTGGTGGTGTGGACACGGTAACTTCAACTAGCGCGAAGAGAATTCAACGCCGCGCTCCCATTTCACCGGCTTGATGATCCATGCCACCGAGCCTATGAGTCCAGTGCCCAAATAGAAGGTTACGAACACCAGCAAAGAGAACCCCAGCGCAGCTTCCGGAGTCACGCCAACGGTCCCCAAGTAGGCCACAATGCCAGCCTCGCGGGTCCCGATACCTGAGATAGAAATGGGAATGAGGGTAATCAGGCTGCCCAGTGCAACAGCGTAGCTGACCTGAACAACACCAACGTTTATATCTAACGCCAGCGCCAGCAAATAGGCCTGAGTGTAGAAGACGGCGTAGGCCAGCACCGTCAGCGCCACTGCAAGGAGGGCCCAAGGCACGGTAAGCTGTTTCAGGCCATCCCGAAGCTCTACTACCCAACCCTCAGGCCCAAAGAGCTTCCCGCCTAGCTTCCCAAAACGCTTGCCCAGAGCTTGGAACCAGCCAAAGGTGGTGTCGCTTAGTAGCAGAGGTATCGGCAGGATCAGGGCCGCTGCTGTAGCACCGATGGCCAGAACTGTAGCGCCATTATCGGCCAGGCCCAGGCTTACCAGGGCCGCCACGCCAACTATCATCAAGGCATACAGGTCGAAGATGCGGTCTGCCAGGACGCTGGAGAAGGCGCGGCCCGACGCGACGCCGCAGTCTCGGCTCACGTAGACCGCCTTGATGAACTCGCCCAGCCTGCCGGGGGTGAGCAGCCCTATGAATATGCTGCCAAAATACGCCAGGGAAGAAGGGATT
>JAUSCR010000063.1 GCA_030651175.1 Dehalococcoidia bacterium
ACGCGAGGAGGCAGCAGGATCGCGGACTCGGCGCGCAACTGTTTCTCAGCATAGTGGGCCGCTGTTACCCTGTCAAGAGACGGCTTTCGACACAAGCTCAAGGCAACGTCCGGCGGATGCCTAGAGGCGCTCCTTCAGGACGGCATGGCGGCATGAAGCCCGTCACGGCCCCGGCTTCGGGGAAGCCAGCGCTGCCCCAGGGTCAGGGACGGATGCTCTAGCCGACGACATGGGACGACGTGGACGGGAACTTTCCTATGTGCAAGATGAAATGTAACCTTTTCTTACATAACTCAAAAACCGTATTTGTAACCGGTTACAAATGAGGTTACATATTTTAGATATGTTTATACCTGTAACCTGTTACGAATTACGTTGCTCTCTTTTTCGAGTATCCCCCACGTATCATCCGTGTGTTGCATCCAAAACCGTCCCTTATACTTATGCAGCAATGCCCGCAAGTTTGCCTTTGCCTTTTCGTCCACGCACTTCAGTTCTTCATACAATACCTCAAGGCTTTTTGCTCCACGCCTCAACGCACCTTCGATGCGCCGCCACATCGGGAGCTTATCAGCCAAGTCTGGCGTCATCGTAATGTCGGAACGCGTGACAACAATCTGCTGAAGCGCATCGTTAGTGTCCGACTGGTATTGAATACGGTAGCTCTGAGGCCGCAACTGACGCCGGATATTAGACTTTTGGTGATAGACGCCAACCTGCACAGACTTATCCGGCTCTTGGCTCCCAACGACATGGAACACGTCGCGGGCTTGGTTCCACCACTGCCCAGACCCCAGCGGCGTCTTTGTCATCTTGTCGTCGTCTTTCCCAGGCTTTTGCTCATGCCCGATAAACGAAACGGCGGCTGGGGACCCATTCTGTCGGCAGAGAGATCGCGCAACAGTGAAGCAGCGCGTAACGGGATCGCCGCTATTGCTGTCGTCCTGGAGCGCACCAAGGGCCGAGTCAACTATCCACCAGCCTATATCCTTCTCCATGCCAAGATGACGTAGTTCCTCACTGTCCGCCATGAGTGACCGCCCGCCCCTACGGTAATAGACGGGTGATAGACCTTCGGGAAAGTACGACCTATAAAGGGCGTTTAGGTTCCGCTGCGCCATGTCCTGATTGCCTTCGTAGTCTAAGACGCCTACGTTGCACGGCCCATCTATATTGATACCCTGCTCGCCTTCGCGTGTCATCGCTAGTGTCCCTAGCCAGTCAAGGATGGTTGTCTTTCCCGCGCCGCCGTGTCCGTACCACAATGAACATGCCCCGGCCACAATCCAGGGTCTTACGATGTACTCCACGGGTGGCGGCTCCCCTAGCTCGGACACTTGGACTAGCGGCTCGCCTTTTTCGTAGTCTCTTATGATTCCTTGTGCAAAGTCTTCCACCTCCGCGCTGGGATTTTGCAGACCTATCATGCGTTCTAGCTTTGCGGCTATGTTCTTCTTCGCCGTACCTGCCACAAGATTTATTTTCTCCATGAAAAGGGGGCGTTGATGGTGTTCTACCCATAGCCAGCAGAATAGGTTGCCGCCGCCTTCGCGCATGTGGTCAACACGTAGTAGCGCGTCATATTCTGGCAGCGCCATCGCGTAAATACCAGCTTGGCCGGTTAGTATCCGCTTTGCCTGCTGGGGTGGTGTCTCAGAAGCTCCGTCTACCATACCCCAGCACGCGGATCGTGCGGCTTCTCAGTCTCCAGCTCTTTTATAGGACTAGGCGCTTGGGTTTGCCTCGCGGGCTGCGTCTGCCTGTCCGCCATGCGTTTGACCATCTGATCCTTCCACGCCGTCAACGTCTTGACCTGCAATTCCTGGGCGGTCAGTTGTGCTTTGTAGTCCCGCACCTGCTGCGCCAGACTCAGCAGCAGCGCATCAGCCGTTTGGTCGTCAAGACTGGGCGCGGCCTCATTGCGTACCGGGTGAAGGGGAGCGGCCTCGTTTAGCGCGTACAGGTCGGGCCACAGCCGCATGGCCCGCGCGGGATCGCCGCCATCGTCCAGGTACGCGGCGCGGCTGATGTTCTGGGCGCGCAAGTCCACGGGGTCTATGTGCTTGATTTGGCCCGATGTTGGCGTCATCGTATCATCCCTCGCCGCCGATAGTAGTCATACCACGTTGGCGAACACACAAAGTCCACGGCGTCCCGCGCCTGCTCTACCCGTCTGTGTGAATAGCACCATGCTTCGTCCGGCGGCAACGTGGCGCGAACCCGCTCCCCCTCTTCCATCTCCGCCATGTCCGCCTCCATGTCTAGCACGTCTCCGTCTCGCTCGTCGTCCATCGGGTCTTGCCCCTCTGCGATAAGCTCCGCGTTGGACGGGACGCACTCGGACGCGGGCGGCAAGCGCCATTGCTCCTCGCGGCGCTCGTGTGGCGTCATGGCGTCACCCGTTCCGGCGCCACACTTGGGCACCACGGCACGAACTGCTTGTAGCCCGTTTGCCATGACCCGAATATCTCACGCCCAAAATCCTTGAACGAGTAGCGCGTAGCGCCACACAGGGAGCACCGCGTCTTCGTTGCGTCTGGCTTATGAGGTTTGCGTGTCGTCATGGCGTCACCCCATTTGGCCGCTCACATGGGCATCCCAGCCGGAGACAGCCATCGTCATCATGCAATGATACGCTGTGCTGACAATCGGGATTAGTGCAAATAGAGTATTTTGTAGCCCTAAGTTTGCGCCACGGTATCCAGATACCGCCCGCCAAGAGGAGCCACCCGGCCACGATACCCGCGCCGAAGCTGCCCCAGTCCCATACGCCCATCATGTCTCGTCCTCCATCCCGCAGCCTTGCCCGCTCCCTATGGCCTTTGCAAATAGCGGCGCCAGTATTTCGTCGCCATTGAACCGAAGCCCTAGTAAGGCACTCGGCGTCAGGGCCAGCCCGCATTGGAACTTCCCGTCCTGCAACCTCAGCGCCGGACACGGGGCCTGCGCTCCTGGGAAGTATTGTTCGCCTAACTCGCAGATTTGGGCGCGACAGCACAATCCGCACCCATTGCAGGCCGCACGGAATGGCGGCTTGGGGATTGACAGGTTGACCGTAGCTGTGGTCATCCCGTCACCCCGTTCCGGCGTCCGTACTTGTGCGCGGGGCAGTAGGGCTTGCCGACTCCGAGCGCGATACGGATATTATTCCTGTACTTTGAAAACTCCACGCCACATACCGCGCAGTTGAACTTGGTCGGCCAGTGGTTTAGCTTGTGGTTGACATGCAGGGGACAATACGCCCGCCGTTGCAAACCTTGTCCTAGATTGCGTCTCATGCTATAATCTGCCATGACAAATGCAATCCCGCACGTCGCGCATGTCGCCTCACGAGGATAGAGTACGTTTATGCGCCAATGAGGATGCGCCAAGCACCGCACAGAGTCCGCCTTTCTTTGCCAATTAAACCATTGAGTGCTTGTGAGTTTGATTAGCTTGCCACATATAGCGCATGTGCCGTAGCGAGGAAGCGTCTTTGGGCGCGTTACAAGACCGCGCTTGACGAGTATCTGACGGACGCGCTCCCTGCTGACGCGGACTTGCTCCGCAATGCGCGTACACGTCCATCCGGAGTGCTCCTGCCGTAGTTGCACCACCATAGGGGCGACGCCTTGTATAGTCATCGGCGTTACCCCGCCGCCGTCGGCGTTGCGCCCTCTGGCGGGGCCACGGGCGCACGGGCGACATCCCATAGGGTTGACCCGCAGTTGCTATGTCCGCACCGTCGCGGCTTGCCGGGGCGTCGCGGCCAGAAGTCACGCTCACACCGCAGGCAGTGGCGGATTTTGATCGTCTTGGGTTCGTACATTTTCATCACCCCCGTTTCATGTCAACGCCAAGATAGCATAGTCCGCACACCTTGTCAATAGTGCGCCCGCGACATGCCCACCACTTGCGCTAGAAACAGTCGTCATATCTGTATCTGTATAGCTTGCAACACAAGTGCTCTAGAAACTCGAAAATACTCGCAAAAACTGGCCCCAAACCGTCTTGACAGGCGGCGGGCGGGGGAGTATAGTTAGTACATCGGCACCCAGCCCACGGGCCACGACCGAAGGCCCCAGGGCAAGGAAAGGGATAACATGGAACGCAAGGACGCTCTGGCAATCATCAGCAACGGCCACGGCATCTATTCAGTCAAAGCGGCCCAAGAGGTGTGTGACGCCTTTGGGGTGAGCTTCCCCAAGAACCTTGTCCAGGCTTACGAGAGCGACCGCCATCCGCTTGGCGTGACGATGCTCCACGGCCCGGAGCAAGGCGTCTGGTCCCTGTCCCTGGCCCAGCACGTCGCCAAGTGCCTGGGAGTCGCGGAAAAGGCGCATGGCTTCTTGGGTAGAGGCTCCCAAGCCCACGAATACGCCCGCGTCGTCGCGGAAAAGTTGGGGATGGTAGAGGCCTAGCCATGAAGACCATCATCAGCTACGAGCGCAGCACCGGGGCCGGAGCGCGCCACGGGACGATGGTATTCATTGGAAATGGCAGGTCCGACGCTTGGGCTTTCGTCTCCGAATTTCACGACGCTACCAAGACGGGGCGCAAGGACGGCTTCGACATTTGGGAGATGCCCGCATGGGAGGGCGCCAAAGTCCGTGAGTACCATTGCAGCAACTCCGGCACGTTTCGCATCGCGGAGGGCCGGATGCTGGACGGGCCACGGACAGAGCCGCAGTCGGGAGGACGACGATGACAGCGAAGCAGGCGCAGCGGTACTTCGACAAGAACGCACGGTATCAGGACCATGGGCCGAGTGCTCCATTTTACTGCATCCACACACCGGACGGGAAGTTCCTCAGCGACAAGGACGTGTACGCTCTGCGCCAGAAGTTCGACGCCGCAGTCGGCGTGAAGGGGGCCTAGCATGGACACGTGGGAAGTCCTAGACAAGACACGCATCTGCAAAGAGCTGGGGCCGCTCCTGGCGGAAACCAAAGGGCCGGGTGCGGAGAGCCTGGCCGCACAGATCGTCCGCGAGCACAACGCGCACGAGGCGCTGGTCGAGGCGCTGGGGGCATTGATAGCGGAGGCCCCGAAGGGCGCGACTCGTGAGACGGTTGATGGGCGGACATTCTCGGCAGCGATGGCAATGGCCCGCGACGCCCTCGCGGAGAAAAAGTAGCGCCGATGGCGAACTACGAGAAGTGCGAAGGATGCAACCATTTCGCGGCGGACGGGTATGTTTATTGCTGGTGCTGCCTCAACGGGAAGTGCGAGAGGTACGACCCGCAAATCGCAGCGGATAGACGGTCTGAGGAAGAGGAGTAGCGCCATGACACACCCAACGCCCACGCCGGATAGGACCCCATACGATGCGGAGGTTACAGAACTAGAGCATCAGCTTTTTAGCCTACCTCCAGAAGATAGTGTATTACTCGCTGGGCTACGTCACCAAAGTATCGGCTACCTACGCGCCCTGGCCGACATTGCGCCGGTCATCGCGGCGGCACGGCTGGCGGCTGCTGAATATGACCAGCACAAGACGTATATCTGCGCGTGTATTGTCCATGATCGCACTGAGGCATTGGTGAAATCGCTCGCCGCCTATGATGCGGCCAGGAAGGGGGAAGCATAATGCTTGACTGGCTAACTGAAGAGGCGCGCAAGGCCAAAGTGAATATCCGTGCGCTCGAAAGCCTGACGACGGCCAACAGCCCACGCTTAGAAATTGACAAGCAGCGGGCGTTGCTAGTCGTCAAGGGCGAACTCCGCGCCTACCGCCGGTGCATCGCCCGCGCCAAGCGGACAGGCGGCGCGTCGTGACCTTTCACATCCTGTACTACCTGCCCCTCGCGGCGATCCTGCTCGCGCGGGGCGTAGCGTGAAACTCGCCGGAAACTGGCCCATGCAGCTAGTGACAAACTAACCGGAACGGTGCATAGTTGGTATAGTCTAACTCGGAGGTAGCAGATATGGCAGCGGATAAGATGGTACATTTTTCGGTCGTCATGCCGCCGTCGTTGATACGACGGCTGGACGCCTACGCCGCGAAGGAAGGCCGCTCGCGGTCCAACGCCATCCGACGGGCAGTAATCGCCCTGCTGGGCAAGGCCAAGTGAATAGGAACGCCCCCGGTGCGAGCCGAGGGCGTCCAGGACGGAGGACACGATGACAAACCTAAGTGTAGCACAACCCTCCCCGTCGCGCAAACCCATTCCGTGCAAATACCACGGCACGGAGACGGCCTGCCCTACGTGCGGCCTCGACCAGTGGTGCGCCGGACTCGTGGGTCATAGCGAGATGGCTTGCGCTCATCCCGACTGGCCCACGACGCGGCAACTGTACGGGCCGGAGGCCGAGCTTGGCCGCGCCCAAAGGACGGTGTAGCCCATGCAATCCTACCATTTCCTCAAAGCCGACATGACGGCGGGCAGCGGGAAAGAACCTGCGTGGACAGTGGGCGAAACGCGCACCATGAAAGGCAAAGCCGTCATGTGCGAACGCGGCTATCACGCCAGTCCGACGCTGTACGACGCGCTGGATTATGCGCCTGGGCCAGTGGCGTGCATCGTGGAGCTAGGCGGCCCCGTTGAGTGGCAGAGCGACAAAGGCGTCTCCCTGAGTCGAAAGCTAGTCAAGGCGGTCAACGTGGAGCGTGAGCTGTACTTGTTCGCCGCCGACTGTGCCGAGCATGTGGCACACATCTACACGCGCAAAACAAAATGGCAACCGGCACAGACGATTGAGGTAGTCCGTCGCTTTGCAAATGGACAAGCTACAGCCGAGGAATTGGCTGCTGGGGCTGCTAGGGCTGCTAGGGCTGCTACTGAGGCTGCT
>JAUSCR010000071.1 GCA_030651175.1 Dehalococcoidia bacterium
GTTCCGGCCTGGAGATGGCGTTGCTGTGTGATATCCGCATCGCCGCCGAGGATGCAATCTTCGGTCTGCCCGAAACCAGCCTGGGGATGCTGCCCGCCGCAGGCGGGACTCAGACGTTACCCCGGGTAATTGGCACAGGCCCGGCCCTGGACCTGCTGCTGACAGGACGGCGGATCAACGCCAGCGAGGCGTACGCCCTGGGCCTGGTTGCCAGGGTGGTGCCACGGCAGCGGCTGATGGAGGAGGCCCGGGAGGTTGTGGAGGGAATCCTTGCCAGTGACGCGGAAGGAGTACGGCGAACCAAAAGAGCTGTGCAATACGGAATGGGCATGACTCTTGCCCAGGGCTTGGACATGGAGGCACGCATGGCCGTGGATCTCTTCCGTGCCAGGCGTGGGCCTATCCCTGCCTGGCGAGGTGTACTGGAAAGTTGAAGCCGTACCCGTGGACGTTCCATTGACTGGACGCCGATGATATTATTCGCGTAGGATTTGGCTGGCATAATGAGCAATGGCTTGCGAATATACCATGACATCCGGCTCAGGGGAGTCCAGGGGGGCAAAGCCCCCTTGGCAGGGGAACTGGGGGTGTCCCCCAGCTTCCTCTTCTCTCTTCCCCCTCTCGCGCCACAGCGGGAGAGGGGGCCAGGGGGTGAGGGTTCTTGGAACAGCTTCTAGAAAAACGCCTGTAAGGAGTTTGGAATGAACACCACAGAGTTACTTAGCGTCACCGCTGCCATAGTGCCGGACAGAGAGGCAATCATCTTTGACAACCGGCGCATCACCTATGGCCAGCTTCAAGAGCGGGTAAACCGGCTGGCCAACGCCCTGGCCGACCTGGGAGTCCAGCCCGGCGACCGCGTGGCAGCCATGCAGGTGAACTGCAACGAGCACATAGAGGCTTATTTCGCCGCCGCCAAGCTGGATGCGCTGTTCGTGCCCGTAAACTTCCGCGCCAGAGCGGAGGAGTTGACATTCATGCTCAACGATTCGGGCGCCAAAGCACTCGTCTTTGGGCAGCGCTACCAGGGCCTAGTGCGCTCCGTCAAGGCAGAGTTCAAGACGGTGGAGCACTTCATATCTCTGGAGGCCCCGGGGGAAGGCCTGCTGTTCTACGACGACCTGCTGAAGAAGGCATCGGACGAGGAGCGGTTCCCCACCAACGATGACGAAGATGTGACAATCATCATGTTCACCGCCGGGACCACGGGCACGCCCAAGGGCGTCATGCTCACCCACGGCAGTTTCTCCTCCTATATCCTGGCCAACGTGGAGCCGGTAGACTTGGAGGGTCAGGCCGAGAAGAACATCGTTACCGTGCCCCTCCACCACATCGCGGGAGTGCAGGCGGTGCTGTCGGCCATATACGGCGGCCGCACCCTGGTCCTCCAGCGCCAGTATGAGCCTGAGGAGTGGATGGGCCTGGTGCAGAAGGAACGGGCTAGCCGCGCCATGATGGTCCCCACCATGTTGAAGCAGCTTATGGACCACCCCAAGTTTTCAGAGTTCGACCTCTCCAGTTTGAAAGTAATAACCTATGGGGCTGCGCCTATGCCCCTGCCCGTCATCAAAGAGGCCATCAAGAAGCTCCCCGGCACAAGGTTCATCAACGCCTTTGGGCAAACGGAGACCGCCTCCACCATCACCATGCTGCCTCCTGAGGACCACATGTTGGACGAGAGCGACCCGGACTTCGAAAAGAAGCTGAAGCGCCTCTCCTCCATTGGCAAACCATTGCCGGACGTGGAGGTGCGCATTGTGAACGAGGATGGGAACGATGTCCACGTGACCCAGGTTGGGGAGATAGTGGCCCGGGGCCAGCGCCTGATGAAGGGGTACTGGAACAGAGAAGAGGCCACCAAAGAGACACTACGCAACGGCTGGCTGTACACCGGCGACCTGGGCTATTGGGACGCGGACGGATACATCTTCCTAGGGGGACGGTCCAAGGACTTCATCAAGCGCGGCGGCGAGATGGTTGCTCCGGAGGAGGTCGAGCAGGTGCTTATGTCCTTCCCAGGCGTGGACGAGGCGGCAATCATCGGCGTGCCCGACGACTACTGGGGTGAGCGCGTGCGGGCCATTGTGGTGAAGAAGCGCGGCGCCAATGTTACTGCGGCGGAGCTTATTGACCACTGCCGACCCCGCATGGCGGGTTTCAAGCGGCCAGAGGACGTTGTGTTCATAAACGAGCTGCCACGCAACCCCATGGGCAAGGTGCTGAAGCGTGTGTTGCGGGAGGAGCACGGCTACCCGATCAAGGGGTAAGATGCTAGCGGACGTGGTCAAGGTTGGTGGTCCCGTTAGAGGACGCCCTGTCCCGCTCATGTGGTTCGACTTGCTTGCTTGTTATTATACGGACGATTCAACAAGGCCCTAGGTCGTCCCTTGGGGTCTGTGCGCTTACCGCTGCCGCTGCCCGGCCGGGGAGGGCGCATCTTGAATAAAGCT
>JAUSCR010000101.1 GCA_030651175.1 Dehalococcoidia bacterium
CGGTAGTGCTCGCCGGAGTCTATGACCACCATCTCCTGGGTGGGATCACCCACGAAGGAGATGGTGGACCCGCCGGGGTGCATCAGACCGAACCCAGCGCCGTCCTCCTGAATGTGGACCGTGTAGACGTGAGGTGTGACCTGCATGTTAGCCTCCTGTTGCGACTATCCCCTCCGACTTTGTCCCGACAGGTCGGGATGAGCGGAGCTCCGACTATGTCGAGAGTCCTCAATGTAATCGGGACATCATCGGACCTAGCCCCCTTCCTATCAGGAAGGGGGAAAAAAGAGAGGAACACGGGGGACACCCCCGTTCTCCCCCGGCAGAGTCCCGACACGTCGGGACTTTGCACTCCTCAAAGCCAAACTTCAGAAAGCTAGTGCTTGCGCACGAACTTCTGGATGCGCTGGCCGGTGAGTACCTCGCTCACGTAGAAGTCGCCGTGCTTGTCGGCCCAGATGCCGTGGGGAGCGAAGAACTTTCCTGGCTCGGCTACCCGATCCTCGGGGCTGCCCCAGCGGGCCAGTACCTTGCCATTCAGGTCCAGGACGCTAATGCGGCCCTGGAGCTCGGCCACGTACATGATGTCGTGGGCGTCCACGAAGATCTTGCAGGGCTGGAAGAAGCCTTCCCATTTGTCCAGATACCTTCCTTCGGGCGTGAATATCTGGATCCTGTTGTTTTGCCGGTCGGCTACATAGACGCGGCCCTTGACCTCCCAAACGCTATGTGGGAGGTTGAACTGGCCTGTGCCTTCCCCTGGTTCGCCCCAGGAAAAGAGGAGCTTACCATCGGATGTAAACTTGTGGACGCGGGCGTTGCGGTATCCGTCGGAGACGTAGAAGTCGCCGCTGGCTGACAGCGATATGTCCGTGGGATGGTGAAACGGCCCGGCGGCACGAGTCACCTTTGGATTCTCCTGAGTGTAGCCCGTGTCCGAGGGCTTTCCCCGGTTGCCCACCTCGAACACCTTTTTGCCATCGGCGGTGTACTTCAAGACCACCTGGGAGTCGCGGTCCACTATGTACATGTCGCCCTTAGCATCAATGCAGATCCCATGAGCGTCCTTGAGAATATTCTCGCCCCAGGACCGAATGAACTTGCCGCTGCGATCGAAGACCATCAGAGGATGGTTTGTCCTGGTGTATACATACACCCTGTCCTGAGAATCCACCGCCACCGAAGATATTTGACCCCACTCAAATCCCTGGGGTAGCTTGCCCCAACCCTCCGCCAGCTCATACTTGAAATCGCCACTGCCAAACTCCATGGAACACCTCCTTGTTGCTATTTCCTCGACGAATCGTCCGCAGGTCCGCCATCCGGACGCCGCCATTATACGTGGAAAGTCAGGAAGGTCAACGGAGGTGTTTGGAGCCGCTCCGCTCATATGGTTAGACAGGCCCGATCCCATCGAGACTCTCGACCTTCGGTCGGAGCTCAGGATGAGCGGGGAGACAGCGACCGGCAGACAGAGCCTACGGAACAGGCTTGAAGCCCACCAGCCTGGCCGTAACCAGCAGGCGGTAATCGTAGGTGAGCGCTGGGACGCAAGTGACCAGGGTTACGGTAGCGGGGTCTGTGTCGTAAAGGCGCAAGTCGTCCTGATAGAGGACGTCGGTCTTGTACACCTCATACAGATAGCTCGTAGAGGGACTGTCCAGCTCCACGTAGACCCGTTGGCCTGTGCGTAGAATCCCAGGGATCTGGGGAAGGTCCTGGAATACGGAACCCTCGCCACGGATAGGGCTTTGCAGGTGCCCAAAAAACCAGGCGTTGCCTTCTTCTCCTGGATTGGAAGTCTCTGGAATATGGCCCACTACGTTGTTGGGGGTCTCGTACTCCCGTGAGTTTCCCAGGTCCAGAATGGCCAGATTTCTAACCTCCGCATCCACTCCAATGGCGGGTACGCGTATCCGCGTAGCATGCGGCAGCGTTCCCCTTGCGCCCAAGGCAAACCGGTCAACTGGGAGAAAACCTTGCGGGGCCTCTTCTCCGGCAGCAGAGACGGCCTGGGCTGCCCACGGCTCGGCCCAGAAGCTGAAGGCCACACGCTCTCCGGGGTACAGTCGCAGGCTGGCCGGGTCAGGAAGGTTGCCCCCATTGGGCAACGGCGCGCCCGCAGACGTTGGGGAGAGCACATTGGGGCGCAAACCGGCCAGGGTCATGGAGACAGAAGCCTGGGGCGCGGAAGCATCCTCGCTTGGGGGGTAGACCAGGGAGTCCAGACCACGGGCGGCTACCCAGCCGTAGAGGTAGTAGCCGCCAACCAGCAGCACGAGCACAGCGCCAGCGCCGACCAGAGCTGCTCCCAGCCACCGACGATGGCGAGACCCACGGACCTGTGACGACTGAGGCATATCCATGTCGGCCATCATGAGGGCGCCAACCCACATCGGATCAGCGATGATGTGATACGGTTGGAGTGACAGGGTATACACCATCAGCAGCCCAAAGGCCCTTCAGGACGGATACCCCGCGCGGACTACAGAGCCGGCACGCTTGGCCGGCCCCTAGACAACTACCTCATGCGGGGAGCGTGCATTGCCCCACTGCTGATGGGCTCGTTCAGATAGACATCGCCGTTGCGGATCTTGATGTTGAACCCGCAGTCTGGATTGGTGCAGACCCATGCCTTGTAATGAATGGGGGCTCCCTGACTCCCAAAATCCGACAAGGGAACCAGATCGCCACTGCCACACTTTTGACACTTGGGAAATATAGCCTCCACTGAAACCTCCTCACTTACTATCCAAAGAACTTTGCGCAGTATATCACAATCTGCCCCGAGCTTCCAACCCATTGAAGCTACCGGTTCCGTCCGATTTGAAGCGGCACGGTCTGCTCTGGGTTGAATGGGGCAAACGGTGTATGAACTGAAAGGCGTGACTTGACAGCCAGACTAACATATAATTGCTGCAACCCCCTTTTGGGCAAAGGAGACAACGATGCCACCGGTGGCTTTTCACAAAGGTCAGTTCATGCCTCTGGAGCAGGCCTCCATTGGTATTATGACTCACGCCTTTCACTATGGCACTGCCGTATTTGAAGGCATCCGCGGCAACTGGAACGCCGAGGACGAGCACACCTACATCTTCCGTATGCGGGAGCACTACGAGCGGTTGCTGGCGGGCTGCAAGGTAATGCGCATCCGGCTTCCATATTCGGCGCAAGAGCTGTGCGACATCACAGCCCAGATGGTGGAAATGTCCGGGTACACCCAAGATATCTACATCCGCCCCATCGCCTACAAGAGCGCGGAGCGGGTGGCTATCCTCAACCTGGACCCTCTTGCAAGCAGCTTCAGCGTGATGGCCGTACCCTTTGGGGCATACATGGACCTGGAAGCTGCCGCGCGCTGCTGCACCTCCTCCTGGCGACGCATGGAAGACACCATGATCCCGCCCTACTTGAAGATCAGCGGCCTCTACGTAAACAGCATCCTGGCCAAGACCGAAGCCGTCCTGGCGGGGTTCGACGAGGCCATCCTGCTGAACCAGCACGGCTACGTATCGGAGGGTACAGGGGAAAACCTGTTCATGTACCGGGGCGGCAAGCTGATAACGCCCCCGGTGGAGGACAACGCCCTGCCCGGCATCACCCGCAACACTGTGACAGATATAGCCCGCAACGAGTTCGGCTTGCAGGTGGTGGAGCGCCATATCCCACGCAGCGAGGTGTACCTGGCCGACGAGGTATTCCTGACAGGAACGGCGGCCCACCTCACGCCTGTGGGATCCCTGGACAACCACCTCATTGCGGATGGAACCATGGGACCCATTACCCGCCAACTCCAGACGCTGTATTTCGATATAGTTCGCGGCAAGGTGCCAAAGTACATTCACTGGTGCACACCTGTCTCTACCAAGCTGGTTTCGGCCTAGCCGGCTGCTGAAAAAGAGGAGTCCAGAGGCCCGGCGTGTCGGGCCTCTGGTGGGGGTCTGGGGGTATCCCCCAGATTTACTTTTCACCCCCTTCCTGGCCAGGAATGGGGCCAGGGGGATGGTCGCCCCGACGTGTCGGGGTTCATTACCCTGCCTAGGTCACAAGAAGGGGAGTTGATACGAGATACCATGCCTGAGTTCTTTGAAGTCCTTCCCCCAAAAGAAGCCTACCAGAAGCTGGAAGGCTCCTACACACCCCGGCTGAAAACCGAGGAAATCCCCACGGCAGAGGCCCTTGACCGGGTGCTGGCGGTGGACATCCTGTCGCCGGAAGACCTGCCCGCCTTCCCTCGGTCCACCATGGACGGCTATGCCGTGCGGGCCGAGGACGTCTACGGGGCCTCAGAGGGTTTGCCCGCCTACCTGGAGGTAGTGGGAGAGGTGATCATGGGGGCTGAGCCTCCCTTCGCCCTACGCTCCGGGCAGGCCGCCATCATATTCACCGGGGGCATGTTGCCTCGGGGCGCCAACGCCGTGGTGATGGTGGAAAATACCCAGGTGTTGGGAGAAGGTGTGGAGGTGCTGCGCCCCGTGGCCGTGGGCGAGAACGTAATCCAGGTAGGTGAGGATATACGCCAGGGCACGGCAGTCCTTGCCCGGGGACACCCCTTGCAACCCCAGGACATAGGAGGGCTTATGGCCCTGGGCATTATCCGTGTCCCCGTCTACCGCAAGCCCCGGGTAGCCATTATCTCCACTGGGGATGAAGTAGTCTCTCCAGGCCAAAAGCCTCCGGCAGGGAAAGTCCGGGACATCAACACCTACACCTGCTCCGCCTTGACCGCAAGGGCGGGTGGCATCCCTTTGCTCATGGGCATCATCCCTGACGACCGCGCGGCGCTGCTGGACGCTTGCCGCCAGGGCATGGAGCAAGCGGACATAGTGATCATCTCGGCGGGGAGCTCGGTGAGCACCCGCGACCTGACGGCCCAGGTAATCAACTCGCTGGGAAAGCCAGGGATTCTGGTGCATGGAGTGGCCATCCGCCCGGGCAAGCCCACCGTCCTGGGCGTGGTAGAGAACGTGCCAATCTTCGGGCTGCCGGGCAATCCTGTTTCGGCGGTGGTGCTCTTCACCCTGTTCGTGGCCCCCACCATCAGGAGGCTGAGCGGAGCACCGGCGGCCTCCTCGGGCCGCACTGTCACCGCCCGGTTGACCCATAGCATCGCATCGGTCGCTGGTCGGGAGGACTACGTGCCGGTCCGACTCTTAGAGGTGCAAGGAGAGCTGCTGGCCGAGCCCATTTTCGGCAAGTCGAACCTTATCTTCACGTTGGTACGGGCGGAAGGTACAGTACGCGTTCCCCTGGACCAGGGTGGACTCTCCGCCGGCGAAATGGTGGAGGTGCTAATCTTTTAGAGGGTAGTCAGGGCTGTTGACAATATGAGGCAATGTAACGCTTAACACAAGGCCTAACCAGGTATTGACAAGCGTATAGTAGCGGAGTATTCTTTCTTTGGTCGGCAGGGCTGCTAGCTTAGCCCGGCAGGACGCAAGTCTTGGCCGACTGCTCAAAAATCGATGTATGGGCATTATGATTGTACGTTCTTTACCTTGACGAGTCGGGTTCACATGGGAGCGAGGCCAGTTGTTTTGTTCTAGCTGGCCTCGCTGCTTTTGAGCGTGAGATTCATTGGTTTAGTCAGGACCTGGATGCACTGCAGACAGAGTATTTCCCCAACGAAATTGCTCCCGTCCATTTCCACGCCACGAAGCTACACCGCCGCGCTTCCCAAGAACTTGAACATCCATGGAACCAATTGACGGTCGAGCAACGCCAGACCATCAAGGTCAGACTCGGTGGGATTATTAGCACTCGACGGGGAATCCTGTTTGGATGTACCGTAGAGCGTCAATATGCCGAAGCTAGACACGAAGATGCTTATGAGCGGGCCTTCGAAGATGTCGTCAGTCGTTTTGACCTCTTTCTTGCCCGGCAAAATCGTTTCATTGCTGCCGAAGGTGGCGAAGAGCAACGAGGTATAATTGTTCTTGCCGAATCGGGCTATCAGAAGACCATAGCGTTGCTTGCACACAGATTCCAGTCGACAGGCACTCGATGGAGACAACTCCACCACATTACAGATGTTCCTTTTTTTGCTCCGGCCCAAGATACCCGCATGTTACAATTCGCCGATTTCATAGCGAATTCGCTATATGGCCGCTACCAATCTAGCCTAACAGGTGACTTTGACCGCATCGTGGGCAAGTTTGATAGTGAAGGGGGCGTTATTCACGGGCTGGCACATCTCACCTTGAATAGTTCTTGTGTTTGTCTCCCATGCTTCAGCCGAAGAGGCAGACAGGGGTCTTTAGGCACTCCTCTCACCTAGCCTTGCGTCAACCGATACAGCGCCCAATATGATGGGCGCTGCCCCGCTCGTGGTGAGCTTGTCAAACCATACGAGCGGGGTTTGACCACCGCTCACTCCCTTCGACAAACCCTTCGCTCCGCTCGAGGGCTTCGGCTCAGGGTGGGCGGGTGATGTCAACAGAGCCAAATAAGTTCAGGGTAAAATCATGACAGAAGGCAGCAGACATCGCAGGGTTTACCTGGAAGACCAGCCCTACGAGGCGGCGTTACAGAAATACCTGGCCGCCCTGGAGGTTCAGGGCAACCTCCAGCCTCTTCCTGGCGAGGAGCTGCCCCTGGAACATGCCTTGGGGCGGGTCACGGCACAGCCTGTATGGGCCAAGGTCTCCTCTCCCCACTATCACGCCTCGGCCATGGACGGCGTGGCGGTGCGGGCAGAGGACACGCAAGGGGCCACCGAGACATCCCCACGCTATCTGACGGTAGGGGAGCAGGCCCACTGGGTGGATACAGGTTCTCCCATTCCTCCGGGCTTCAACAGCGTCATCATGGTAGAGCACGTCCAGGACATGGGGGACGGACGCCTGGAGATCCTTGCGGCGGTGCCTCCCTGGCAACATGTGCGGCTGATGGGCGAGGACATGGTGGCCACGGAGCTTGTGCTGCCGGAGGGACACCGGCTACGACCGGTAGACCTGGGAGCCATTGCCGCCTCCGGACATGCCAGCGTGATGGTGCGGCGCAGGCCCAGAGTGGCCATCATCCCCACAGGCGATGAGCTGGTCGCGCCGGGCCAAGACCTCAAGCCAGGGAACATTATCGAGTTCAACTCACTGATGCTGGCTGGCCTGGTGGAGGAGTGGGGAGGAACAGCCACGAGCCTCGCCCCCGTGCCCGATAACCGCACCCGCCTGGAGGCTGTGGTGAAGGAAGCGCTGGCCGGCCATGACATGGTTGTGATCAACGCAGGGTCTTCCGCCGGCAGCAAGGACTACACAGCGCCCGTGATGGCGGCCCTGGGAGAGGTGGTGGTACACGGCATCGCCATACGCCCAGGCCATCCGGTGGTGCTGGGAATAGTCTCAGGCAAGCCCGTCCTGGGCATTCCGGGCTACCCCGTCTCGGCGGTACTGAGCTTCGAGCTGACAGCCAGGCCCATCCTTTGTCGCTGGTTGGGCATCGCACCGGAGGAGCGCCCAACCATGCAGGGGGTTATCACTCGCAAGGTGCTATCTCCCATGGGCGAGGACGAGTTTCTGCGGGTGAGGGTAGGCAAGGTGGGAGACGCCTTTGTCGCCACACCCCTGCCCAGGGGGGCGGGAGTCATCACCTCTTTGGTCCGCGCCGACGGCCTGGTGGTCATCCCCCGCTTCTCCGAGGGGCTTCAGGCGGGTAGCCCCGTCTCCATTCAACTGCTGCGAAGCAAGCAAGAGATAGAAAACACAATCGTCTGCACTGGCAGCCACGACCTCATCCTGGACGTGCTGTCCAACGAGCTGCATAAACGTTACCCCCACATGAGCTTGGCCTCCTCCAACGTGGGTAGCCTGGGCGGGCTTATGGCCGTCAAGCGCGGAGAGGCCCACATGGCCGGTTCGCATCTCCTGGATGAACAGACGGGTGAGTACAACGTCAGCTACCTGAAGCGCCTGCTTCCAGAGACAAAGGTTGTCCTGGTCACCCTGACCCACCGGCTCCAGGGTCTCATAGTGGCCAGGGGCAACCCGAAGAGGCTTACCGGGCTTGGGGACCTGGCACGGGGAGACCTACAGTTCATCAACCGCCAGCGAGAGGCCGGCACCCGGGTTCTCCTGGACTATCACCTCAAGCTGCAGGGAATCTCCTCCGAGGCGATTCGGGGCTATGACCGGGTGGAGTACACCCATCTGGCGGTGGCGGCCAGCGTCGCCAGCGGCGCGGCGGATGTGGGACTGGGCATCCTGGCGGCGGCCCGCGCCCTGGCCCTGGACTTTGTACCGCTCTTCACCGAGCGATATGACCTGGTCATCCCGGAGCTTTTCTACAAAGGCCCGCTGCTGAAGCCTATGCTGGACTTCCTGCACGAAGCTGGTTTCCGGGCCCAGGTGGAGGCGCTAGGCGGATACGAGACGGGGGAGATGGGACGAGTGATTCCTGTTACCTGACGCCATCTCCGAGGCGTCAGAAATGGCGGCGAGTAGGGGCGAGGTAACCTCGCCCCTACTCAGGACAGGCTCCCTGCGTTCGATGGCACCCCACTAGAGGCTCGGAATCAGACGTATGGAAGACGCCTTGAGTGATGCCACCACCTCATGGCCCACCTCCAGGCCCAGGTCGCTCCACGAGCGCCGCGTAATCAGCGAGACTAGAGGAAAGCCACAGTCCACTGTAACCCTCATCTGAGAAGCGAAAGGAAGCGCCTTTGCTATCCTGCCCCGTAGCTGGTTGCGCGCGCTGCTGGGCACTGTTTCAAGCGTAGCAACCGAAATAGTAACGTCCTCATAGTGCAGATAGACCGCTACCCTGGTGCCAGCAGCCAGGCTGGAGACGGCGTAAAGCTGTTGGCCACCTATGCTCACCGAAGCCAGCCCCTCGCTCTGGGAGCCAACCACTCCATGCAGAACGTTGCCCGCGTCCACGAAGCGGGCCACCTCTTCGTCCACAGGAAAGGAGAACACATCTTCCGGGGAGCCGATTTGGCGGACATGCCCATCCATGAGAACAGCCACCCGATTGGCCAGGGCCAGGGCCTCATTGCGTTCATGGGTTACCATGATGGTGCTGACCTTGGTCTCCCTCAGCACGCCCCCCAGGTCCTCTATCAGGCTCTGCCGCGTGGGGCCATCCAGGGTGGCAAAAGGCTCGTCCAGGAAGAGGACCTCCGGTTTCAGGGCGAAGGCTCGTGCCAGGCTGGCCCGCTTGGCTTCGCCCCCGGATAGCGTCCTGGCTCGCCTTTTTGCCAGCGACGCAATGCCAAAGCGCTCCAGCCACTCCTGCGCTCTCGCCTTCGTCTCACCGCGACGTACGCCCCGCAAGCGCAATCCCAGGGTAACGTTGTCCCAAACCGAGGCGTCCAGCAGCAAAGGCTCTTGAAACACAACGGCGAACCGGCGACGCAGCCGGAGTATTGATGAACCATCTTCGACAGGTATCCCCTGGAAGGCTATGCCGCCAGTCGTCGGTCGCAACAGCAATGCCATGCACAGCAGGAGGGTGGTCTTGCCAGAGCCGTTGGGCCCGATGATCACCAGCGTCTCGTCGGAAAATAGCTGCAAGGAAGGTATCTCCAGCACCTTCTGTCCACCCAGGACAACAGAGAGCTGCCTGGCTTCCAGGGTGCAGGGCGACGACGTATGGCCCTGGGTCACCGCGCCCTACCTTTCTGCTGGACCAGGGTGAGCACCAGATTGACCAGATAGACCAGGACTATCAGGATGACGCCCAGGGCCATGGCCAGCGCAAAGTCCCCCTTGCTGGTCTCCATCACGATGGCGGTGGTAAGCACGCGAGTCTGCCCAGTGATATTGCCACCCACCATCATCGAAGCGCCGACCTCGGAGATGATGGCGCCAAACCCGGCCTTGACAGCCGCCAGGAGAGGAAGTCTTGTCTCCCTGAGGAGCAGCCACACCATCTGCCGCCGGGAAGCGCCCAGGGCTAGAATCTGGAGGCGAAGCTTCGGGTCCGTCTGCTGTACCGAGGCCAGGGTGAAGCCGGTGACTATGGGGAGGGAGATTGCAAACTGCGCTATCACCATCGCGGAAGGAGTGTATAGAAGGTGCAGAGCCCCCAGCGGGCCACTGCGCCATAACATGACTGTAACTATGAGGCCAACAACCACCGGAGGCGCACCCATGCCTGTGTTTATCAAGCTGATGACCAGCCCGCGCCCCCAGAACCGCGTCAGGCCGATAACCGTACCCACCGTAACACCAATGAGCAGGCTGATGGACGTTGCGAAAAGGGAGACCCCTAGAGAGAGTGCTGTGATCCGCAACACCTCCCGGTCACCATGAATGAGTAGTTGGAAAGCCCGGGTGATGCCTTCGACGATAAGGTCCATGGACTCCTCCAGAACGGCCAGCCGGGTCATCTCTAACCAAGGAAGCAATGGGCTGATAGCTTGGCCAGGCCATCAACTGCCACTACCGGCCTCCGCCTTTCCACCATCCGGAAAGAAGAGAGGCTGGCCATATTGGTCTACGCCGAATTTGCCTATTATCTGCTGCGTCTCGGGAGCCAGCATGAAGTCAGAAAACGCCTTGGCCCCTTCGGCGTTTATCCGGGGAGACTTCTGTGGATTTATCTGGATAACGTGGTATATGTTCAGCAAGACTTTGTCACCCTCTACCAGGGTTTCCAGGGGCAGGCTCTTTCTGGTGGCCAGGTAAGTTGCACGGTCGCTTATTGTGTAAGCACCCTTGTCGAATGCGATGCCCAGGGTTGCTCCCATGCCCTGGCCAGACTCCTGATACCACGCCTGCCCTTTGGGGCCTATGCCCACGGCGCTCCAGACCTTCAACTCCAACTGATTGGTGCCCGAGTTGTCGCCGCGGCTGATGAATACCGCCCTGGCAGCCGCTATCTTCCTCATGGCCTCGGCAGCCGAAGTCATGCCCTTGATGCCCGCCGGGTCAGCCGCTGGGCCAACGATAACAAAGTCGTTATGCATCACCAGCCTGCGGTTGATGCCGTGACCAGCCTCCATGAACTTCAATTCCGAATCCGGGGCATGCACCAGGAGCACATCGGCCTCGCCTCTCTCGCCCAGGGCCATGGCCTGGCCGGACCCCACGGCGATTGGCTTCACCACGTAGCCGGTTGCCTCCTGGAATCTGGGTATGAGTACGTCCAGAAGGCCGGAATCCCTGGTGCTGGTTGTCGTTGCCAGGATCACCTCCGGATTAGCTGGCTTCACGGGCGTAGGCGTGGCCTGAGGAGCGGCAGCGGGAGCGGTGGCCGACGGGCTGGAACAGCCGACCAGGGCCACAGACAAGGCCAGCGCCATCATAGCTGCCAGACCGGGGCGACAGTAGATTGCCAGCCCTCTCTCCAGAGATTGGGCGCAGGACCGCCGCAACTCTTCGAAGGGATGGATCCCACTCCTCATGCCCATTCTTGAATCCTACTCCAACGAACCTTGGAGCTAAAGGAATAAAGGAACATAGCACGGTGCTCCAATTTAGACAACAGCCTCGTTCAACTCCTTAACTTCAGATACTTGAACAGCCCCGGGTGCACTTTCTGGGCCTCCCGCATCGCGGCGGCCACCACAGGACGGATGGAGAAGTGGGCTTCGGGGCCGGTGCGCAGCTTGAATAGGTGGTAGCACTCGCGTAAGTTCATCTTGGATAGCACCCGCCGCCTGTGTGCGTGGGTGACCAGGTACTCGGCTGCGCGCGGCGACTGTGCCCGTATGGTGCGGAAGGCATCCTCGGCCTTCCCTATCGCCGATTCGAACTCGGCCTGAAGCCCAGCGTCCTTTACCAGCGGCGGCGCCACGTACCCCAGCTCCACCGTGGGTGGCTGCGGGATGTACGTCTGCATCCGGTGGCGCTTGAACTCCCGGTACGCCCCGTAGTCCATGACCAGGTCGAAGGTGTAGTCCACCGTTTCCAGCTCCCGCACCGGTGCGTCATGGGGACCAAGGCCCTCCAGGGCCCGGCCTATGACATCCTGCCGCTCCCGATCGCTCATGCCATGCACCCGTTTCCATATCTGGGCGTAGGGCTGGTGGGCGAACCGGTACAGCAACGCCGCCGCCACTTTGGCTTCAGCGTCAGGGTCGTAGTGCACCAGCGTCGCCTCAACCTGGGAATCGTCTCGGGGCCCGGCGTAAGGCAGCGCCATATCCCGCTGGGCCTCCCGGCTGAGCACCAGGTAGTCGTTGCGTTCTGCGTACTTGATGAGTGTGGGCGTGATGCGCCGCCCCTGCTCTTTCAGCGCTTCCCCCAGGGAGCGTTCCTCCTCCATGTCCGAGGACAGGAGCTTGGCGATGGCGTGCTCCAGGGAGCGGGCGTTCATGGTAACGCCCACGTTGGTCAGCGTTGCGGCGGGCAGCAGGAAGCGGGCCGAATCGGTGGCCTCGCGGCGGATGCGCAGGTTGTAGGCGGAGTCGCGTTCGTTCTGCTGGCGGGGGCGCACCGATGGCAGGTATGCTCGCAGGCCATCTACAAGGCGCTCATAGGCGGCAAAGAGGGCATCGCAGGTATCCACGTAAAGCTGCCGCATCCCGACGTGTCTGGACAGCTCCTGCGGCACGTGGTAGTAGCCTGGCTCGATGACCTGGTAGCGGGACGACTTCTCCGTGTACGATGCCAGGCGGTTGTCCTCCAGGGTGTCGCAGGCAAGGCGGGAGATGCTCTCCACGGCCATGTGGATGATGGCGTGCTCGGCGACAGAGGCATGGCCGTAGTTGAGTACCCATCGCTCGTGGAAGTCCGCCGCCTTCTCCGCCGTGACGACCTTGGCTATCTCGTCGAAAGGCTCAGGCCGGCGGGATGTCATGGCAAAGACAACGGCTAGCTGCTCCTCGGTGAGCTGCCGCGGGTCCAGTGGGTATATGCGCATGATTTGGGCTGGAGCACTGACTTCATTAGCCACAGTATCGCAGCCCCTAACCCACGAGTCGGAACTGAGGGTCACTCAGAGCCCAGGTTCGAATCGCTACCTCCGGATGTGGTTCTAATACAACCAGCGCGATGGTCGTGGTGCGTGATGCGTAGGCTACGTCCACGGCATCCACGAAGTATTCCTCTGATTGCCCCCCGAGTGCCAAACTTTGTCTGCCAGTGAAGAACCCATCTTTATCAACAGTTTGAAACAGCGGAGCTGATTCTGGGACAAGCAGACTCTTGGGTGGCGACGCACGTACGTGGCCAGGTTTTTCAGACCAGTCCAGCGCGAGTCCTCTGGTTCCTTCGGGAAGTGCCACACGTTTTAATGCAAGCAGCAAGAAGCGCCTTTCCGTCATTTCACAATACCGCCTGGCCGCGGCCCGTATGGAGACTTGAAAAACTGTGGCTAGCTCAACTATCGTTCGAGCTACCAATCGCTTAGTTCTGAGCTCGTCTTTGAAGAGTCCATAGGGCATCAAGATCTCGGCAGCAGCTTTGTTGCATAGGGCTTCCTCTTCTGAATCTATGTGTAAGGAATCGGTAGGAGGTTCCGCTGCTCGATGTCGCTCCTGTACCCCTGCAGCCTCAAAGAAGAACGTGTGAGCAATTTCATGGGCGATCGAGAATCTTTGCCTGGTGAAAGGCTGCTGGGAATTGACATATACTACATACCCTGACTCGGCTGGCGTGATATAGCCGTCAATGGTAAGCGATACTTTTCGTATTTCCCTAATGCCTCTGATTGTTGCCAGGGTCTCCAAAGAAACCGGAGGGGTATTCTGTTTTCCTGCTTGCACAAGCTGGCTAGCCATCTGAACAATAACTCGCTCAGGCGAGGAGATGCCCATCTTCTCACATAAGGCCTTAACTCTGTCGCTACGCCAGATTTTGCCCACTTCTAGATCTCAAACCTTCCCTGCTTCTGTTGCGCCTCAAGAACCTTGTACCGCTTCATCCATTCCGATTCAATAATCGCCCCTTCGGCTCGTGGTCGCCCTGCCTTGAGCTCCTGTATATGGATGTCCCAGAGTTCCTGCCCTGAGCCGAGTGGGATTTCGCCTAAGTCAACCAAATCATTGAGAATTCCTTGGCTCGTTCTTACATAGGACGGCGCACCATCGGGTATCGGACCCAGTACGGCCGCAAAAGGCTCATCTGGGAATCCATCTCTTGCCACCATATCGCCTCCTCAGTAACTCCATGATTTGCACTGCTAAAGTATACTCGAACATAAGGTCAACCCGTTACCCCCACCATAACACATCATAGCCGCAGGTAAGCTATTGGTTCAAGATAAGCCAGACCTTTGACTATGGCAATCGCCGCATATATGATGCGCGCGACTGAAAAGTACACTGGCCCATATAAGGGAGGAGAGATGCAGAAGAACAAGACCAAGGCAAAGCTAAAGGCAGGAGAAGTCGTATTCGGCTCAGAGATTATGTTCCCATCCCCGGACGCGGTGGAGATACTGGGCTACGCTGGGTTGGACTTCGTGTACATGGACACGGAGCACTCGGCCACCACCCACGAGAGCCTGACCCACATGATACGCGCCGCAGAGATCAGCGGCGCCACATCCCTGGTGCGCATCCCTGAGCAACTGCCCGGCCAATACCCTGGCTACATATTGCGGATACTGGACATTGGGGCTATGGGAATCATCGTGCCCCACGTGGACACGAAGGCAGAGGCGCAAGCGGTGGTGGACTCGATGAAGTACCACCCCCTGGGCAAGCGGGGCATGTACGGCGGCAGGCAGACAGGCTACGGTTTCCAGATGTCCACCAGCGACTACGTCAAAGTGGCCAACGAGGAGACGCTGGTGGTGATTATGATAGAGAGCGGCGAGGGTGTGAAGAACCTGCCGGACATACTTACGGTGAAAGGGATAGACGTGGTGCAGATTGGGTCCAACGACCTTTCGCAGTCGCTGGGGTACCCGGGTAAGCTGACGGCGCCCACGGTCCTGAAGGCCATAGACAGCGTCATCGCCGTGGCGCGGAAGGCGGGCGTTCCCGTGGGGGTAGGCTCCTTTGCCAGCTTCCCCCAGGATAGGATCAAGCGCTTCCTGGACGCTGGCGTGCAGTTTGTGAACATTGGTACCAGCAACATCATCACCTCCGGCGTCGAGCGGTGGCGGGAGTGGCTGGACAAGGCGAAAACAGGCAAATAAGCCAAGGCGGGCATCTGCTATGTGGGGGCACCCGCACACCCATACCAGAGTCCCGACAGGTCGGGACTCTGGTCCCCCTTCTTCAGCGGCCGGCTAGGGCTATCACCAGTCAAGCCAGCCGTTCAGTGGCATTTCCATGATTACAATGTCGCGAGGGAAGCCGTCCATGTCCTTCCCGTGGCCTGGAAGGACGGCCAGCTTGACGAACCCTATGAACTCCGCCGCCTTGATGGCCGCTTCCTCTCTCCCGGAGATGGCCTGGAAGAGAAGCCTCTCCAGTCCATTCTCGTTGGCGATGAATGCCAGCTCGCGCATGATGGTTGTACCCAGGCCTCGCTTGCGGTACTCCGGGTCCACCACTATCCGCACCTCACCCACATGTCGGCGGGCCAGGGTGCGGGTCCTGTGCAGCGTGGCGTCGGCCACCACCCTCCCGTTCACCCAGGCCAGGATGGGCAGGGCCCGGTCATAGTCCAACTCTCTGGCCCAGCGTTGGACCACCTTGGGCGAGGTGACATCCTCCTTCAGGTAGTGTCGTTCCTCGGGAGGAATCCTCAAGAAGAGTTGCAACAGGGCATCACCATCATTCTCAGTCATGGGCTTGAGGGTTACGGGTGTGCCATCCAGCAGCCTGGTCTCCTTGGGGTATGCTGTTAGTTTGTATACATGGGTTGCGGGCATGGCGAGCGCCTCCTTTTCAAAGCTCTATGAAAGCGCTTCCCGCGCGCGGACCATCAGAACCGGGGCCCCTGAGTGGCGCACCACCCGGTCTGCCACGCTCCCCAGGACCCAACGGCCCACTCCGGACCGGCCGTGGGTGGTCATAGCCACCAGGTTGTCTGTGCCCTCCTTGGCCAGGTCCACGATGGCTGCGGCGGGATTGCCGTGAAGCAGTCGCTCCTCCACAGAGGCAATCTTCTGCACTTGAAGCCGCTGGCGAATGCCGTGCATGTATTCCGCGGCTCCGGCATCCACCTCTTGGGAGTAGTCCTGGTACGGGCCGATGGAGTACTCCATGTAGCGGTAGTAGTCTGCCGCCGAAGGTGTGACCCTGACCAGGATGACCTTGAGCGACAGGGCTTTGGCAAGGCTGACCACGTGGGGCAGGACCTGCTCGGCGACGTCTGACCCATCCAGGGGTACGATGACCGACGAGAACTTCATCTCCCCTTTGGTGCCCAGGTAGTCCTGGGGCCTGACCACCAGCAACGGGTTAGTTGTGGCGTGGAGCACCTTGTCCGTCACGCTGCCCAGCATCCAGCGCGTGATTCCGGAACGGCCGTGGGTGGTCATAGCAATAAGGGTGGAAGGCTCTTTTTGGGCCTCCTCCACAATGTGGTGGGCAGGGCTGCCCTCATGGACTGAGGTGGATACAACAAGGCCCGACTGCCGGGCCACCGTGGTCAGCCTATCCAAGTAGTCCTGCGCATGGCTGCGCTGGCTGGCAGCAATCTGGTCAAGGTACGGTCCGCGAGGGCCGGTGGTGGGGGTGGTGCTGCGGGCGCCGGCGGACTCCGCTGTGGCAGGATATGGGGCTACCCCGGACCGGTACGCAACGCCCGCCATCTCTGGGTTCACCGGCTCGATGACTCGGAGGAACTCCAGGGGTATTTTGAGACCCTGGGCGATTTGTTGGACGTAAGGGAGCACCTGCTCGGCCAACTCGGACCCGTCCAGGGGAACCAGGATTTGTGAGTACATGCTAATCAACCCCTTTCTGCACCTTCCTGCTTGCAGGATAATTCTTGCGCAATGCTGCCTCCCGCCAGTGTCGGACTAGAACCGCCACCACTCTTTATGCTCCTTCAACGGGAGCTCCAACACGACCAGGTCCTGGTAGTTGCCCCATATGTCGCGTACCCAGCCGTCCAGGCGCGCCACCTCCTGGAAGCCCACGCTCTCCGCCGCCACGATGGCGGCCTTTTCTCGCTGGGCTACCAGCTCAAAGCTGGCCTTGTGCAGCCCCAGCTCCACGGCTATGTCCAGGAGCTCGCGGATGAGGCGGCGTCCCAGACCTTTTTCTCGATATTCCGGCTCCACAACAACTCTAATATCCCCTACATGGTGGCGCGCGGGAGCACGGGAGCGGTGGAGCGTGGCGTCGCCCACAATCTGGTCGTCCACCACGGCAACTATAGGTATGACTCGCTCGAAGTCTATCCTGGTGACCCAGGACTGGATGACCTCGGGCGCAGTGACGTTCTCCTTGAGGAAGTAGCGGTCTGCCTCCGGGACCCGTTCGAAGAAGCGGAGCAGCCGTATCTTGTCCCCCTCTTCCAGGGGCCGCAACTCCACTCGAATGCCATCTCGCAGCATGATGGTCTTGGGGTAGGCGTCCGCGTTAGGTAGTGGCGACATGGTGCCTCCTTTACAGAACACTGAGCCCTGGCCACCGATAGGGGTTGAGACTCTATGCCTATAGTCCCATCATACTAGCCAGGGAGTCCCGTGGCCTTACCCAGAGGGATAGTTCCAGGGTAGTGAGATAACAGGCAAGGATAGGGGAGTCGCCACGTGAGCAACAGGTAAACGTTGGCCACTGCCAGCCAACGTGTCTCTTTCCACCCTCGCGCCCTGAGAGGTTTTATGCCAGGCCAGAGTTACCCAAACCCCTCAAACCCGGTGGGTGTCCGCACGTCTATGATGGTGATGGTGCCGGACTTGAAGGCGGGCGCCAGGGCAAGGAGCTACTCCCAGCGCGGTTGGCGCACACCTAACCCGGGCACTTTCTGAAAGTCGCGAAGGTTATCGGTAAGGACGTCATACTCGTAGGCCAGGGCAGTGGATGCGATGATAAGGTCGTGAGTACCTATGGTCTGGCCTGTACCGACGAGCTCGCTGAGGAGACGGGCGTGGATACGGGCAACCTGAAGGTCGAATGGCAGAATGGGGAAAGTGCCAAGGATAGCCTCAACCAAGAACTCTCGCATCACGCGCTGGGCCTGAGTGACGGCACGGTGAACGCCCACGAGCAACTCGGATGCGGTGATGGCGGAAAGGGCCACAGCCTCGTCTGAGGGTATCTCAGCACCTATGGCTTGAAGGGGGAGGCCACGACGCTCCAGGCCAATGAAAACGCTGGAGTCTATTAAGACGGCCACACTGCAAGCTCCGCCTTGGGCTGAGAACGTTGGGCTTGCTCTAGATCGTCTGCGAAGCCCTCGCCAGGCATCTTTAGATGGCCAATAGCAGCTATGACCACGGCCACGGTTACGCGGGGCGATGCCCCGGGAGGAGCCAGGGTAGCCACGGGTTCTCCGTTGCGCACGATGACAAACCGCTCTCCTCGATACCGCACACGATTGAGGATATCGGAAAGGGACCTGGAGAACTGCGTGGCTGTGATACTAATGTCCATTTCGGCTCCGCCGAGCGTATTATAATCTGATTATCAGAGGAGGGTCAAGGGACAGGAAAGGTTATTGCAGCCCGTTGACCCACAATTGCCCTACCTGAACTTCTCGAACCCATCCGGGGTCTGCACGTCTATGATGGTGATGGTGTCGGACTTCAGGACGGGCACAGCTCCTTGACTACGCGTGCTCTTCAGACCACGGCCTTCAGGTCTGCCAGCCTGCTGCTCACAAAAGCCTTTGTGATCCCAAGGGCGCGTTCCACTTCGGGTGCAGGCCAGCCGGCAAACCCATGTGGCATGTTGGGAAACAGGTGCATCTCGATCGCTCCGCCCGCCTTGCGATAGGCTGCAGCCAAGCGCTTGGGTATCTCCAGGGGGACATTGGCGTCGGACGTGCCCTGGATAAGCAGCGTGGGAGGCAACGTAACGGGTTTGCCCCTGTCCAGGATGTACTGGGGATTGCCTTCTTGCATGGCTTCTGTGGTCAGGAAGTAGGCTTCCGACGCCTTAACCAACTCGGCGCGACCAGCCTTTTGGGCGTAGAGATAGCGGGCGTAGGGGTCCAAAACACCCCAGAAGCTCAACACGTACGTGACCGTGGCATCGAGTGCCGGAGCCTCCGGGAGCGGAATCTCAGAGTAGCGCGGATCATGGGGACGCATGGCGCTCAGCAATGCGGTTTGCCCGCCGCTGGAGAAGCCCACTATGCCAATGGACCGCGCATCGCCCTTGAACTTGGCGGCGTGGGCCTTGAGCCAGCGGGTCGCGTAGTTAGTGTCGGCGACCTGGGCAGGATAGGGGTGCTGGGGGGCCAGGCGGAAGTCGACCGCAGCGACCACCATACCGCTAGCAGCTAACGCCTGGTCTATCTGTGGGTTGCTGGTCCGGCTTCCCCCGTTCCACGCGCCGCCATGTATGTCCAAGAGGACTGGGAATGGCCCGTCGCCCTGCGGCTGATAGATGCGAGCGAGCCAGCTTTCCTTGCCAGCGCGCCGGTACTCGACATCGTCAATGCTTACGTTGTACTTTGCGGTAGGAATGTAGTCCCATGCCCCTGTCATAGCCGTCACCTCCTGTTTTTTCTTCCATACCCTCTTTGTGGTCTGTGGAATCCTCGCCCACACCACGCGCTTCCATATTCAGGGATGCTCCTATTTTGCACCTGAACAAAGAGTTTCCGATTTGGTTGCGGGCCTCACTTCCGTAGGCGTAGTCCGGCCTCGGTCATCTACCTGAACTTCTCAAACCCGTTGGGCGTCTGCACGTCTATGATGGTGATGACATCCGACTTGAGGGCCGCCTCCAACGCGGGCACAAGCTCCTTCACAGAGGTCACGCGGGCGCCGTTAGCGCCGTAGGACTCGGCCAGCTTCACGAAGTCGGGGTTCACCAGGTCGGTGCCTATGAACCGCCCTTTCATGAGATCGCGCTGGCGCAACTTCAGGATGCCCCAGGCGTTGTCGTTAAACACAAGCACCACGGGGTTCAGGCCGTACTGGACGCAGGTGCCTATCTCCTGGATGTTGAACTGGAAGCCGCCGTCGCCTGTGATGCACACCACCTGGCGGTCCGGCAGGCCCGCTTTAGCGCCCGCGGCAGCGGGAAAGGCGAAGCCCAGCCCCAGCCAGTGGGGCATGAAGTATGTCCTCTGCTCGGTGGCGGGCAGGCAATAGGTGGAACCCCGCAGAGCGGATACAGAGGCATCGCCCATGAACACGGCGTCGCGGGCCGTGACACCTCGGATGGCCTCCATAGTCCGCATCTGGTTGGGCATGAACTGCCACCAGTATTTCGAGACCTTGTCTTTCACCTCGGAAACCTCTCGCCGGAATCCGGGGGCTAGCTGAGCCGTCTTGCCCTGGACGGCGGCGGTGATCTGCCTGAGCACCATCCTGGCATCGCCCACCACGCCCACTGAGGCCGGGTACAGCTTGCCCATGGGGTCTGGGTCAATGTCCACGTGGACCAGGTTGGGTGGCATTCGCAGGCCCACAGCCTTGGTTTTCACGTATGAGAGGCTGGAGCCCACCACCAGGAGCGTATCCAGGCTCTCCAGGAAGGCGCGGGCAGGGTCCTGCACCGGATTGGGCCGAAGGAACGGCGATAGACCTCCTAACATGCCCAGGCTCAGGGGATGGTCCTCTGGAATAGCCCCCTTGCCCTCTTGCGTTGCGAGCACTGGGACGCCCAGGGTCTCCGCCAGGCGCACCAACTCCTCCGATGCGCCGGAGCGGTGGACGCCGGAACCGGCCCAAATGGCGACCCGCTTGCCGGCCAGCAGCGCCCGCGCCGCGCGCTCCACCAGGGCAGGGTCTCCCTGGGGTGGGGATAGCTCGGCCCGCACTGGAATCTCCATCTCCGCCACCTGGGACTGCACGTCCACGGGTATCTCGATGGCGATGGGCCTCGGCCTCTGGGTCTGGAACCGCACGAATGCCTCGTAGATGCGGTCGGGGACCTCCTCCGGGCGGCGGACGTGGCAGGCCCACTGGCTTACGGCGTTGAGCATGCCAAGCTGGTCCTTGGTGTCGTGGGTAGCGCCCACGCCGCGCGTGTATAGCCCCTCCTCGGCGGTGCTTGTGATGTGGAGGACAGGAGAGGAAGCCGCATAAGCCTCCCCCATGCCACCCATGGAGTAGGCCGCGCCCGGGCCTGTGCTGGTGAAGCATATCCCCGGCTTGCCCGTGGCCCTGGCATAGCCGTCGGCCATTGTTGCGGCGGCGTGCTCGTGGCGGGCGCTGATGAACCGGATGGCATCCCGGTGGTCATAGAGGGCGTCGTAGATATCAAGGGTGTGGACGGAGATGATACCGAAGATGGTGTCTACCCCCTGGGCAAGCAGGGACTCGATGACGGCCTGGCCTCCACTGAGTTTCGCCATTATGCGCTCCTCCGGGACAGCAGGATAATTTACGTGACCACTATGCTATAGGCATGGGCTTCGGGATGCAAGGGAGACTTGTACCTGTGGGTCTAGCCGTATTGACAAGTCCATCTATCGGTCCGCTCGTGGTGAGCTCCGATTCCATCGAGAGTTCCGATAAATCGAGAATGCTCGACGGTAGTCGGCATCTCGACAAAGCCGGACCTGTCGAACCATACGAGCGGGCAACGGAATGTACTGGTGGCTATCGCCGGAACTGGCGGCGAAGGGCTACCCGGTAGGGGCACGGCATGCCGTGCCCCTACCGGGCGGCTGGCGTACGCCTAGCGCCTGGCCCGGGCCGACACCACCAACTTCATCTCGTCCTCAATGAGGGCAAAGTCCTTGCGGGGTATGAGGTGCAACTCTCCCTGAAAGGCCATGGGCCACCACTCCGGTATCCACCTTTTCACGTACTCCATCCTGGGCCCGATCTGACGTGCGTCCATGAGCTCATCCTCATCCAGGGTAGCCACCGACTGTATGCGAACCCTGTAAGGGAACTCCTCATCAGGCTTCGAAGATCTCCACAAGTGGGTATGCTCCTCGAAGAAGGTGGAGGTTATGGTGGCCGTAGCGCCGAACCGCTGAATAGTGGAGATGTAGAACAGCAGCCGGTCGCCCACCTCCATCCTCTCAGCCTTCCGCCTTTGGGCCGAACGGAAGCCCTGGACTGTGAAACCCAGCTCGCGTGTAACGCGGAAGTTATCGGGGGAGAGCACTAGCATCCAGTAGTTTCGGGGCATGGCAAGCCTCTCCTGTGTCCAACTCAGCTATGCTGAAACCATTGTACCATCCTGCCAAGCCGCAGCGCTGGCGCGTGGAGGCGGCGCTTTTTCAGATATTGTCCTGACGGTTACTTCTGGAAGCTATTGGGGAAACCCTCACCCTCCTTCGACTTCGCTCAGGACAGGCTCTGTGTCCCCCTCTCCCGCCCGAGGCGGGAGAGGGGGATGGAAAAGAAGCTGGGGGATACCCCCAGACCCCCAGCAGAAGGGGCAAAGCCCCCTCAGCACTCCCCCGAAGCAGGTTGCCCAACTACGTGCCCAAACGCATTACCATGTACATGTGGAACAGCAGCTTCCACACCTCTTTAGCCATGTCTAGCGGTGGTAGCTGGCGAGTGGGGTCCATGTGCTGGAAGAGTGAAAACTCGGTATAGTGCACCTGTCCGCGCTCCTTCAGCGCCTCGGCCATGCGCCGGGATTCCGTGGCGGGCACCGCCGTATCCTGCCGGTCGTGCATGATCAGCACTGGCGCCTTCAGGTCATCTATCTTCGTGCTGGGGGATATAAGCGCCAGGTCCTCCAGAAACTTGGGGGGAAGAGATGCCAGGAGAGCCTCCGCCTCTTCTCTGGTCACGCCGGACAGCAACCGGTACACCGCCTTCCCATTCTCCGACAGCGAGGTCATATCCACTTGCTCCGGCTTGCCGCCCTCTTGGAACGCTCGTGCCAGCTTTTCCCGCTCGGTGGCATCTTGAAGGCTTTCCAGAAGGTGAACTGTGAACACCTTGCGGCTATCGTCCCTGGGCATCCAAGGCTCCGAGGTCTCGCCGTAGAAGCTGGTCCGGCTAGCAATGGCGACCAGCAAGTCCCTGGCATCGAAGTAGCCGCCGAAGGAGTTTACGTACGCCACTCTGTCGCGGATGCGATTATCCTCCACAGCCAGGGTGGCGAAAGAGGCGCCAACGCAGAAGCCCGCCAAGCCTATCCGTGAGGCGTCCACGGCAGGATGTGCCTCCAGATATTGGTACGCCCCTACCAGCAGGTCCACGGCCTGGGGGTCCAGCCGGTAGGATGTGGTCATCACCTCCGACCAAGGGATCAGCACCACCATGCCAGAGCGGGCCAGTCCCAAGGCCAGGTTCACCACGCGGGGGTCGTCCCGCCCCGCTGGGATAACGCCAAAGAAGAGCACGACGGCCGGATGTTTCCCGCCGCCTGCGGGGGCGTACAGGTCTCCAGTTCCCTGAGCGCCGCCGTAGGAAAACCGCACG
>JAUSCR010000102.1 GCA_030651175.1 Dehalococcoidia bacterium
GGAAAGGCGCCGGAGGAGGGTCCACTGGCGGTCTTCCTGGCATCGGACGCTTCTAACTACATCACTGGGCAAATACTCTATCTGGATGGTGGTGTGCAGCCGTCAGGACTCGCACCCATCAACTACTTCCCCACCATACCTCTGATGCGGCACTAATCTAAAGAAAGGAGACGTCAATGATTCCTGAGTTCTTTCGACTGCAGGACAAAGTGGCTGTGGTAACAGGCGCAGGCAACCCGCTGGCACGGGCCATCGGCGACGCACTGGCAGAGGCAGGAGCGGATGTGGTGGCGGTATCGCACCGGGCCGAAGCGGCGCAGGCCCTGGCCGCATCCGCTCGTGGCCACGGGCGGCAGAGCCTGGCGGTGACCGCCGACATGACGCGGGCCGCCGATGTGCGCCGGGTGGCGCAGGAGGCCACACGGCGGTTCGGCAAGATGGATATTCTGCTGGCAGGCGAGGATGCAGTTCTCGCAGGCCCCTTGGGAGACACGCTGGAGGACCAGTGGGACACAGTGATGTCGGTGAACGCCAAGTCGGTGTACCTGTGCTCCCAGGTAATAGGGCGAGAGATGGTATCCAAGGGCAGCGGGCGCATCATAGTGCTGGCCCACGCCCTGGGCATAGGGGGCGTCCCTAATACTACGGCGTACTCCGCTAGCAAGGGAGCGGTCCTTCAGTTTGTGCGGAGCCTGGGCTTGGAGTGGGCAACCACCGGTGTCACGGTCAACGCCATAGCCACCGGCTGGTTCGCCGAAGGGTGGGACGATCCCAGCCAGGGCGACCCTCTGGCACACTTCAACCCCATGCGCCGTCGCGGGCAGCCGGAGGAGCTGGGTCCCGTGGCAGTGTACCTGGCGTCGGATGTCGCCGCCTACGTTACAGCCTCGGTGTGTGTGGTGGATGGGGGGCAGATATGCCACGGGTGAGGCAACCGTTGATCAAGGCATCCCGACGAGGAAGCGGTGTGAAGGAGTGCCCCCAAGGGGATTCGAACCCCTGTTGACGGCTTGAAGGGCCGCTGTCCTGGGCCTCTAGACGATGAGGGCACGGTAAATAAAGGCATCGCCAAGATGGCTGGTTATGTAGGTTCTTGAATCTTTGAAGCTGTCCTAAAGCTTCATCCACTCCTCAGCAAATGGATTCTCTTTAGGGCTGTACACTTCCATCCTGGCGTGACTGATGGTCCTGAGATTGAGCTTTCGTATGTCCTTCTTGCCGATGCCTCGTCCGAATAAAGACATGCCCGGAGGTGTCCCACATAAGACAAGGAAACGATCAGGACTGAGGGGAAGCGTAGCTAAGGCGTCCGTTCTACCCCAACCGGCACCGACTAACGAGCCGTTAATTAGTGTCAAGGCAACAGGCCTGTCTGATGTAAGGAAGTAACGATCCCTTGGAGCAGCAAGTACAGCCCAGCTCATGGACTCGATGAAAGGCACCAAATGTGGTGTCAACCTCATGCTCTCCGCCATCATGGGTTTGCCGGCGGCAACTTCCCCACGCAATGATTCGAGTTCTGATTCCCATTCTTCAGGTGTGTATCTGTGACTGGACGAGCCCGTGTCAAAGCCAGATGACAAGGGTGGTGTAGTGCCTGTTTCCTCGAAGTGCTTCATTTGTGCCTTGAGTAGGTCATCGGCCTGCTCCATCATGTTGAGCACGGTGCCTCCAGTCGCTTGGATGGTTGCCGGAACACGCAAGTACAAGTTTGCTATCAAATAGGCCACTGTGTGTTTCGTTCCACTGTCCACAGGTGTTGCACTTTCTATTAGCCTGGCGAGGGCAGGCGCAGTCATGGACTCCAACTGAGTGTTGATTTCATCAAGCGAGGGAAGGTCATCCGGCCAGTTGGCAACTTCGTAGTACCAGTTCTCGAAGGCGACCTGCTGTGGGCTGGGAACCATCCGAGGGTTATCATGCCCTTTTCTGTAGACAAGCCCTGGCGACAAGAACCGTCTTAGGTAGAACTGTGGGATTATGTGCTGTCGCCTACCTGTGGTCATCAACTTAGTATGATGGTTGCTGCGGTTTCGTGAAACAACACTGTGGTGCCCCCAAGGGGATTCGAACCCCTGTTGACGGCTTGAAGGGCCGCTGTCCTGGGCCTCTAGACGATGAGGGCATTAACTGACGGGATTCTACCTTGCGGATTGGCCACGGTCACGGGTAAAGCGCCAGGCCTTGTAGCCCCATGGTTTCAGGCAGGCCGAACATTAAATTCATGTTCTGGATGGCCTGGCCCGCGGCTCCCTTTACCAGGTTGTCCAGGCAGCTTACCACCACCAGTGTCCCGGTCTGCTCGTCCACCGTGGGGTATACCAGGCAGTAGTTAGTACCCAGGGTGTGCTTGGTCTGAGGCGGAAGCTCAGAGACCCGCACAAAAGGCTCGCCGCCGTAGAACTCACGGTACAGCGCCCGCACCTTCTTCTTGGTGATTCCACCATCCACCAGAGGCGCGTAGCAGGTGGCCAGGATGCCCCGCGTCATTGGAATGCGATGCGGAACAAATGTGACCTTGGCGCTGGGAGCCTCCCGCAGCTCGGCCAGCTCCTGGGCTATCTCCGGCTGGTGCCCGTGGCCGTCCAGTCCATAGGCCATCACGTTCTCATTGGCCTCTGCGTAGAGATCCATCGTGTTGGTGGTCAGGCCACCGCGCCCGGCGCCGGAGATTCCCGACTTGCCGTCCACTATGACGTGGTCTCCGATTATTCCTTCGCGGACAGCCGGGGCCAGGGCCAGGATAGCCGCCGCGGGATAGCAACCCGGGTTGGCCACAAGGCTGGTCCTCTTGATGGCCTGCTTGTGAATCTCGGACAGCCCGTATACCGCTTTTGGCAGCAGGTGGGGTGCGGGATGGTCTATCTTGTAGGCCCGTTTGAACCCCGCGGCGTCGTGGAGCCGGAAGTCGGCGGCGATGTCCACGGCCTTTACGCCCTTTTCCACAAATGGCGCTATGGCGACGGCGCTGGCGCCGCTGGACAGGGCGGAGAACACAATATCCACTGACTCCTCAATGGACTCGGTTATGGGAAGGTCCACGTCCCACAGGTAAGGCATGACCTCTGGGACTCGCTTGCCGGCGGCGCTACGCCCCGTGACGGCGACCAGCTTCGCCTCGGGATGGCGCAGGAGAAGGCGAGCCAGCTCCGAGCCAGAGTAGCCTGTGACACCTATGATCCCGACTTTCATCAATCCCGCTCCTTATCAGCGTAGCTAGAGTATAGCAGGGGATGTGCAGCCATACAACGACGAGACCTAGTGCCCACCTCTGAAGCTTGTCGAAAAAACCTTTGTTGCGGGTGCAGGGGGCACAGCCCCCTGCCGGGGTAGCAGGGGTGTCCCCTGGTCTCTGTTTATCTTCCCCCTTCTCCCGCAGGAGAAGGGGGATAAGGGGGATGAGGTATTTATCTGAAGGCAGCGCGAAAGTCGGCTCAACGCGCCAACATTTTCAGCGGATGAGCAAATCAGGACTTCGGCGCGGTGCTACGGGGTGCGTGGTGGTTGTACCCCCAGCCTCTCCAGCCCCGTGGGGCAGATGTCCGCCAGCACGCACGAGTCACACAGTGGGCGCTGTGAGCGGCACACCCTGCGTCCGTGGGTGATCAGGTATACGTGGAACCGGTAGACATCCTCAGGCGACACCAGGGACTCCAGCAGGTCGTGGGCCTGGTCGGCAGTCACCCTGTCGCCAATGAGGCCCAGGCGTCTGGCCACCCTGTGAACGTGGGTGTCCACAGGCATTGCCGGCATACCAAAGGAGAAGCACAAGACCACGGCGGCGGTCTTGGGCCCCACGCCTGGAAGCGCTTTGAGCCACGCCTTGGCCTCGGCCAGGGGAAGCTCCCGCAGGAAGTCCAGGTTCAAGCTACCGCGCTCTTGGATTATCCGGTTCAGGGCTGTTTTTATCCTGGGGGCCTTCTGCTGTGCCAGGCCTCCGCTGCGAATGCAGTTGGCTATAGCGCCAACTTCGGCGTCGGCCACGGCCTCCATGGAACCGAAAGCGTCAACAAGCTGGCCAAAGGCCCGTTCTGCGTTGGCATCGGACGTGTGCTGGGAAAGGATGGTTATCACCAACTCCGACACCGGGTCACGGCGCTGTTTCCAGTTCAATGGGCCATACACCGGTGCTAGCCGCGCCAGGATTTCTTGCGTGCCAGCGGGCGACTTGGTTATCATGGAGCCGCTGTTTCCTTTGGCTGACATATCTCCGTTGCGGGGAGAAACCAAAGCTGATAACTTGGCATGTAGATGGTTATCCCGGCCATGCGGCCTAGAAATATTCAGCCGTTGGGGCAGAATCGAAACCCTCAAGCTTTCAGCCCGCCGCACTGTTTATGCTATACTCCTTGGAATCACCCGTCACCCCCCTCTAGGCCGGACTTTTTATCATGCGTGACCGTATTGCAGAAGCTTTGAAAGACCACGGCGCTAGGTACGTTGAGATACGTCTGGAGCAGACCGAAGGCACGCACCTGCGCTACCGATATTGCGCGGGAGTCTCCGCATCCGCCAAGAAGTGACAACCGACGCCTTCATGACACTAGAATATTACCTTCAAGAGCTGACTAAAGAAGATGTGCGTTCAAAGCACTCCCTTCTGGTTCATCTATCTGCCCTCAACGACGAGGAGATGGAGCAGTTCCGCACCTGGTGGCCATCACTGCCCACGGAGCAACGCCGAAAGCTCATAGCGCGGCTGGTCACTGTGGCCGAGGACAACGTTGAGATGGATTTCATAGGCGTCCTCCGCTACTGCCTCAAAGACGATGACCCCAAGGTCCGCGAGCTGGCGGTGTCCGGCCTTTGGGAGTGCGACGACCACAATTTGGTGGGTCCCCTGATGAGCCTCGCCAAAGACGACCCTTCCGAGGAGGTCCGCATATCGGCGTTATTGGCCCTGGGTAAGTTCGGCGCCCTGGCCGAAAGCGGAAAGCTCCTGCGCCGAGAGGGGGAGCGGATCAAAGAAACCCTGATGTCTCTGCTGGAGGACAATCGTGGAAGCATTGAGGTACGCCGCCGCGCCCTGGAAGCGGTGTCCTGCTTCAACGCTCCGCGGGTACGAGAGCTGATCAGGTGGGCGTATAGCGCTCCGGAGATCAAGCTCCGCATCAGCGCCCTGTATGCTATGGGAAGGACCAGCGACCCCGCCTGGATGTCCACTCTGATCAAGGAGATCAGCAGCAAGGAGACAGACATACGGTACGAAGCAGCCTGCGCCTGTGGAGAGATGGGAGAAGAGGAGGCGGTGCCTTACCTGATCCCCCTTATAGAAGATGAAGACTCTGAGGTACAGATCGCAGCCATCAAATCCCTGGGCGCTATCGGAGGGGTGCTGGCAAAGCGAGCCCTTCGGCGATGCGTCAAGACCGGGGACGAGGCGATCCAGGAGGCCGCCAACGAGGCCCTCCAGCAACTGGATGTGGATGGAGGGACACTGGGATCCAGCTTTTGAGATTCGTTTCAAGAATAGGTAAACCCTCGACTTAAGTCGGGGGTTTTGCGCCATTCATCTGCCTCTCCTGACGGACACACGAGCCGTGCCCTACTAGGTTGACGCCGTCGTAAGCCCTTGTCTAGAATGATAATCAGGGTTGGTGAATGATATGCCTCGCAATGGGAAAATAGAACACCAGGTATCCGCTGGCGGTGTGGTCTACCGTGAAAGGGAAGGCCAGCTAGAGGTCGTGCTATGTGGCCGGAAGTCGCCTCTTCTGTGGGCGCTTCCCAAGGGTACCCCTGACCAATTGGAAAGCTTGGAGCAGACCGCCCTTCGGGAGGTGCGGGAGGAAACAGGGTTGGAAGTGGCCATCCAAGCGCCATTGGGACACATTGAATACTGGTTTTCCCGTACCCAGGACGGAGTACGGTGCCACAAAAAGGTCCACTTTTATCTGATGGTCCCCACGGGTGGCGATCCATCCCTGCACGACCCGGAGTTCGACCTGGTGCAGTGGTATGCCGAGCAGGAAGCCTTCAAGGCTATGACCTACGCTAGCGAGGTGGCAGTCGTCAAAAAGGCGCTGCTGGCCGTCCCGACAAGTCGGGACTTGTCGAACTCATGAGCACCAACGGCGTTATCCAGGCAGGCAAAGTCGTGCTGCGCGACAAGAGACTGGAGGACGCCGCCGATGACTACGAATGGCGGGTGGACGAGGAGCTGGCAACCCTGGACGCTGCCCCACCTCTAACGCAGCCTTATCAGCAGTTCCTGCGCTCCTACCAGGAGACATTCGATTTTCCATCGCCCTGGTCGCAGCGATTCGCCATAGACACCCTGGATGGGAAGCACATTGGAAACTGCATGTGCTATGACATCAATCTGGCCTACGGTGAAGCGGAGGTAGGGATCATGATAGGGGACCGAGCCTATTGGGACAAGGGCTACGGGTCCCATTCCATGGTGGGCCTTATTGACCACATGTTCACAAGCACCAGCCTGCGCCGCCTCTATCTCCATACCCTGGAATGGAACCTCCGTGCCCAGCGGAGCTTTGCCAAGTGTGGCTTCACCCAGGTCCGGCCAGTAAAACGGTACGGGCAGGGGTTTCTCCGTATGGAGATTTCCAGGGACCATTGGCTGGAGATACGGGAAGAGAGGCTGGCGAAGATGCGTCGGGATGCGGCGGGCCAGAGTCCTGCTTCCTCTTCCTGACCACATCACCCGCTCATCCTGAGCTCCGATTCTATCGAGAGTCTCGACGCAGTCGGGCCAGTCGAAGGAAGTGAGCGGGTTTGTTACACCTAGTATTGTCAACAGAACTGCCTAGCTCTTAGCTACTGAGCCAGAGAACGTCTCCACACAGATCAGGGGAATGGGGCTTGCCGGCGAAAACGGCGTATTCCTCCTGCGCCCTGCCAATGCTGGTATTGTCCCCGTGGCCTGGGTATACAGCCGTGGCCCCAGGCAGGACCAGCAGCTTGTCCGCAATGTTTTTCACGATCTGTCGCAACTCCTTGGGTGTGGACGTGCGCCCCGGCCCTCCGGGGAACAGCGTGTCGCCGGTGAATAGGTGGAGGCCCGTGAGGAAGCACACCGCTCCCGGTGTGTGCCCCGGCGTGTGTATCACTTTCAGCGCCACCGTCCCAGCGGTAATCGTCTGGCCGTCTGCCAGGTGGAAGTCCGGCGCTGAGGGCAGTTTGCTCGCCTCGGTGGCGTGAACGCCCACCGGAGCGCCCAGGGCGGAGCGTATCTTTTCGAACCCCAGCAGGTGGTCCATGTGAGTGTGGGTGATGAGGATGGCCTTGACGGCGGTATGCTGGGCTACGGCTATCAGCTTCTCAGGCTCGGCAGGCGTGTCTATGACTATGCTTTCGTTGGTTTGCGGGCAAACGATCACGTAGCCGTTGTTGCCATAGGGCCCCATGAGTATCTTATGGACCAAGACCTCACCCTTGTAGTGCAGGGTCATGTTTGATCCTCCTCCAGCAGAGTGCGGGAAAACTCCTCCGACCATCCCCCTGACCCCCTTCCTGGCAGGAAGGGGGTGAAAGATATATCTGGGGGATACCCCCAGACCCCCACCAAAGGGGCTTTACCCCTCTGGACTCCCTTTTCCCCGCAACCTGCTAAATAGGATAACATTAGCTATCTCTCCCCTTCCCCAATGGGGAAGGGGACGGGGGTTAGGTCTGACCTCACCCCTGCCCCCCTCTCCCATAGGGAGATGGGGGCCACGATCTTGCTTTTCCTTGATGGCTTGGGGAAACGTCCCTGGCCTCCGCGAGCAGCTACGGCAATGCGCGGACTTTTCTGCCAAGGGCCGCCGACGCACTACGTCTAGCGCCGCGGGCGACCTGGCAGAACAGCGTCTGCGACCTCCACCTGCGCGGCCTTGCCCACCAACTGCTTGAACTTGGCAGGATCCCCGCCCGTGGCAAACCCGTAGTGCATGGGAATAGCAAAGCGGGGTTTTAGTAGCTGGGTGACAGCCTTGGCCGCCTCTGCTTCGTCCATTGTGTACGTGCCGCCGATGGGGAGCATAGCCACGTCCAGCTTGCCTACCTTTCCGAACTCGTCCACAAGCCCCGTATCCCCAGTGTGTAGCATTAGTGCCCCGCCTAGAGTGAAGACATACCCCACGTTGAAGCTGTTGGCTCCCTGGTTCCTGGGATGGAAATCGTTGTATCCGGCCACAGCTTTGACGTTCACACCGGCCACGTCCAAGGCGTCCCCCTCCTTCATGACGTGCACGTTGGCCGTGACGCTGCCCCGCAGCTTGTTGACAATGCCGCTGTTGGGGCAAACAAGCTGGGTGCCGGGCTTGGATGCGGCGTTGATGGCGTCAACGCTGAAGTGGTCGCCGTGCTCATGGGTTACAAGAATGATGTCTGCTTTGTCGTTACCTATCTGCTCGGCATTCACCATAATGGGATCTATCCAGATAATTTTGCCTGAGGACTTGACCTTGAAGGTGGACTGGACGTACCGGGTGAACTCCGCCTGGACGACTGTGATGCTGGCCATCTTTTCCTCCCTTTGGATTCGACTATGAGAAAAATCTTCAACCGCCCACGATTATAGCTATGCCAGCACGCCCGTCAAGCCCGCAACCGCCGTGGTGTGCTTGCCTCCAAGTAGTTGAACCGTTCGTCCTGAGCTTGCCGAAGGACCCGCCTGCGGCGGGCCAGGCCGTGCCATGGTTCGACAGGCTCAAGATAGACGGTCGCCACCTATAACATTGTGCCGCCAGATGCTATAGGCAAACAAGGGAGTGTACGCGGGCCTGGGCTTAACCGCTACCAATCTCCCCTCCCTGAGCCTGATCTCCTGGAACATCTCCCCGGCGAAGTCTCGGCGCTGCTCCCTGCTCACCCCGGGGTGTTGCCACAGGGCTGGCATATCC
>JAUSCR010000112.1 GCA_030651175.1 Dehalococcoidia bacterium
GTCCAGGGCGACTATCACGTCGTCCTTCTGGATGCCAGCACGGTCGGCGGGGCCACCGCTCTCCACCCGCGCCACCAGCACGCCTTCTCGTACGGAGAGGTCCATCTGCGCAGCGATGGCGCGGTTCACCTCCCCGGCCCCAATGCCCAGATACGGCCTAATGACCCGCCCATTGCTCACCAACTGGTTAGCCACAGGAATAGCGGTTCCCGCGCTGACGGCAAAGCCAATGCCCTGAGCATCCTCCCCGCGAAGCACGGCGGTGTTGATGCCTACCACCTCACCGCTAAGGTTGATCAGCGGGCCACCGCTGTTGCCGGGGTTGATGGCTGCATCTGTCTGAATGAGGTCATACAGCGTAACGTCGGGGTCCGTCTGAAGGGTGCGCCCCAGCGCGCTAACTACACCTACGGTGACCGTGGGTGCGCCGGGTAGCCCTAACGCATTGCCTATGGCCACCACCCAGTCGCCCACGCGCAGCTTTGATGCGTCGCCCAGGGGCATGGACGGCAGCCCCTTCTCATTCACCTTGATTACCGCCAGGTCCGTGTTCTTATCGGTGCCCACTATCTTTGCGTCCAGTTCCCTGCCATCAATCAGGAACACCTTGATGCTGGTAGCTCCTCCCACCACATGGTTATTGGTGAGGATGTAGCCGTCCTCCCTGAATATGACGCCTGAGCCCGAGGCCGTGGTTTCCACAGTGCCGAAGAAGCCTGCCTCCCTGGCCTTCACCTGGATAGACACCACTGCCGGTTCCACACGTTGCACCAGATCGGCGATGAGGGGGAAAGTCACAGGAGTAGTGAAGCCGCTGTTGGCGGCGGGAGTTGCCGTGGCTGTAGCCGTTGGCGTGGGTTCTGTGCGGATGGCGGTGCAGGATGCCAGGACCAAGGCGGCTGCTGCGGCCAGGGCAATCCACGGCTTGGCGCGACGCTGAAGACGGGAACGGTGGTTGGTCACGATGCTGGATGGCGATGGCAAGTTTGCGGCCATATGCTAGTCTTCCTTTTCAAACCCAGAAGAGCAAGTGGGGGCTTTCAATACTGGAAACGACGGAGGAACAGTTCTTGTCACAGTGTCTTCACCACATCCCGCTGGACTGCCAGGAGGTGCTGTATCCCCTGCCGCGCCAGGGCCAGCAGGCGGTCTGATGTCTCCTGAGAGAAAGGCGCTCCTTCAGCGGTGGCTTGAAGCTCCACGTACTCTCCCCTGTCTGTCATGGCAACATTGAAGTCCACCTGTGCGCGGACATCCTCTTCATAGCATAGGTCTAGCAGAGGAACCCCATCCACCATGCCAACGCTGGTGGCGGCCACGGCACAGCGGATGGGAACGGAGGGCAGCACTCTCTGGCGGACCAGCTTCAGCAGCGCCTGGTACAACGCCACGTAAGCGCCGGTGATGGCGGCGGTGCGAGTGCCGCCATCGGCTTGCAGCACATCGCAGTCCAGGATCACAGTTCGTTCGCCCAGAGCCTCCAGGTCGGTGGCAGCGCGCAAAGTCCGGCCGATGAGCCGCTGTATCTCCGAGGCCCTGCCTCCAGGCTGGTCAGAGGATGCCCGCGCAGTCCTGGAGATAGTGGACCGGGGAAGCATGGCGTATTCGGCGGTGACCCAACCTTTTCCAGAGGAGCGAAGGAAGGCAGGCACGCGCTCCTCCACCGTGGCTGCGCAGAGGACTTTGGTTATGCCCATTTCGATGAGGGCAGAGCCATCGGCAAATGCCTGGAAACCGGGGATGATGCGGGTATGGCGAAGCTCATCCGGGGCGCGCCTGTCCATCCTCAATGTGCTATGTTGCTGCATGTTGTCGGATTCAGTATAGCAGGCCGCTACTGGGGGGCGGAAGGAGATGGCGTGTGCGGTAGTGTTTCAGGAGCGGTCCGTTGTTTGACGGGCCTTGCACGCCGCCCGTACAATGTAAAGACACAAGCCTATCTTGTTCGAGAAAACTCACCGGTTTGGTTTCGCTTGTCATACCTATAATAGCGCAACTCGTCCAGCCCCAGCGCTCCAAAGGACTTACGTACCACCATGAAGCAAAAATCCCCTTCCACGTACCAGAAAACCGTCCTTGACAACGGACTGCGGGTGTTGAGCCACTCCATGCCCGGCACCAGGTCAGTGTCCGTGTGTGTTTACGTGGGCGCTGGCTCTCGGTACGAGGACGACTCTCACGCCGGCATATCCCATTACCTGGAGCACATGCTGTTCAAAGGGACACATCGCAGGCCATCCAGCGTGGAAATATCCAGCCCCATCGAAGAGGTGGGTGGCATGACCAACGGCGCTACCGACCGCGAGCTGACAAGCTACTGGTGCAAGGTGGCTACGCCCTATTTTCACAAGGCCCTGGACGTGCTTCTTGATATGGTGCGCGATCCTCTGATGGACCCACAGGAGGTGGAGAAAGAGCGTGGTGTAATACAGGAGGAGCTCAACGCCTCCAACGACTACCCCAACTATCGGGCCGAGATGCTCATGGACCAGATGCTCTGGCCCAACCAACCCATGGGCCGAGATGTGGGCGGCACCAAGGAGTCGGTCCAGGGAATCAGCCGGGAAATGATGGTGGACTACTTCCATCGTCAGTATGTCTCCTCCAACGTGGTGATCAGCGTCGCTGGGGATGTATCCCACGGGGAGGTGTTGGAGGCCGTGGCTCCTATGGTGGAACAGTGGCCCCAGGGGACGCCATCGGCCTGGCATCCTGTAGCCCATGACGACCAGACGCAAGCTAAGGTCCAGGTGGAGTACCGCAAAACGGAGCAGGCCCATTTATTGGTTGCCTTGCCTGGCATCTCAACCTACCATCCGGACCGGTATGCCCTGGACATAATGAGCACAGTGCTGGGCGAAGGCATGAGCAGCCGGCTGTTTGTTGAGGTGCGGGAGAAGCGCGGCCTTGCCTACGAGATTCACAGCTCGGCAACCCACTTCCGCGATACCGGCTCCTTTGTGGTCTATTGTGGTGTTGATCCCCAGAAAGCCAGCTACGCCGTCGAGACCGTTCTGGGCGAGCTCCACGGCATCAAGGCTGTAGTGCCGGAAGGCGAGCTGGAGCGAGCAAAGGGTCTGGCCAAAGGCAGGCTGCTTCTGCGCATGGAGGACACCCGTGCCGTTGCGGCTTGGGGCGGAGCGCAAGAGCTGCTGCGCAACCAGGTCCTCACAGTGGACGAGGTGGCGGAGAAGGTTAGCGCTGTTACTGCCCAGGACGTGGCGCGGGTAGCCAACGACTATCTGGTGCCAGGGAAACTCAACCTGGCAGTAGTTGGGCCATACCGCAGTGGCCGTCGCTTTCAGTCGCTCCTCAGCGTGTAAGGCCAGCGGCCTCCGGCGGTAGGGGCCTGCCCCACCTATTGCTATCAGGGCGTCCCAAGGGATTCTCCCAGCAGGCGGTAGGATTACCGGTGGCCTCGCGGCAATGGTTCTTGCGATAGGATTGTACGCGCCACGACTCCCTCCGACAGCGCGGGTGGCGGACAGGCCGTCCTCTACCCTGGCCTTG
>JAUSCR010000125.1 GCA_030651175.1 Dehalococcoidia bacterium
ACCAGGCCGGAGGGCATGGACATCCTGAAAAGGCTGGTGAGGGTGAGCGACGTGGTTGTGGAGAACTATGTTCCCAATGTGATGGACAAGCTGGGAATTACCTACGAAATGCTCAAACAAGAGAAGCCCGATATTATATTCACCAAGATGTCCGCATACGGGGATACGGGACCGTATCGTAACTACAAGGCAATGGCCGAGACCATAGATGTAACGCTGGGGCACGCCTCGCTGAGAGGATACAAGGACACGGACCCGTCGGAGGAGCCCGCATCTGTGGCCGAGGACCCGGCCTTGGGTGTCCACTCCGCCTTTGCCATAGTTGCGGCATTGCACCATCGCAACCGCACCGGCGAAGGGCAGATGCTGGACCTATGTTTGGCCGAGTGCTTCATGCCCTATATGCCCCAGGCTTTCTTGGACTACAGCATGAACGGCAGGGTGCAAGGGAACCTGGGCAACAGAGACCCTGTGGCCGCGCCATCCGGCAATTTCCGCTCCCTAGGCGACGACAAATGGGTCAGCATAAGCGTGTTCAACGATGAGCAGTGGGCAGGCTTCTGCCGGGTGGTGGGGGAGGAATGGACAAGCGACGAGCGTTTCAAAGACGCCCTGAGCCGGCACAAGCACCAGGACGAGATGGAGCCTCTGGTGCAGTCATGGACTCAACGCCATGACTATTACGACATCATGCGCCTTATGCAGAAAGAGGGGGTGCCCGCCGGCCCCGTCCTGGACGAGGCCGCGGCTTACCAAGACCCCCACCTGAAGGAGCGAGGGTTCTTTGTGGAGGAGTTTCAGGAGGATGTGGGCACCCATTTGTACCCTGGGTTTCTGTTCAATCTGAGCAAGACGCCTGCCGCAGTACGGCGGGGCCCAGTACGGCTGGGCGAGGACAATCAGTACGTGTACAAAGAGGTGCTGGCCCTAGGCGACGCGGAGTACGAAACCCTGGTGGAGCGTGGGCACATTGGAACAGAGTACGCGCCCCACATAAAGTAGGGCATAGTCTTATTCCAGCCGCCTGTAGAAGACTGGTGGCATTGGAAGAAAGGCCAAATATCCCGCTCTCAGGACACCAGGGTCTGGGAGCTGAGATCCGGCAAACGGCAATGGGTGGCCTGTCGCTACGGCTGGCGTCACCAATGGCTCCCGCTGCGTCTGAGCCGAAGGCAGCGGCCTTGATTTCTACTTTACCTTTTCGGCTCTAGCAGGGTGGTGAAAAAGAGGAGTCCAGAGGGGCGAAGCCCCTTTGGTGGGGGTCTGGGGGTATCCCCCAGATATAACTCCTACCCCCTTCCTGGCCAGGAAGGGGGTAAGGGGGATGGTCGGAGGAGTTCTTCAGCAGCCTGCTAGCCGCTTTTGCTACTCGCACTCATACGGGTAGGAGCTGCTCGCTCCTTGGTGCGGCTGATGCCGATGCGCCGGGCCAGGACAACCTTGGTGATGTTAAAGCTTCCTGCGCCGTGCTGGTGTATAAAGCTGGTGCGCTGATTTACCTCCTGAGCGCCTTCATGAGGAGTTCGGGGGTCTTTAGTACCCAGCAGAGCGTACATGCCCATCACGTCCCGCACGCGGGCGACGTTTCGAAAGCCATAAAGCCTTTGATAGTGGAATCCAGATGGTCCTTCCCAACTCATTTCCACCTTGTTCCCGTACATCCAGTGGGTGCGCAGTTTGAAGACGCGGTCAATTCTTGCCGCGATATACGCCTCCAAGGCCGCTTGCTGCACAACTGGGTCCCCTCCTGGGGACTCCCCTTTTTGCCTATGCTCCCGCATGTAGCTCACGAGGTTCTCTGTCACTGAATCCTCGGGGTAGGCACGTCCGGCGCCGCCGTGTTCTTCTTCCAAGACGGAGCTAACTACTTGCCAGCCCTGGTGGTCACCGCCGATCAGATGGTCTCCAGGGACTCGCACGTTGTCCAGAAAAACGAAGTGCTGGTCTTTGCCCTGAATCAAGTTCAAAGGCTTGATGTCCAGGCCAGGAGAAGGGCAGGGGATCATGAAGAACCCCAGGTTCCTATGGCGCGGGGCTTCTTGGTCTGTTACAGCGGGGCCCCACAGATAGTCCGGCTTGTAGCCGCGGCGACTAACAAACACATTGGAGCCCGTAATTATCCAATCGTCTCCATCCCGAACGGCCCGCGTCTGGTAGCTGGCCAAGTCAGAACCTGACTTCGGCTCAGTGAACTTCTGCCAAGAGGCCTTCTCCGCTTTAAGGAGCGGCACCAGGAACTTCTGTTTTTGCTCCTCATTACACCAGACGACAAGGGCGCCAAGGATATTGTTGCTGCTGGGGCCCCTGGTGTTGACCCTGGCCCGCTCAAACTCCTCTTGGAGGATGGCCTCGTGCTCGGCGGTAAGTCCACCCCCTCCGTACTGTTTGGGGTATGTGGGGTATAACCACCCCTTGGCTGCCAACTCCTTGTGCATCTCCTGCCACCACAAGTACTGCTCTTCTGTGAAGTCATCAGGATCGACAGGGTCCCTCATGTTTTCGGGTATGTTCTCTTTCAGCCAGGTTTGTACTTCCTTGCGAAAGCTCTCTTGCTGCTTTGTGTAAGTATATGTGAAGTCCATCTGATGCTCCTTGTGTCGCTCTCTTCTATCTGCTATCTGCTTACAAGAGCGCCATATTCTCATGCAGAGTCAGGCCTGGTTAGCACCTTCCCGTAGTTTATCTTCCCAAATAATGCCTGTCAATATACTGTACTCTAGCGCATCTTATGTTGTGGAACATGGGTGACATCCTCAGGCAGGACGGTGTTGGTGAAGAGTAGGCCATGTTGTTGCTCTGACCTCCCCTTTTTCGGCAGCCTGTTAGCCGGCGATTATGCCGTGCTCCTGGCAGAATTCCAGGACCAAGGCATGGAACTGCTGGGCTTGGTGGCGGTACACGCCAGGGCCAGAGTCCTCAAACAGTTGTAGGCGATTGTTAGGCAAATGCAGAGACAGCATGGCCGCTCCCACATCCCGTCGGTTCACACTCTGTCCCACTCCAGACACTATGAGTACGGGACATGTGATGTTTTTCAACCGAGGAGTCAGCGGGTGTTCCCGCAGCCCGGCCACAGTACGGTGGGCGGCCACGTAGGATTCCGGGTCTCCAGCGCCAACGTTGGGGCTATCCCGCTGCGCCTGGCTCCGCCGGTAATACTCCTCCGAGATGCGCACATTCAGCTCACTGGAGGTGGAATCCAGGATCAGTGCGGCACACTTGCTCGGATAGTCCAAGGCGAACTGCTGGACCACGATTCCACCAAATAAAGGCCCCACAGCCACAACCCGCTCTATTCCCAGGCCATTGATAAGCCTGGCCATGTCCAAGGCGTACAAGGGCAGCGAGTACTTGGCCGCCTTGGAGGACTGCCCCATGCCCCTGTGGTGCCAGGTTATGACTCGGCCAAAATGCTCTCTCCAGAAGTCGAACTCTCGGACGAAGTCGTCGGCCATCTGCGCAAAGAGACCATGGCAGAACACCAGGGCCAGCGGCCCCTGCCCGGCCTCTTCATAGTGAATCACTACATCGCCCAGGTTCATTTCGGGCATGGTTGCCTCCAACACAGGACGCCAGGACTTTTATCTGACTTCTGCTATAGCCTTTACTTTACGTGGGCAGCGTACTCTGTTCCAATGTGTCCACGCTCCGCCAGGGCCTCGTACTCCGCGTCGCTTAGGGTCAGCACATCCATCCTAGAGGCCGGTTCCAACCCCGTTTACCTGAAGGCTGGTATGACCTCCTCGCCGAACCGGCGAATGTCGTTCTTGCGGACGGGCGGTACCATTGGCAGTATAAAGTAAGTAACCCCTATATCAATGTAGCGTTGGGTCAACTCTTTCATGTCGTCAACTGTGCCCACGTAGTTCGAGGTGAGCACATCTTCCAGGGGAATGCCCTGCCGTTGGGCCATTCGTTCTGCTATGGCCATACCACGGTCGTGGTCAGGCGTCATCACAAGGGGCATTCCCACGGTCTTCTTGATGTCGTCGTAGTTTCGGCCCACGGCCTCGCAGTGCTGCCTAAGAACATCCATTTTATGCTGCACCTCCCTCAATGGCCTTATGTGAAGGTTCCACCAATCTGCCCACTTGGCTACAACTCGAAGGGTTAACCTTTCGCCACCCCCTCCGATCATGATGGGCGGATGAGGTTTCTGGACAGGCTGGGGTTCGAAGGGCGCGTCTTTGAGGGAATAGTATTTGCCCTGAAAGTTGGCATGTTCCCCCTGCTTGAGGCTCCACAGCTTCGTTATGAGTTCACAGGCTTCGTCTAGCTGGCGGATGCGCTCGCCTGTGGTGTAGTAGGGGATGCCGTAGAAGGTGTGCTCAGATTTCCGGTATGCGCCGCCGATGCCTAAGATAAGCCTGCCGTTGCTTATGATGTCCAGGGAGGTGGCCATCTTGGCTAGCACCGCAGGGTGGCGGTAAGTGTTGCCAGAAACGTATACGCCGCCACGGATTCGCTCCGTATGGGAGAGCAGGTAGGTGAGCGATACCCAGCTTTCGTTCCTGGGGCCTGGTGGCACAAAATCGCTGGGGACAAAGTGGTCGTCTGCCCATGCTGAATCGAACCCAAGGTCTTCAACCATTCGCCACAGGTCAATTAGCTCTTTGTAGTCGGTGTGCTCCGGGGGAAGCATTATCCCAAACTTGACGGTTCGCTGAGACGGTTCCATCTATATTCTCCCTCTTTTCTTGTATAGAGAGTAGCGGCTCATGAATACGCCACGTCTGGCAAACGCCGGCAGCTAATCAGCCATCCGCCGTCCATCCAGGCACCCTACTGGGGTTCGATGTCGAAGGCAAGGCTGCTATGGCGGTGCCCAGCATGCTAACTCCCCGCGCGTGCTCAGATTTCAGGTCCAGCTCAACCAGGTTTAATCCTTTCTCCTGCCACTTCTTTGCCACCTTTCCGCTAACAGTCACGGCGTCACCAGCCGCGCTGAAAGTTGTTATGCGGAAGTTTACCTCCTTGACGCGACCGGCCTCTCCGATCCAGTCCGTAATCACCCTCTCCCACATAGCCAGGCACGAGTCGGCGCTCGCGTGCATATTTGGGGCGCCATCGGCTTGCCCCATGGCTGTGTTATGGTGATGTGTGGCAAAGTCCCGGATCGCTGACGCAGACATTACCAGGCGCTGAATAGTTAGATTGAACGTGACTTGCGGTATCTCCTCACCATCCCGCACATCCTCCCAGCAAAGTTGCTTCTTTTGTGTAACCATGTTTCATTTCTCCCACTCAGCGGCTCTGATGGACCTACCCTCTTTGCTCGCGGTTGTAGGAATACGATGTGGAGCTAACCCTGGCAACAAGCTCGCCTCGCTGGTTGTATATGCGGCGCTCCCGGGTATGGAAAGCTCCGAACCCGACGCGCGTCCGCTTGAGGACCACATTGACCAGCTTTTCGCCTCGCGCGGTCAGCCTGTCACCAACGCACGCGGGCTCGAAGAACTCAATTTTCATGTTCGTGGCAATGGAGTAGGCATAAGGTGGCATGGGGAGCTCTTCGCCGCCTTCCGAGAAGGTGTGCATGGGACCCGAGGCGTTGGGCTCCGGAGTTGGGAAGTGCGTCTCATCTCCTGGCTTCCAGCGCCCCGCGGTCGAGAAGGTGAGCCGGATGGCGCTCCAAGGGGTCACCGTCCCGCGATAACCCAAACGGTTTGCGGCTTGCTTAGACCAGTAGATAGGGTTACCTATCTCCCAGGGTTCGCAGAACCGCATCACGCTGCTGTATTCAATAACTTCGTCTGACACCAGCTCGTTGCCGCCTGAAAAATCTTTCCCTACGGCAGCAACAAAGTCGTCCCATGTGTACTTTGGGTTCCCTCCACGGTTCGAGCTTATCTCTTCTTCCGCCATTGATTCCTCCTTCTTGCTTGCTTGTCACTTTGCTTCTCGAATCGCTCCCTCCGGCGATGCTGCCGCTAACGCCAATTATGACAACCACTGTCTCATACCACCAGACCTGCGGCCCATGCATCTCCTATGCGGAGCACACCTCCCCAGGTCTTGGACGACCGAAACGGCTCCGCAACTTGCGACCAGGCAGGCGCAAGCCTAGCAGGGTGATGAAAAACTCCTTCGACCATCCCCCTTCCCCAGTTCCTTCGGCCTACCCAGGACAGGCCTGGCCAGGAAGGGGGTGGGAAGCATATCTGGGGGACACCCCCAACCCCCCGTCCCTTCGGCTTCCCCTTCGCTCGAGGGCTTCGGCTCAGGGCAGGCTCCGGGGCATTGCCCCTCTGGACTCTCCTTTTTCAGCAGCCTCCTAGCACTACGGAAGCCAGAACGAGGAATGGGGCCATGGTGTTGGGGAGGATGTGGCGCAGCACAATGCGGATGGGAGAGGAGCCAATGACCCTGGCCGCATCTATGTAAACGGTCTCCTTATATAGAGAGCACGATACCCCGGCTCACTCGTTCGCTGCCGGTTGGCAACTCCCCAACCCCTATACAGGGAGGATGGCCTCGGTCCTCTCCGAGGGCAGGTCGATGGCGAAAGTGTTGGCGCCAAAGGCCAGCAGACCATAGTAGCCCATCAGGGTGGTCAGCTCGGTCAGCCCCTGTGGGCCGAACTGGTGCAATGCCGCCTGGAAGGTGGCATCGCTGACCCGGTGGGTGCGGAAGAACTCCCGCCCGAGGTTCACTACGGCGGCCTCATCGGGGGCGAGGGTTGGCAGGTCGCGCTTGTCACGTAGGGCGTCAACCAGTGCATCACCGAGACCGGCCCTCCGCCCTGAGGCGGCATGGGCGTTCCAGATGTAGTGGCAGTCCAGTTCCCGGGCCGTGATGAGCATTGCCAACTCCTGGACTTTGGCCGGTAATGTGGACTCCAGTCGCAGATACGCTACTAGGTGATTGGCCCGTTTCGCCAACTCAGGGCTGTTGAGAAGCACCGACACTGGCCCACCCTGTACCCTTCCGCCGCGCTCCCTAAATATCTCGTCATAGGTTGGTCGTTGATTTTCTGGAACGCTTTCCCTTGTAGCAGCCGGTATTCTAGCCATAGCGTTCTCCTTCCCTTCGCCGAACATCCGTCATTTCAACTTGGTGCCACTGAACGCCAGCGAAAACCGCCCAGTCATGGCGTTGAAAACTATGAGTCTGGTACGGGTCATTGAACTTTACCGGCCTATGAAGCGTGGCTTGCGCTTCTCCACAAAGGCGCGAGGCCCCTCCTGCACATCCTTAGTGTCGCGGATTTCCGGCAGTACCGACCAGCCCCAGAGTACGCCGTCGTGGTAACCCCGGTCAATGGCCCCCAGGATGGCCTTCTTGGAGCCTTGCACTGCCAGGGGAGCTGACTCCTCCACTATGTGATAGGCGATCTCCCAGGCCCGCGGCATAAGCTGGGGCAACGGCACCACTTCTGATAGGAGTCCCCACTGGTAGGCCTGCTGAGCGTTGACCCGAAAGTGTCTCCCCTCAACGACCATGCGCAAGACTATCGCCAGGGGCATCTTATAGGCCAGTCCAACGGACTCCACGCCGTTGATAATGCCAAGGTTTACATGGGTGTCCATGAAGATGGCGTTCTCTGAACCGATTACAATGTCGCTATCGCACACCAGGTGCCAGCCGCCGCCTAGGCAGTAGCCATTGACTGCGCTGATGAATGGCTTGTAAATGGATTGCACCAGGTCAACGACAGGCTTCATGGAAGAGGTCTGGATGGTACGATTCTCCTTATCGGCCCGGCTCGCTCCCTCCTTTACATCCATCCCGGTAGAGAACGCCCTGTCCCCGGCTCCGGTGATAATCATCGCCCACTGTTCCGGGTCGTCACGGTATTCAGTCAGGACATGGACCAACTCACTGGTCATCGCCGGGGTGAAAGCGTTCATGGCCTCCGGCCTGTTGAGTGTGACGCAGACTATGCGATCACGCTTCTCTACGATGATATTTCGGTAGTCCATAAGTCTCCTCCCTTTCCATTCTGTAGCTTGCAGCCCCTAGCAGGCTGATGAACCCCGACACGTCGGGGCGCCCATCCCCTCCGACTTCGTCGAGAGTTCCGATAAATCGAGAATGCTCGACGAAGTCGGCATCTCGATGGCTTCGTCATCGGACCTGGCCCCCTTTCCTGCGGCCTACTCAGGATTCCCAACTACGCGTTATGGCTGGCCCCTGCAGTCATAGGAGTAGGAGCTGCCCGCTCTTTGGTACGGCTGATGCCGATGCGACGAGCGAGAACTACCTTGGATATGTTAAAGCTCCCAGCGCCGTGCTGAAGAACGAAGCTGGCACGCTGGAACACTTCTTGCCTGCCACCATCGTAGGCCCGCGACTCCTTCGTGCCCAAAAGAGAGTCCATACCCATCACGTCTCGTATCCTTGCGACCTGGCGAAAGCCGCTGACCCTATCGAACACAAAGGCCGAAGGGCCCTCCCAGCTCATCTCCTGCCTGCTGTGGTACATCCAGCGAGTACGTATGTTGAAGAGGTTGCTTATGTGGTTCTCAATGTAGACGTCTATGGCCGTCTGCTGGCTAACCAGGTCTCCTCCTGGGCTCTGCTGCGCCCTCCGCTTCTGCTGCATATAGCGTATCAGACCTTCCACTTCATTCTCTCTCTGAAAAATCGAACCCTGGCCGCCGTGCTCCTGCTCCAGGCCGGTGTTGGCGACTTGCCAGCCTTGGTGATCACCACCAATGAGATGGTCTGCCGGAACTCTTACATCCGTAAGGAATATGAAATGCTGCTCACTCCCGTTGACAAGATTCTGGTTGCTGATCTCCAGACCCGGACGAGGGTAAGGGATCATGAAGAAACCTAAGTTCCTGTGCCGGGGGGCTTGCTTATCTGTTTCCATCGGGCCCCACAGCAAGTCGGGTCTTCCTTGACCGCTGATGAAGACATTTGAACCGTTGAGGACCCACTCATCTCCGTCTCTGACAGCAGTGCTCTGGTAGCTGGCCAGATCTGAGCCAGAATGCGGCTCCGTGGACTTCTGCCAAGCGACTATCTCCCCTTTCAGCATTGGAACCAGGAACTTCTGCTTCTGCTCCTCTGTGGCCCAGACCAAAAGAGCCGAGTAAACGAATTCGGTGCCACGAAAAGGAGACCTATGACGGCGAAACTCCTCCCTTATGATTCTCTCGTGCTCTGGTGTGAGTCCCCCACCGCCGTACTGCTTGGGAAAAACGGGGTTGAGCCATCCCTTAGCTCCCAGTTCCTTGCCCTTTTGACGCCAGAAATGGTGCCGCTCTTCGCCGCGCTCCTCAGGATCTATGGGTATCTTCATCTCCTCCGGCACATTTGCCTCTAACCAATCACGAACCTCTTTCCTAAACTCCTCCATCTCTTTGCTAACAGCGACCTCTGTAAAGTCCATGGTAACCTCCTCCCAATACTGGTCGTACCTTACTTCGTTTCTCCGCTTCTTTGGCCAGGCATTTAGCCTTTCACTATGATACTCGCTTAAGGCCCTGGCAGCCGTGCACGGCTGCCCGCGGTGCCCCTGGTATTGTTACTCCTCCAGCCACAGACGGTCAGCCCGGTAAAGCCCCGAGGGAGCGTATATGACCGCGCCGATAGTAACTCCCTGGACTCGCTTCCACCAGTAGCCTGTGCCGCCCGCATCCGGCATCGGTGCATAACCCACGTCCTTTAGCACAATGATTTCCTCTATCTGGCGCAGGAGTTGCTTCCTTTTTGAGAAATCCAGTTCCGAGGACATCTCTACATAAAGCTTATCAACCTGTGGGTTGGTATATCCTGTCCAGTTGCGGGATGCACCTGTTAGCCAGTACTGGCCAACTACCTCGTCCGGGTCTCTGGTCGCCATGGTGAAGGGGTACCACTGTATCGTGTAGTTTAAGTTGGTCATACGCTCTTGAAGTGAGGCGGTCTGAAGTATGCTTATTGTCGTGCGGATGCCGATTGGTGCGAGTTGCTTTTGTACCTCTTGGTTCGCCGTCTGGTAGTAGGAAGTGCTTCCGGTTAGCTGCTCTATGTCTAACCCGCTGGGATAGCCGGCGTCTTTCATCAGTTGCTTTGCTTGTTCAACCTCTTGGTCCTTCCTGGCGCCGGTCCCCCAACCAGGCACTACATCCCATATTTCATTGTCGGACCTACTGGCGTAAGGTGAATCTGAAGTGTAACGAAGCAGGGCAGGGCGCATAGGGACATTGCCAAAAGTTGCCACACTAACCCTTTTCCTGTCCAGGGCTAGGTTTACTACCTGGCGTAGCTTCAAGTTATCAAATGGGGGCTTGCTAACAGTCATGTAGACTCCCCTGAAGCCGATGCCACCGAGGACGGGGTAAACGTTGACCTTACCTTCATCGCCTAGCCGAGAAAAACTCCCCCGATACGACTCACCCAAATAGGAGGGACCAACCCAGATATCGGTCCTTCCCGTGAGGAAGGCAGCAGTTCTTGTGACCTCGTCAGCAATCTCGGTTATCTCCACTTTGTCCAGGTAAGGCTGGCCGGGCTTGAAGTAGTTCGGGTTGCGTTCCAGTGACCAGCTTGCCCCCGAGACTATCTTGTTGACTAGCAAGGGACCCGATCCCGCGGGTGCTTTCGTAAGGTCAGCGCGAGTCGTTCCATCTCTGAATATCACACTGCTGGCCATGGCGAGGATTTTGGGCACGAAAGGAGAGGGCCGAACAAGATTGATCCGCACCGTGTATTTGTCGGGTGTCTCGATGCTGTCTATGTACTCTTTTATGACTCCGCTGCGCCCCGAGACAATTCCGTCTACATCTCCCATGATCATCCTGAGGGAGTACTTCACGTCGGCGGAGGTCAGCTCCTGGCCGGCGTGGAACTTGATCCCCTTGATCAGGGTGAACACCATGGTCTTGCCGTTGTTCTCCAGGTGCCACTCGCTACAGACGTCACACTCTACCTCCTCTGCTGTGTAGTTGAGCAACAGGTTGCTGTACAGCTTGGAGTTGGTCAAAAAGAAATCATAGGAAGCTGACAGGAGTTGTGGATCAAAGTTGGGGGTCCACGTTTGCGTGGCCAGGAGCAGCGTGCCACCCCGCTT
>JAUSCR010000128.1 GCA_030651175.1 Dehalococcoidia bacterium
GGGGAGGTAACTTCAAGTGGATTCCATATACCAGGGCGGCCTTTGACCGCATTGCGCGGTACGTGGTGGCGGGGGCCATCCTTGCCGCGGCTGAGAAGAAGGGTGCGGTACATCTTGCTCCCAGGACCAGGGTGTTGGTGAATCTGGCGCCTCGGCCCTACGCCTCAGGCTCTCTGTTGTACTACTTCGCCCAATATTTCCCCTACCAGTCCATTCCACCGCTATCCCAGGCAGAGGAGCTGGATTTCAAGGAAAGGACTGAAATAGCCTTTCGGCTGGCTATGGATCAGGGGATAGACTACATATTCGCCGCCTCCTCTGTGCTGACCAAGATCGGCGACAGCTTTGCCAGGAATGAGAGGAGTCTTAGTTTGTCCTCAACACTGCTCCATCCCCGGGCGCTTCATCGCTTGGCCCGGGCATGGCTTAGGAGCCGGCTGGCGGGCCGAGGTGTTCTGCCGCGCGACCTATGGTCGCCCAAGGGGCTGATCACCTTTGGGGTTGACACGGCGATGCATGAAGAGGAGATAGCCCGGATTTGGGGGAAAGTTCCCTACCAGGCGTATGGCAACACTGAGATGATGATAGGTGCGCTCCAGGGGTGGAACAAGAAGGCGATGACTTTGTTGCCGGACGTTGCCTTTTGGGAGTTCATCCCCCAGAGCGAATGGCCGCGTAGCAGAGAGGACCCCAGCTATCAGCCACGCACCATCCTTATGGACGAGCTGGAGGTTGGGAAGCAGTATGAGTTGGTATTCTCCCATTTCTATGGAATGCCTCTCATGCGGTATCGTATTGGGGATGTGTTCAAGGTGGTGGCGCTGGAGGACACAGAGACGGGCGTGAAGCTACCCCAGTTGGTTTTCCAGGCCAGGGCCAGCGACATTATTGACCTGGCGGGCCTGACACAGATTGACGAAAAGACGCTGGCCACGGCCATCGCCAACGCAGGAATCAGCTGCGAAGAGTGGTGCGCCCGCAAAGAGTATAATCATAGCCGTGTGTACCTGAGACTGTTCTTGGAGCTGAAAGAGGAACACTTCGTGGAGGAGATGGAGAAGGAGTTAGAGTCCCAGCTCAGGATCGTGGATAGTGACTTCGGGGACTTGGAACGCTGGCTAGGTGTAGAACGGACGGTAGTTGTGACCCTGCTCTCCCGGGGAACATTCGCTCGCTATTTTGAAGAGAAGGTGAAAGAGGGCGCGCCCGTGGCTCATCTCAGGCCTCCACGCATTAACCCTCCAGATGCTGCCATAGCCCAGCTTGTGCAGCTTAGCGACCTCTGTCGCAACGGGAAATGAACGTCTTCGATAATCCAACTTACTCCCTGCCACCGCTGATAGCGACCGTGTTCAGCGGCCTCCTCTGTGTGGTTGTAGCTAGACGGGCACCCAGGTCTTCGCCTCACCTCTACTTTGCCCTCTTCCTCCTGGCGGTACAGGCATGGTCCTTCCTCATCTTTTTGATGCGCTTGTCTCCTGATGTGCAGCACGCGCTGTTCTGGGAACGTCTGGTCATCCCAGTCATGCTCGCCTCCTCAACTGTCTTCTACGCCTTCACCCTGGCGTACACCCGAACTGATGGCGGGCGAAAGGTTCTTCTGGTAATCCTGCTGTATCTGGCGACAGTATTGGCTCTGGGGTTCAGGGGGATGCTGGTGGAACGCATAGAGCTCCGCAGCTATGGGTATACCCCTGTCTTTGGCCCGGCGTTCTATCTCATGGCCATCGGTGGATATCTGTGGATCCTGCTGGGACTATTGACTCTCCACCGGGCCTACCGCCGTTCCAAGGTCTATGAGGAGCGAAACCGTCTTCTGTATATCATGGTCGCCTCCCTTTTCCCCGTGGCGGGCACGGCCCTGGACGTGCTCCCGTGGACCTACCCCACAAACATACTGGGTAATCTAGCCTTTGCCACTATAACCGCCGTGGCCATGCGAAGGTATCACCTGCTGGATATCAGCCTGGTGGTCCGCAAGAGCGTGGCATATGTCCTGTCCAGTGCGCTGATTGCGGTGCCCTACGTGGCGCTCATCTTGATGGCCACGTGGCTCTTCCCCAGCGGTAAGGTTCGTCCGTTCCTGTATGTGTTGCTGGTGACGGTACTGGCCCTTGCCCTGCAGCCGCTATGGACTCAGGTTCAGGAAAGGGTGGACAAGGTTTTCTTCCGTCAGCGTCGGGACAGTCTTCGGGCACTGGAGGAGTTTACCCGCCGCACCCACAGCATTGCCGAGCTGGAGCGACCTGCCCACGAGTTGGTGGATGTGATACGTGTGGCTATGCAGACTAGCGGCGTGGCGTTGCTGCAGCCATCGGATACGGGGGATTTTGTCACCGTGGCCACCTCGGGCAGAGAGGAGATTGGCTTCTTGCAGATAAGCAGGAATAGCCCGTTGGTGTTATTCCTGGATAGAGAACAGGAGCCCCTGGAGCAACGTCGCCTGGATTTCGACCCGCGGTTGCAGGCCCTGGCTAACAATGACAGGCAACTGTTGCAGGCCGCGGGCGCCGTGGTCCTTGTCCCGCTGAGAATGCGTGAACACCTCAGCGGCATACTGGCCCTGGGCGCCAAGCTCTCAGAGGAGCCATACTCCAGGGAAGAGCTGACTCTTCTTTCCCTGGTTGCCACCCAGACGACTGTTCTGCTGGACGACGCTCGCCTCTATCAGCGCACAACTGTTCAACTGTTGCAGGACCGCCGCCGTGTTGAGGCGTTTGGCACCGCCGTTGGCCAGCTAGGACTGGAGCAGGACCCAGGGCGTGCTCTCCAGAAACTGGTGGACACCGGCAGAGAGCTATTGGGCGCACGCCACGGAGCGCTGGATGTGTGGGACGAAGAAGGGCAGATGCTACGGCGGATAGTATCGGGATCACCTGTCCTTAACAATGACGCCGCTCTGGCGTCGCTCCGGGGGCCGGAAGAGGAAGGAGCGCAGGCAAACAATGGAGACCGTTCTCTCACGCCAGGGGAGTCTTATCACCCCTTTGCCCCGCTGGCTCCGGCTGTTCGCTCAAGCAGAAGCGGTCTTCTGAGTATACCCGTCTTGGTGAAAGGGAAATCTCGAGGTGTCTTGTATCTTGTAGAAAAGGCGTCATCCAACGAATTCTCTCAGGACGACGAACGGCTTGCGGGACTGTTTGCCGGCGTGGCGGGCGTGTTGTTGGACAACACCGACCTGTTCAGCTCCGTAACCCAGGAGAAAAGCACCCTTGCCGCCATTTTGGCGAGCATGGCGGAGGGACTGGCGGTATTGGGTCCAGACGGACATCTGGAGTTGTGGAACAATGCCATGGAGCTGTTCACCGGCATGCCTGCTCGGGAGGCGGTGGGGCGGCCCTGGGACGAGATGATAGGCCGCATGGCGCCGGACGTGGAGAATCCCCAAGTCCTGGGCCCGTTGCGGGAGGCGCTTCATGGCAGTGCGATGGAGCCGGCGGTGTTCGAGGTGACGCTGGTACGACCAATCCGCCGGCAGCTCCTGGTAAAAGTGTTCCACATTCCAGAAGAGTCGGGGCCGCCTTTGCTGGGACTTCTGGTGAGGGACATGACACAAGAGAAGGAGTTGGAGGAGAGACGCAACTCCTTTATCTCCATCGCTTCCCACGAGCTTCGCACCCCCATGACCACCATAGTTGGTTTCAGCGAAATTCTTCTTACGCACGAGGTCCCCAGGGAAATCCGGGAGAACTGGCTTCGGACCATTCATCAGGAGGGACTGCGGCTTTCCGGCATTGTAGACGACCTCCTGGACATCTCCCGTATTCAGTCGGGCAAAATGGGTGTCAACCTGGTGCGGTGTGCTCTTGGTGTGGTGGTAGAGGAGGCTGTGACCCTCGCCAGTCCCATGGCCACTCGTCACGAGGTGGTGGTGGAGATTCCTCCAGACTTGCCAGAAGTCTGGGCAGACAAGGCGAAGCTGGTGCAGGTCATGACCAATTTACTCACCAATGCCGCAAAATACAGCCCTGCCGGTGGTTCTATCACACTCTCCGCGAGACATGAGCCGGATGGAGAGCGGGTAGTAGTGAGCGTAGCGGACCAAGGGATCGGCATAGCACCAGAGAACCAGACGCAACTCTTTCAGAGCTTCCAAAGAGTAAACCGCCGGGAGACTTTGGGCATCCGCGGCACTGGGCTGGGACTGTACATTGTCAAAAGCTTTGTGGAGATGATGGGGGGAGAGGTATGGGTAGAGAGCGAGCTGAACCGAGGCTCTACCTTCTTCTTCTCACTACAGGCCCGGCCACGGAACTCAGTGGGGCCAGAGCAGCATAGGAGAGCCGAGAGTGCGAAAGAGAGTGCTAATAGCTGACGACGAAGAGAACGTGCTGAAGCTCATCTCAGCAACGCTGGGCTATGACGAGAGGTACGAGATTACCCTGGCCCACGATGGGGAAGAGGCGCTGGATATTGCCTCCAGGGAGAGGCCTGACTTGGTGATTCTGGACATGCTAATGCCAAAGCTAGACGGGCCAGCGGTCTGCCGTGCCTTGAAGGCGGACCCTTCTACCGCCCACGTCAAGGTTATTTTTCTCACTGCGCTGACCCAGGAAAGCGAGCGCCAGAAGGCTTTACGGGCTGGCGCCGATCACTTTCTTACAAAGCCGTTCAGCCCAACGACTCTGCTCTTAGAGGTTGAGCGGATGCTGAATGGGGATTAGGGGTAGAGGCTGCTCGGCTTTGTTGACAAGACGGGGTGTACCCCGCTCACTCCCTTCGACAAGCTCAGGGTGAGCGGATTTGGTTACTCCCGTTCGTGGTGAGCTCCGACCAAAGGTCGAGAGTCCCGACGGAATCGGGACTTGGGGTGACACTTATTGCCGCCCAAGAGAGTCTTTGTGCAAAGCCGGAAGGCCTCACGTTTCGAAAACTTAACTATTAGACAATCTTAGGACAGCGGAACGTGCCTCTAGGAGTATAATGATGCTGTGATAGCGTAAGAGTTGACAAAAGAGTGGCAAGACTTACAAGGGGCAAAGATAACGTTGCTATAGTAGATATGGTGATGAGCGTTGATGTAGGGAGGTGGCCATGCGTTTCCCAAAGTGGGTGACACGTCCTGTCATAGCGCCTGGGGAGCAGGCGTCCGGTGGGATAAGCGGTTGGCGGTCGCCCATCGGAGTTTTCATCCTGTTCGGCATCGCAATCGCCGTCGCCCACACGTTCGTCGAGATGGGCATTTCCTTGCTGCCGCCCATTGCTCCTTGGTGGAAGTTGTTGGCAGAGACTGCCGCCGTGCTGGTTTTGCTGCTGCCACCCTTTTACCTCTTGGTGATCCGCCCGTTTGTTCGCTACCTCGCCGATCGTGCGGAGGCGGAAGAGGCCCTGCGGAAGGGCGAGGAGCGGTACCGCAACCTGGTGGACACCGCCAGCGTGGGCATATTTGAGACCAGTATTGATGGAACGATGCTGTACGCTAACGAGGCGCTGGCAACGATTCTGGAACTGGACTCGGCGCGGCAACTGTTTCAGATCAAAGTGCAGGATTTCTACAAGGACCCGTCCAGGCGTGAGGAGTTGCTGCGCATACTGCGAAGCGATGGGAAGGTTTCTGCCTTCGAGATAGCCGTGTTTACCAGTCGCGGGAACGATCGGCATTTGCTTCTTTCAGCCGTGCTGGATAATGACACCCTTCGGGGAATGGTGGTGGACATCACCGGACGCAAGAGACTGGAGGAGGCGCTAAGGGAAGCCGAAGGTAACTTTCGAAGCTCCTTTGATGATTCCCCGGCGGGCATCCGCATCGTCAGTCCCGGTGGTGAGACGGTTTATGCTAACCGGGTATTGCTGGATATCTTTGGTTGCGACAGCCTCGAAGAATTCAATAGGATACCCATCCAAGAGCGCTACACCCCGGAGAGCTATGCCGAGCGCGAGGTAAGATATCAGATGCGACAGCGGGGAGAGTATGTTTCGCCCTATTATGAAATCGGTATCGTGCGCAAGGATGGCGAAGTCCGTCGCCTTGAAGCTTTCCGAAAGGAAGTCCTTTGGAATGGCGAGCGGCAGTTCCAGGTGCTCTACAGTGATATCACCGAACGCAAGAAACTGGAGGCAGCATTGCGGGAGAGCGAACAGCTATACCAGGTTGTGGTGGACAGCGCCAACGACGCTATTTCCATCAATGTGGGGGGGATCAGGGTATTCGCCAACAGAGCCTTCCTTGCGCTCCACGGCCTCATGGACCCGCACCAAGCTGTGGGTTTGCCAGTAGACAATTTTGTGGTGACGAGGGACAAAGCTCAAGTAAGAGAACGAGTTGCGGCGCGGCAAAGGGGAGAGCGAGGGGCTGAAGTCTACGAATACAGTATCCAGCGGGCAGATGGTGCGGAGCGTGCCGTGGAGGTTTCGGCCTCCCCGGTCACGTACAAAGGCCAGCCTGCTTCCATGGCCGTGATTCGCGACATAACTGAACGCAAACAGCTCCAAGCTCAGCTCATGCAGGCAGACAGACTGGCATCGTTGGGATCCCTTGTTTCCGGTATCGCCCATGAAGTCAACAATCCCTTGACTGCCGCGTTGGGGCGCGCTGAACTGGTGCTGAGAGGAAACCTGGACGATGCTCTGAAGGCAGACATTGAGACTGTCCGCAGCGAGATCTGGCGGGTGGCTCTTATCATGCGGCAGCTTCTGACCTTCGTGCGCGAACACAAGCCGGAAAAGAGCTACATCTCCATCAACGAGGCACTTGAGGCCACCATAGCCCTCCGGCAGTACGAGCTTTCGGTCTCCAACATAGAGGTGGTGAAGGACCTCCAGCCTGACTTGCGAAATGGCTTGGCGGACCGCAACCAGATCCAGCAGGTCTTCCTTAATCTGATCCTCAACGCCGAGCAAGCCATGCTCGCTGCCCACGGGCGCGGCACTTTGTTGCTAAGGACCCGCCAGGTGGGAGACACAGTTGTAGTGACAATTGCCGACGACGGCCCGGGCATAGCCCAGGAGCACCTCTCCAGGGTCTTCGACCCTTTCTTTACAACTAAGCCAGAAGGAAAAGGGACTGGGCTGGGTCTCAGCGTCTCGTACGGGATCATCCAGGAGCATGGCGGGAACATCCAAGTGGCTAGCGAGGTGGGAAAAGGCGCTGTGTTCACTGTGGCGCTGCCGGCAACCACGGACGGGCAATCCGGCAGCTAACACCTAAGATGTCATTGCGAGGAGTCCCGATTCATCGGGACTCCTCGCAATGACTTTGACGGTGAACTTCGGGAACACCACACTAGCAAGTAAGTGTAGGGAGGTAAGGAAATGACAATCCAAGGCAAAGGCACCATCATGATAGTTGATGATGAGGCCACAATTAGAGAAAACCTCCAGAGGTTCTTCCTGTCCAGCGGGTATGATGCGAGCGTCGCATCCAATGGCGAGGATGCCCTTGACCTGGCCCGCCGGCGAGTATATGAGGTGGCGCTTCTGGACGTCAGAATGCCAGGCATGTCTGGAATTGACCTCCTCCGCCGGGTACGGGCTGACTACCCCGATATCGAGGTCATAATGATGACTGTCGTGAACGACGTAACAACGTCGGTTGAGTGCATGAAACTGGGAGCTTACGACTACGTGCTGAAGCCCTTCAACCTTGACGAGATGCTCATTCGGGTAGCGAAAGCCGCCGAGCGAAGGTATCTGTCGCTGCAGGTCAGGCGCTATGAGAATAACCTTGAGAAGCAGGTAGCGGCACAGGCCAAGCAGTTGCGTGAACTCATGGTTAAAGCCGTCCAAGACAGTATCCAGGCGGAGGCCATGTCCCGGGAGCTCGAAGCCGGGAAAGGGAAACAGGAGGCTCGTCCAGCAAACTCGGGCCTCAAGGAGTTTGCCGCCTCTGTTTTGCAGCGGTTCAACAGCTTTAGTGCAAAGCCGCCCGAATAGACTGGCTGGTGGACTTGGACCCCGCGAGCGTGCTGTGTGATGGGTTAATGGTCCGCTCGTGGTAAGGCTGTCGAAGCAGGGGCCAGCCGGGCGTCGGCGTATCCTCGCTCAGACGCTACGACACCGCCAAGGGCGTGTAGAGCTTGCCGCCGAAGTCCATCTCTATAGGCTTCTTGTCCCGGTTGACCTTGGGCAGAACGTGCTCGGCGAAGAGTTCCATCTGCTGCATCTGTAGCCCCAGGTTGTCTAGCCCCCCGTACCGGTAGGAGGGAAGCCAAACTATTGCCAGGTCAACGCCTGCTGATTCGAGCCTTCTCAGGTCCTCCACCATCGCGCTCACATGAGTGAGCGTATATGAAGACATGTAAGGTCTCTCCTGCCCCTCCGGCAGCGCTTCGTGACTGTGCCCACTCTCTATAACAGGTTGGATGCCCTCCCCTGCAACGCCCTTTACTACCTTATCATCAACGTGGCCGCGGTCAGTGGTCAGGTGTCCCCTTGTGTAAACCATGATGAATGGCTTCCCTGACCGCCCGTGCTCCTTCCACAGCCGATTCAAGTCCGTCATGCCGCTTTCAAAGGCCCGGTGGGCGTCCGCATCCTTCCCAGAAGTGTCAATGGCTCCCTGGTATCTGTCTGCAACGCGACTGCGGGGCCTAGGCCCGCGAGACCCGTATAGTATGGGAGGGTGTGGCTGCTGGGTGGGACGGACGGATATTGTCCTCTCGTCGAAGTTGGCGTACTTGCCGTGGAACGAGGCCACCGGGTGAGTCCATAGCTCCTTCATGCACGCCAGGTACTCGTCCGCCCTTTCTCCCCTCTCGCGTGAATTCATCCCCAGGTCACGGAACTCGAGTTCATTGTAGCCGCTGCCGGCACCTACAATTAACCTGCCGCCGGATAGGGAGTCCAACGTAGCGGCTACTTTTGCCTGCTGGATAGGGGGGCGATATGGTATGACGCACACCGACTGGGTGAGAATGGGCTTCCAGCCTTGTACGTTGGTAATCGCGGCCACGTAGGTCATGGCAGTCCATATATCCATGTAGCCGTTGCCCATCCCTATGACTTGGCGTGGAGTCATCATAATGTGGTCAACAAAGGAGAATGCGTCCAGACCCAACTCCTTGCCTTTTTCGCAGGTGGCCCAGATGCCATCTCCCCGAAACCACCGGGCGTAGTTAGGCAACATCATCCCGACTTTCATTATTCCCTCCTTACAGGGTCTTCCAACTGTTGCTTACTCTTTTTCAAAATCAGGCTTCCTCTTTTGGGCGAAGGCCATTAAGCCCTCTGTAGCCTCAGTTCCTCGCAGGTTGTAGCGGTTGAGTATCTCCGCAGCCGTTTTGGCATCCTCATCTCCCGAGTAAACGCCACGCCATATGGCCTCCACTGAAAGCATCGTCGGAAGCGGCGGCATCTCAGCAACGATCTCCGCCAACCCCGTGGCAGTCGGCAAGAGCTCTTTTAGCGGCACCACCTGGCTCACTATACCGATGCGATGAGCCTCTTGGGCATCCATCCGCTCCTTCTTGCCCAGGAGCGCCATCCGCATGAGCCTTTCCAGGGGCACGCCTCTGCGGCTAAGGTCAAGGACTTCTCCGGTTATCATCAAACCTAGCTCAAGATGAGTGTCAAAGAAGGTGGCGTTCTCTGAACAGATATTGATATCTGAATCTGTGAGGAAATGGAGGCCGCCACCCACAACCATGCCGTTCACTGCGGTGATCACCGGCTTGAAGCAGTCGTTCCGGCGAGCCGTGATACGCGACCTGCCGCCAGACTCGGCGAATCGGACTTCAGTGTCCATTTCGGGTGTTCCGCTTGCCGTCCTTGCGCGGACGTCCATCCCACTGCAAAAGGCTCTCTCGCCTGCACCGGTCAGCACCGCCACACGGATGTTGGAGTCTGCCTTGATGTCTCGCCAAACTTGATACATTTCCGCGCTCATTTTCGGGCTGATGGCGTTGAGCATCTGCGGCCGATTGAGCGTAATAAACGCGATATGACCCTTCTTTTCGTACAAGACTGTCTCGAACTCCATTGCTCCTCCTTGTATCGGTATCGCTGGCGATTTGGATGCGCACTGGGGACAGGCGGTCGGAGCCAGGTAGCCAACAACCCCAGGCTCCGTGCAGGGCCGGACAACATTCCTCCCCAGGAGGGAGCAGGAGCCGGAATCCCCAGCCCCAGAAAGCTGATCGAGGCCTCAGTCAGGATGGCGACTCCTAACGCTACGGAAGCCAGATATAGCACGTCTACACATTGTTGTCAACGGCACCGTTCGGTTGGCCCTTTCCGCATTCCGTTGACAACATCCGCCCTCCATGCTAGCATCACACCGCTCTAACGGTACGGAGAATGGCGCACGGGCGCAGTAGTAGGTCACTCTTGGCAGCAGCTTGGCCTAAAAGGAAGGTTGTCACCCAGAGACCGGCATCAGAGTCACCGAGCCCCCCAGCATCGAAAAGTCCCCTAGGAGATGGCCCCTATGCAACAACAGCAGCCCCTCGGCGTAGGCCGCAACGTATCTGCGGTAGTCGCCGTTGCCGCGACTCTTCTTTTGCTTCTGTCCGCGTGCGCCTAGCCCGCAAGCACGAACCCAACCCCGGTTCCTGTCCAGGTGACAGTAGTGACCAGCGTCGTTCCCGCCGGCAGCGGAAGAATCGAGGTCGTACCGTCGCCGGGCAAAGACGGAAAATACCTGCAAGGGTCGAATCTGCTGGTCACCGCCGTATCCAGCCCGGGATACCAATTTGTCGGCTGGGCTGGAAGCGCCGGAGGCCCGGCGAACCCGCTGGGCATCACTGCTATATCGAACTTGTCTATTGTGGCCGTCTTTGGCGCAACGACCGCTGCGGCACCAGCGCCATCACCAACTGCTGCCACGCAGGCTGCGCCTTCGCCGACCCCCGAGTCCGGCCTGGCCGGGGTCTTTGGGAAGGCTCTGGCTCCCACGCCGACGCCGGTGCCGGCTCAGGCCACCACCGCAAGTCTTCTAGGCACCTGGCAGTGCCAGGTCCAGACGGGCCAGCAGCAGGCTTCTGCTGTCCTGGTTTTCCAGTCTGGGTCTAGCCTCCTGGTCAATGGGCAACCCATAAGCTACGCCTTGGTCCCCGAAGGCATTCGTTTTGGCACAGACACCTTAACTTTGAGCGTGGCTGGCGACAGTCTTGTAATGACGTACAAGGACGGCTCCCGCTTCCAATGTCAGAGGGCACAGCCGGCCACGGCTGGCGCTACCCCGACCAGCGCATCTGGCCAGGCCGCCGGCACCCAGCAGTCCCTGCTGGGCACCTGGCAGTGCCAGGCCACACTGGGCGGCCAGACAGGTTCCATGGTGTTCGTCTTCGAGTCCGCGTCCAGCATGCGGGTCAATGGGCAACCCT
>JAUSCR010000141.1 GCA_030651175.1 Dehalococcoidia bacterium
GAAAGGCACCGCGGCATCACCATACTCCTTGTCCCAATGGACACCCCGGGCATCACTGTGCGTCCCCTCTGGACAGTCCAGAACGATCCGCCTGCACCTCCAGGCACAACCTACGGGATGAGCAGGACCAACGAGGTGTTCTTTGAAGACGTGCGGGTGCCAGTGTCCTGCCGTCTCGGCGATGAGAACATGGGCTGGTACATAGGCGCCCAGGGACTTAACCTGGACAGGGTGGGCGCCTCCCGCTACCTGATATCCGTTCACATGGATGAGGACATCATCAACTGGGCCAAAGAAAGCGACCTTGGCGGCTACTCCCTGAAGGACGACCCTGCAGTCCGCGACAAGCTGGCGGAGCTGTGGATAGAGGCCCAGGTGTGCCGGCTGATGACCATGCGCAGCATGTCCATCGTGCAGCGTGAGCAGGACTTTACCTACGAAGGCTCTGCGGAGAAGGTGTGGGCGCCTGAGCACGGCGTCACGGCCTCCGAGGCCATCAGCCAGATCCTTGGGCCATACGCCCAGCTTCTAAACGGCTCGGAAGGTGCTATAGAAGATGGCATCTACGCCCATAATTTGATGGGCGCCTTCCAGTCAGGTATCAACCACGGTAGCGTCCAGATCATGCGAGACCAGGTGGCTCGCCGCGGCCTCGGCATGCCTCGCGGCTAGCCGCGCCAGTCCCTGCCCAAAAATGCTAGAGGTACTGGCGAGCGCCCCTTTGGGCCCTTGCCAGTTCCCTTGCGCCAGAGAGAGGTAGCGACATGGATATCTTGCTGAACGAAGAAGAGGAGATGCTGAAGAAGAGCGCCAGGGAGTTCCTGGAGGCTGAGTGTCCCCCCAGCCTGGCGCGGGACATGGAAAAGGACCCTCTGGGGTATCCTCCGGAGCTTTGGAAGAGGCTGGCAGACCTGGGCTGGTTGGGCCTGGCGCTGCCGGAAAAGTACGATGGACAGGGGCTTCCTCTGACCCACCTGGGGATTATTCTGGGGGAGGTGGGCCGCGCCATAGTCCCTGTGCCCCTTCACAGCACCATGACCGCCGCTCTAACCATAGCCAAGTACGGCACGGAAGCCCAGCGGCAGGAGACCCTGTCTGGCGTCAGCCGCGGCGCAACGATTCTCACATGGGCCTTTACTGAGCGGGACCCACGCTATGTCCCAGATTCCATACAGATGCAAGCCACAGCCCACGGCGACGGCTATATCCTGAACGGCTCCAAGATGTTCGTGGACAATTTCAACGTTGCGCAAAAGTGCCTGGTGCCATGCCGCACCGCTCCGCCTTCACACGGCAAGGAGGGAATCTCCCTCTTCCTGGTGGACACCAGCAGTGCTGGCATATCCCAAACGCCGCTGGTCACAATGGCCAAAGACAAGCAGAGCAAGGTGGATTTCAGCAACATTCGGGTGCCCAAGGCTAGCCTGGTGGGCAAGCTGAACGAGGGGTGGCCCATAGTGGTGCATATGCTGGACATGGGCACCGCCCTGCTTTGCGCCCAGATGGAAGGGGCAGCCAGGAAGAACTCAGAGATGGCCACGGATTACGCCAAACACCGCATAGCCTTTGGGCGGCCCATTGGATCATTCCAGTCCGTCCAGCACATGTGCGCCGACATGCTCATGTGGGTGGATGGCACCCAACTCCTCACCTATGAAGCACTCTGGAGAATGGACCAGGGATTGCCGGCCGGTATCGAGGTGTCTCAGGCCAAGGCGTTCGCCAACGAAAAGTGTGAGGCAGCGGTAAGATACTGCCAAATGATCCACGGCGGCATCGGCTTCATCATGGAGTTCAACCAGAACTTGTGGTTCCGGCGGGTCTCCGCTTGGACCATGAGACTGGGCACCACCTACGAGCACAGGGCAAGGATCGCCCGGGCACTTCTGGACCGGCCTGGGCCGGTCAGGTTGGGTGAGTCGCAATACGAAGAGGCCCCTTCCCGATGAGTGAGTCAGCCCAGCTAGAAACAGGAGAGTAACCAATGTCCAGGGATCCAGTTTGCGGCAAAGAGGTAGACGAGGCAGCGGTGCGGGCCGTCACGGGCCAAACCGCATACGGTGCCCCAGAGGTGGACCCCACCAAAGGCACGCGACGGTTCCACGAAGGCGTGTGGTACTACTTTGACAGCCTGGACTGTCGGAGCAAGTTCCTGGCCAGCCCGGACACATACATCAAGAAGGCCGCAAGCTAAGAGCTAGCGGCTATTCGGGAAACCGTTCACTTAGCCTCTTCAGATACCCGTAGCATCCTGAACCTACCCGCTTGAGTACATGTGGTCTATGTCATTCTGAGCGCGTGAGTCCCGACGCGTCGGGACGAGCGCAGCGAAGAATCTTGTCTGCCCAAGCAGGCAATTGCCTATGGCCAAAGGCGCAGGCCATTGACGGCAGACAAGATTCTTCGGTCGGGCCGACACAGTCGTCCCTTCCTCAGAATGACGATGGCGCACCTCATATTCGTGGCACAAAGCAAGAGGCCCCGCTAATTTAGCGGGGCCTCTTTTATTCTCGGCACCTTAACAGGCAGATAGTGGAAGGAAGAATGGGGTTCCAAGCCTAATGACCTCAGCGGACACTTTGGCTGGAGGTTGGTCAAGTCTCCAGCTAATTAGTATGCCCGCTGACCGACCTAGGAGTAGTCACCTTTCGGTGATGGTCTCCCTAGAAAGGAGGTGATCCAGCCGCACCTTCCGGTACAGCTACCTTGTTACGACTTCGTCCCAGTCATTGGCTCCACCCTCGGCCGCTGCCTCCCTTGCGGGTTAGCCCACGGACTTCAGGTGTTTCCAACTCCCATGACGTGACGGGCGGTGTGTACAAGGCCCGGGAACGTATTCACCGCAGTATGCTGACCTGCGGTTACTAGCAACTCCACGTTCATGCAGGCGGGTTGCAGCCTGCAATCCCAACTGGGGCCGGTTTTTAGGGATTGGCTCCAGCTTGCGCTTTCGCGACCCGTTGTACCGGCCATTGTAGCGTGTGTGTAGCCCAGGACGTAAGAGCCATGCTGACTTGACGTCATCCCCACCTTCCTCCCCTTTTTGTGGGGCGGTCTGGCTAGAGAAATCAACTAGCCACGAGGGTTGCGCTCGTTGGGGGACTTAACCCAACACCTCACGGCACGAGCTGACGACAGCCATGCAGCACCTGTGCTCGCTCCCCGAAGGGTCCCTCGCCTTTCGGTTTGGTACCACGAGCATGTCATGTCCTGGTAAGGTTCTTCGCTTAGCATCGAATTAAACCACACGCTCCGCTGCTTGTGCGGGCCCCCGTCAATTCCTTTGAGTTTTAACCTTGCGGCCGTAGTCCCCAGGCGGGATGCTTAACGCGTTAGCTTCGGCACAGGGGGGGTCGATACCTCCCATACCCAGCATCCATAGTTTAAGGCGTGGACTACCAGGGTATCTAATCCTGTTTGCTCCCCACGCTTTCGCGCCTCAGCGTCAGGTACAGCCCAGAGAGCCGCTTTCGCCACGGGTGTTCCTCCCGATATCTACGCATTTCACCACTACACCGGGAATTCCACTCTCCTCTACTGCCCTCTAGCCTGGAAGTATCCCTCGACCGCTCCCGGTTGAGCCGGGAGATTTCACAAGGGACTTCCCAAGCCGCCTACACGCCCTTTACGCCCAGTAAATCCGGACAACGCTAGCCTCCTACGTATTACCGCGGCTGCTGGCACGTAGTTAGCCGAGGCTTATTCCTGGGGTACCGTCCTTGCTCTTCCCCCAGAAAAGGGGTTTACGACCCGAAGGCCTTCTTCCCCCACGCGGCGTCGCTGCGTCAGGCTTTCGCCCATTGCGCAAGATTCCCTGCTGCTGCCTCCCGTAGGAGTGGGGGCCGTGTCTCAGTCCCCCTCTGGCTGGCCGTCCTCTCAGACCAGCTACCCGTCATCGGCTTGGTGGGCCGTTACCTCACCAACTACCTGATAGGATGCAAGCCCATCCCCGGGCGATCCTTCTTACGAAGAACCTTTGCGGGCGTACCTTGTGATACGACAGCACATGCGGTATTAGCCCGCCTTTCGGCGAGTTATTCCCCACCCAGGGGTAGGTTACTTACGCGTTACTCAGCCGTTCGCCACTGTCCTTCCCTTGCGGGAAGGACCGTTCGACTTGCATGCATTAGGCGCGCCGCCAGCGTTCGTCCTGAGCCAGGATCAAACTCTCAGCGTGTTACCTTACCTTCCTTCCACTATCCACTTGTTAAGGTGCAAAAGACAACAATATCGGCTTGCGCCGACTTGCAGAGGTATCTTAGCCCCTGGCCCCTGGCCTGTCAAGGGCTTTTTGCGGTAGGTCATGTGAATATGAAACCATCACCCTGCTAGGGCACCTTCAAGGTCAAGGACAATAAGGTCCGTACCGCCGCCTGGCTGATCTCCGACAAGGGGCCAGGCAACAGTCCGATGGCCAAAATGCCTCCACCGCTCAACGCCAGCGCCAGGCGCACGGGCCATGAAGACGGCATGGCCTCTTCTGATGGAGCGGTACCCACGTACATGACCCTGACCACCCGCAGATAGTAGTAGGCGGAGACCACGCTGTTGATGACGCCCACCACCGCCAGCCAGACCAGGTCGCCCCGGACGGCGGCGTTGAAAAGGTACAGCTTGCCCATGAACCCCGCCGTGGGCGGGATGCCGATGAGGGAGAGCATGGCGAAGGCCAGCACCGCGGCCACCAGCGGGGCACGCCGGGCTATGCCCGCAAAGTCGTCTATCTGCTCGCTCCCTGTCCTGTTGGCGATGGCCATGATGGCGAAGAAGGCTGCCAGGTTGGTGGCAGCGTAGGCTGCCAGGTAGAAGAGCACGCCGCTGGGGCCCAGGGCCACGCCGTCCGGCCCCGGGGCTCTGGCTGCAAACGCAGCCACTCCCACCAGGATGTACCCCGCATGGGCTATGGTGCTGTACGCCAGCATCCGCTTGATGTTGTCTTGCGCTATGGCCACCAGGTTGCCAACTGTCATGGACAGGGCGCTGAGCACGGCGAAGAGCGTACTCCAGTCGCCGCTGACCGCCGGAAGTGCGAAATAGAAAACGCGCAGCAACACCGCAAATCCCGCCGCCTTGCTGGCCACGGAAAGGTATGCGGTTATAGGTGTTGGAGCACCCTCGTACACGTCAGGGACCCACATCTGGAATGGCGCCATAGCTATCTTGAAACCGAATCCCACCGCCATCAGCGTGATGCCTGCAAGCAGGGCGTAGCTGCCAAAGGGCATATCGCCCTGCGCCACTGCCCCGGCAATCCCTTGAAGCTGCGTGCTGCCGGTGAAGCCATACACCAGCACCATGCCATACAGGAGCAGCGCCGAACTCATGGCGCTCAGAAGCAGGAACTTGAATCCCGCCTCGGTGGAGCGTTCGTCCCGATGGAAGGCCGCCAGCGCCGCCAGGGGTAGCGCCGTCAGCTCCAGGCTGATGTATATGGAGATAAGCTCAGTGGTGGCCGCCAGCAGCATCATGCCCGTGGCAGAAAAGAGGACCAGGGCATAAAACTCACCCTGGTACCGCTGGAACCTGGCCACGTAGTCAGCCGAGCCAAGAATCAGCACGGCGACAATGGCGAGGACCAGGAGTTTGAAGAAAATGGCAAACCTGTCCACCGCCAGCGTTCCGAACACAGCCGTCTCGCTCTGGACATCAGCCCAAAGCACCACCGCTAGGGCCATGGGCACCGCCAGGCCCACGAACGCCACCACTCCTACGACCCTTTTGCTGCGCACCAGCAGGTCGAGTATGATCACGACTATCGCCACCCCTGCCAGGGCGATCTCCGGGGATAGCAGATACAGGTCACGAAGGATCATGGGCCTAGAACCCTCAGCCTTTCCACAATCGGGTTGATCCCGGCGCTGAATACGTCGGTGAGGATTGATGGATAGACGCCAACTACCACAATGGCGATGACCATCACCACCAGGGGCAGCTTTTCCACCAGTGTGGCGTCGCCTATGTGCTCATACCGAACGAGCGCCGGGCCAAAGAATACCCGCTGGACCATCCACAGGATGTATCCTGCCGTAAGCACAATGCCGAACACAGAAATCGCGGTGGGCCAGCCCCAGACAAAGAAGGTGCCGAGGAACACCAGCGCCTCGGAGACGAAGCCGCTAAGGCTAGGCAGGCCCAGGGATGCCAGGCCGGCCAGAACGAAGACGCTGGCGACAAATGGCATTCGCGTAGCCAGTCCGCCCAGGTCAGGTATGTAGCGGGTGTGGGCCTTCTCATACACCAACCCCACCAGGAGGAACAACAAGCCGGTGATAGTGCCGTGGGTGAACATCTGCATGGCGGCGCCGTTGAGGCCAACGGGGCTCACCCCGGCGGCCACGGTGCCCACGGAGCCGATGCCCAGCAGCACAAGTCCCATGTGGCTGATGCTGCTGAAGGCCACCAGGCGTTTCAGGTCGCTCTGGCGCAGGGTCACTATGGCGCCGTAGATTATGCTTATCACACCCAGCGACACTATCAGCCAGGCGTAGTCCCGGGCCTCTTGGGGAAACATAGCCACGCTCACGCGAATAAGCCCGTAACCGCCGAATTTGATAAGCACGCCAGCCAGCATGACGCTGCCGGCGGTGGGAGCGTCGGTGTGGGCATCCGGCAGCCAGGAGTGCAAGGGCCACGTGGGCAGCTTGATAGCGAAGGCCAGGAAGAAGAAAAAGAACACCATCTGGGCAGGGATTATTAGATTCGTCAGGTCGCTCTTGGCCAGGACGGTCATATCGAAGGTGCCGGCAGAGAAGTAGAGCACCAGGATGCCCACCAGCATGAAGGCGGAGCCGGAGAGGGTGAATATGAGGAACTTCATTGCCGAGTACTCTTTGCGGCCCGAACCCCAGATGGAGATCAGGAAGTACATGGGCACCAGCTCCAGCTCCCAGAAGATGAAGAAGAGGACGAAGTCCAGCCCGGTGAACACGCCCATGACAGCGGTTTGCAGCACCAGGAGCCAGGCGAAATACTCCCGTACCCGTACCTCAATACGCCAGGATGCCAACGCGGCGCACAGTCCCACCAGGCCCGTCAGGAGCACCAGAGGTGCGTTCAGCCCGTCCAGTCCCAGGAAGTATTGGACGTTCAAGGATGGAATCCAGTTGAACCGCTCCACCAGTTGCAGGCCACCTGCTTTCGGGTCGTAGGCGGTGAATGCAAGGGCAGCGAGCGCCAGGTCCGCCACCATGACGCCGATGGCGAAACCCCGTATGGCCCTGGGACGGCGCAGCAACAGCGCAATGACCAGGGCTCCGGCCAGGGGCAGGAACACAGTGGCTGTCAGCAACTATCACCTGCCAAAAACAAGGTAAGCTCCAATAATCGCAAGGATGCCCAGGGATATGACGACGCCGTATGCCTGCATCTGGCCGCTCTGAACCGGCGCCAGGCCACGGCCAAGGTTCCTGCCCAGCCAGCCGACGCCGTCTCCAGTGCGGTCTATGACCTCGCGGTCCACCCAGTCCAGGAACCGCGCCACACCGCGGTAGAAGAAGCGTCCTACTATGACGCCTTCGTACAGGTTGTCTAGGTAGTATTTGTTGAAAAGCAGATCGCGCGCGGGGCGCAAGGCGCGGCCCACGGCATCGGGTGACAGAGTCCGCGTCTGGTACATCAGCACGGCAAGGCCGATTCCCGCCAGCGCCACTAACGTAGAGACCGCCGCCAGCGACAGGCTGGCCTCCTCGGCATGTCCGCCCAGGAACTCCACAAACCAGTGAGCTGGAATACCTGCCAGGTCGCCCAAGGGGTTGGCCACATACCCAGAACCCAGGGCCAGCACACCCAGGACTACCAGAGGCAAGGACATCACCCAGGGCGACTCCGCCAGGTGCACGGCATGCTCTGCGCCCTGGCCATGACCCTCCGCCTCAGCGCCGCCACGGAAAGAGCCGTGGAATGTCATGAACATCATTCGGGACACATAGAAGGCTGTCAGGAAGACACCAGCTAGCGCCATCCAGAACACTAGCTTGTCTACCACGTCACCGCCACGCCATGCCTCCAGTAGAATCTCATCCTTGCTCCAGAAGCCGGACAGCGGGAATATCCCCGCCAGGCTCAGGCTGCCGATAAGCATGGTCACGTAGGTTATTGGCATGTGTTTCCGCAGGCCGCCCATGTACCGCATATCGAAGGTGCCCGTGGCGTGGTTGACGCTGCCAGCTCCAAGGAACAGGAGGGCCTTGAAGAAGGCGTGGTTGAACAGGTGGAATATAGCCAGGCCGGGCGCGCCTATCCCCAGTGCCAGCATCATGTACCCAAGTTGGCTTACGGTAGAGTACGCCATCACCCGCTTGATGTCATACATCACCAGGCCCATGGTGGCGGCAAAGACAGCCGTAAATCCGCCGATAAGGGCCACAGTGTGCATCGCCGTCGCAGACTCCTGGAACAGCGGGAAGAACCGCGCCACCAGGAATACGCCCGCGGCAACCATGGTGGCGGCATGGATGAGGGCGCTGACAGGAGTCGGGCCTTCCATGGCGTCGGGCAGCCACGTGTGCAGTGGAAACTGGCCCGACTTGCCTACCGCGCCGGCGAATATCCCCAGGCTAAGCCAGGTGACTGCGAAGGCAGGAAGCACCAGCGCCGCAGCCCATATGTCCCTTATTTCGAATGGGTTGAGTCCCTGGGCAACGAACGTGTCCCGCTGGAGGAACAGGTACAGGATTGCCAGAAGGAACCCCACATCGCCGATGCGCGTGACTATGAAAGCCTTCTTGGCCGCCGCCGCCGCCGCCGGCCGGTGATACCAGAAGCCGATGAGCAGGTAGGAGCACAGCCCAACCATCTCCCAGAACACGTAAAGCTGGAGGATGCTGCTGGCCAGCACCACGCCCAGCATGGAGGCGGTGAACAGTGACATGAAAGCGAAGTAGCGGGAGTAACCAGGGTCACCCTTCATGTAGCCCTGGGAGTAGACCTGCACCAGCAAGCTGACGCCTGTCACCACCACCAGCATTATGGCGGTGAGAGGGTCTAATAGGATGCCAACGCGAATCTCCAGGTCGCCGATGTTGAGCCAGGGGTGGGATGCCCATCCTATGGGTGCATCGGAGCCAAGGGTGCTCTTCAGCGCCGACAGGGAAAGGACGAAGGCGGCGCCCACCGCCGCAATGGTCACATAGCCGCTGAGCCTGGAGTACCGCTGGTTAAGAAACGGGCGAATGAGCAGCGCAATGATAACGAACGAGGCCAGGGGAAGGAACAGGATGGCCCATGCTTGTGGTTCAGTCATGGTCTATCAGCTACCCCAAGATACTTGCGTGATTTCTTGTCCCGCTCATTTCCTTCGACAGGCTCAGGATGAGCGGGATTACTACTCCGCTCGTGGTGAGCTTGTCGAACCATACGAGCGGAGTCAGGTGTCGACTCCTTAGATTGATGACCCTTAGACATGGGTACGGGAAACCATTTTGGGATGACTCCATGTATAAATTACAGCTTCCGGAGAATCTCGTCGGCAACGTGCTCGCGGCCCCGCGGCACCATTATTCGGAACGGGACCTGCTCCCCCCAATCCTGGATGTCGCCTTCAGGGAGCAGGCGTGTGGGTAGACCCTCCCCTTCCAGGAGCTGCTTCCACATCTCGGCTATGATCAGGTTTGGAGCCTTTTTGTACTCTACCCACATTGCTTCCTACCGCCTTAGTAGGTTCAATTCCGTCACGTCTACCGTCCCTCTCGCCCGGTAGACCGCAATGACGATGGCCAGCCCCAGGGCGACCTCCGCCGCCGCCACAGCGATGATGAATATGGCAAACACCTGTCCTGTGAGCACCATCTGCACCACTGTATCCTCCGTGGCAGAGGGGTTGGCCCTCAAGGCCGCGGGAACCACGTAACGGGACATGGCAACGGCGGCTATGATCACGGAGTTGAACATGATCTCTATGGCCATAAGCACGCTCACGGCATTGCGCCTGGTCAGCACTCCGTACAGCCCGATGCTAAACAAGACGGCGGAAAGCACCAGGAACCGTTCGAGCGTCATGAATGCCGCTCCCTGACAAGAACGATGGCTCCCAGGATAGCCGCCAGGAGGAGGACAGAGACCACCTCAAAGGGAAGCACCCACTCCCTGAGCAACAAGCCGGAAAGCCACTGGGGTGTGGTTGCGAACACCTCCTCCACCCGGGCGAGGCTTTCTGCGGAGAGGACGTCTTTGAGCAAAGGCCACTCTTTCTGCAATGCCACAAACACCAGGAACGCACCTATCAGCCCGGAGGCCAGAAGCGCCGGCACACGCAGCCGGTTGGGTGTGTTTCCACTCTCCACATCCCGTGTCAGAAGCACAGCGAATATAATCAGCACGGAGATAGCGCCGGCGTAAATCAGCACCTGCACCACCGCCAGGAACTCAGCGTTGAGCAGGACCAGAAGCCCGGCCACGGTAAAAAAGGTCACCACCAGCATCAGGGCCGCGCGGAATAGGTCATGCAGTCTGATTACAGCCAAGGCGCTAGCCACGCTAACAGCGGCCAGCAGCCAGAAAAGCAGCTCCTGAATCATCCCATCTCCCCTTTCTCTTCCGGCGATGAAGGGGCGTCTGCCTCACCAGTTCCAGGTTCCACGGGCCGCCGGGGCAGATGGTGCGGCCACGACTCCCGGCCCGCCTCTTTCCAGGGCACGGCGGCATCGCTACGCGGGTCGTACTTCCTGCCCTCAAGCTGGGGCCGGAACCAGGTGCTGGGATGCTTCTCCGCCGCACGAAGCCGGTCGGCATGGATTACCAGGTCTGTACGCATGTACTTGGCTTCCTCGAATCCGCTGCCCATGAAAAGAGCGTCGTAGGGACATGCCTCCACGCACAGGCCGCAGAACATGCACCTGCCGATGTCTATGTCAAAAACGTCAATGGCGTAGGCATCGCCTTCGGGAAGCTTGCCCCCGCTGGGGTGGCTGACTATCTTGATGATGCCCAGCGGGCAGTACTTGGCGCAACTGGCGCAAGCGGTGCACCGCTCCTCGTACCAAACGAACTCCTCGCCGCGAAAGCGAGGGTGCTGGGGATTCCGCTCCTCGGGGTACTGAATGGTGACAGGCTTCCTGATGAAGTTCTTCATCGTGACCAGAAAGCCGTTCAGTATGCCTAGCCCGTACATGCTACCTTGCCTCCGCTGCCATCGGAATCTCGGCGGTCATATCTCTTGGCTGGCCACCTAGTCGGACGAAGCGGGAGAAGGCGGCGATTCCCACCACGGCCACAGCTATGTTTATGCCGGCCATCAGCCATAGATTGGCCAGCTTGGTGGTATCCAGGGCGAGCACCTCTATAGCTGTGACGAAAATGTTGATAAGACTCAGGGGCAGGAGGAACTTCCATGCGAAGGCCATGACCTGGTCTATGCGAAGCCTTGGCAACGTGGCTCGAACCCAGATGAAAAGGAAGGCGAAGAAGAAGACTTTGATGAGGAACCAAAGATGTGACGGCAACACCGGCCCCTCCCACCCTTTCAGGAACAAGGTGGCCATTATGCCTGAGGTGGTGAGCACAGCGCCAAACTCCGCCAACTGGAACACGCCGAACTTCATGCCGCTGTACTCTGTATGATACCCGGACACAATCTCCGACTCCGCCTCCACAAGGTCGAAGGGGGAGCGGTTCATCTCAGCGGAGCTGCCCGCCATGAAGACGAAGAAGCCCAGGGGCTGCAACAGAATGTATGGTATGCGCTGGGCCTCAACAATGCTCACCAGGGACAGAGAGCCTGCCAGCAACAGGACTCCCACTATGGATAGCACCACTGGTATCTCATAGCTTATAAGCTGGGCCACGGCTCTCATGCCGCCGAACATGGCGTACCGGTTGCCAGATGCAAACCCCGCCATGAACATAGCCAGGGTGCTGACAGATGTTACGGCGACAACATACAGGATGCCGATGTTTACGTCTGCAACGAATGAGTGCCTGCCGAATGGTAGGACCGCCAGGACAAGAATTACAGGCACCACCATCACCACGGGAGCCAGGTTGAACACCCACCGGTCTGCGTCCGCCGGGACCAGGTCCTCTTTGGTGAGCAGCTTTATGGCGTCGGCCACTGGCTGAAGAAGGCCAAAAGGCCCGGTGCGATTGGGCCCCAGCCGCGCCTGAAAGCGGCCTAGCAAGCGACGCTCCAGATAGGTGTACAACATAACCATGACCAGGAAGACGTTGACCACCAGCGCCACAATGGCCAGGGCAGCCACGGTGAAGGCCAGCCACTCCCATCCCGTGGGCAGCAGCCCGTCTCGCCATACGGACTCTACAGCGGGGGTACAGTACTGGGCGTTGCCCGGGCCAGCGGCAAGCCAGCAGTAGATACCGCGGAACAGCGCGTTCCCTTCCAGGGGCGATGGCATTACCTGTCAACCTCTCCCATGTTGATGTCTATGCTACCAAAGGTGACGACCATGTCAGCCAGCTTCCAGCCCACCAGCAGGTCTCGCAGCACGGTCAGGTTGATAAAGGAGGGTGAGCGAATCTTGCAACGGTACGGAGCAATGCCACCATCGCTGACCAGGTAGAACCCAAGCTCACCCT
>JAUSCR010000120.1 GCA_030651175.1 Dehalococcoidia bacterium
TACTGGTCCACGTGCAGCATGGAGCTTTCCAGATGGACGTGGCCGTCAATGAGGCCGGGAGCCAGGTAGCGCCCTTGCAGGTCTACCACCTGCCGGCCTTCGGTGTAGTCGCCAACGCCGGCGATGCGGCCCCCGTATACGGCGACGTTGCCCTGCTCGATCTCGCCCGTAAACGTGTTCACGATGCGGGCGTTGGCAAATACCAGGTCGGCAGGGGCATCGCCCCGGGCCACAGCTATGAGTTGTTGCATATCCAAGTTACCCATCCTCCTGTCACCCCGGGCGGAGTCCACAATTGGCCCTTCTCCCACTTTCGTGGGGTAATCGTTCAATAGCGCGACTATTTGCTCCGCTCGTGGTGAGCCTGTCGAACCATTCGAGCGGAGCAATGATCCCGCTCATTTCCTTCGACAAGCTCAGGATGAGCGGGACGACAACTAGGCCAGACCGTCGGTTAATGTCTGTTGCCCTCCAGAACACAAATGTCGGGCAGCCATCTGTACTTTTGAGCGAAGTCCAGGCCATATCCCACCACGAACAGGTCCGGCACTGTGAATCCCAAGTAGTCTATTGTCACGTCCACCTGGCGGCGGGACGGCTTGCTGAGCATGGCGCACAGCTTTGCGGAGGCGGCGCCGTTCTTTTCGAGGTAGTCTAGCAAGAAGCTGGTGGTGATGCCTGTGTCCACTATGTCCTCCACCACCAGCACGTGCTTTCCGCGGATGGGGGAGCGGACGCCCTGGGCTATCCTGGGCCTGCCGCTGGAGAGGGTGCCGCTGCCGTATGTTGAGATGCGCACGAAGTCAACGGTTACTGGCATGTCCAGGGCACGGACAAGGTCGGCCATGAATATGAAAGCGCCCCGAAGGATGCCGATAAGGAGAGGCGTGTTCTCGACCGTTCGTGGTTCGACAGGCTCACCACGAACGGTTTTTGTCCCCACCCGTTCGTCCTGAGCTTGTCGAAGGACGGGGAGATAGTCGCGGCGCACCTCTGAGGCCAGGCGCTGCACGACGGCGGCGATCTCCTGGCGGGATAGGAGCACGGTGAGCTTATCGCTGGCGGATATGGGCGCGTTCACGCAACGACGATAGCATGGCGCTTGGGGGCAGGGCAAGAGCCAGGGTTATGACAAACATGAACTGGGGCCATACGCCTGCAGCATCACTGTTATCAGCTAAGGAAACGTGGAGACCACGTTTCCCTGGTTGTCGTACAGCACGGCCGGGTCGCTAGCGTTATTCCAGATAAAGGCCTTTGAGGGCATCCCATCGGCCTTCAACCACTGGAGCACATTGGGAGGGTCGGCGTAGGCGTTGTCCCCGCTGGTGACCTTCACCGTGGCCCCTGAGGCCAGAGTGAAGCCCGATGGGAACACAAACCGCTGCTCCCCCACGACGCTGAATAGGACCCATCCGCTCATGTTTTGTGGTGCATCCCCCTGATTAACCAACGTGACCACCTCACCGACTAGGTCTACGCCCTGGAGCACTACCTTAGAACCCTGCAGCTTCGGTGTTGGCATCGCCGTGGGTGTGAAAGTAGGCATCGGCTCTGGCGTTACTGTGGCCGTTGGCCTCGCCGTTGGAGTCGCCGTGGCCGCCGTTATGTAAACCGATGCGGGAGTGGCGGTAGCTGTAAGTATGACCGTAGCCGTCGGCTCTGGCGTAAAGGTGGCTGTGGGCGTGGGTGTGAAAGTAGGCGTAGCCACCGGCTCTGGCGTAAACGTAGCCGTGGGCGTTGGGGTTGGCGTCTTGGTAGGCGTACTTGTAGCTGTCGGCGCAGGTGTATTAGTTGGCGTGGCTGTTGGAGTTAGCGTAGGAGTAGACGTCGGGACCGACGTAGCCGTAGGAGTGGGCAATGGAGTGAAGGTTGGCGTTGGCATGGCCGCAATAGTAGCCTCAACCGCAGCCGAGACCGTCGCCTGGATATTGGGAGTTGCTGATGGAGACGTGGTGGGTGTGGCTATCACGCACCCTGCCAGGGCTGCTAATACAGTCGAACCTATCAGACCTGCCCACGCCCGTCTCATAGCCTCAGCATAACACGCGATGCAAGGTACATATGGTGCTACAATTCCCCTTGGAGCCTCTCATGTACCTATCGCGCCTATCTCTGACCAACTATCGCAACTTCCTCAGCCTGGAGCTGAAGCTGCCGCCAGGCCTGGTCTTCGTCGTCGGGGACAACGCCCAAGGCAAAAGTAATCTCTTAGAAGCGGCCTACCTCCTGGCCATCGCCAAGTCGTATCGCACAAACGTGGAGCGGGAGCTTATCCACTGGTCGGCACAGAAGCCCGCTGCCACGCTTGGAAGCCAGCCGGCGCAGCAGACAATCATCCACGGCGAGGTGCAGCAACAAAGCGGCAGCGTGCGAATCATAGTCGGCCTGCGGGTGGTATCGGAAGCAGGAGCGGGAGGCGCGCTGGTGGAGAAGCAGGTCAGGGTCAACGGAGTGCCCACCACAGCCGCCGGCCTGGTGGGGCGAGTCAACGCCGTGCTGTTCGCCGCCACGGACATAGAACTGGTACACGGCCCGCCGGCGCAGCGACGCCGCTTCCTGGACATCCTCATATCCCAGGTGGACCGCGCCTATCTGCGCACCCTTCAGCGATACCAGCGGGTGCTGACTCAGCGGAACCACCTGCTGCGACTCATCAGGGAAGGCCGCAGCTCCCCTGATGACCTGGACTTCTGGGACAGCGAGCTGGTGAAGGAGGGAACAGCCCTGATTGCTCAGAGGAGCCAGATAGTCCAGCAGCTAGCACCCCTGGCCACACGGGCGTACAGGGGCCTGGCCGTTGAGGAAGAGATGTCAGTGGAGTATCAGCCCTCGGTGGCGGCGGATGCGCTAGCCGGCGCCATAGCCAGCCAGCGCGCCGCCGAGATCAAGGCCGGCATGACGCTGCCAGGCCCTCATCGCGACGAGCTGGGTTTGACCATAGATGGAGTGCCGGCGAATACCTACGCCTCGCGCGGGCAGGCCCGCACCACCGCCCTGGCGCTCCGTCTGGCCGAGGCGGCTTTGCTCCGGCAGGAGCGGCGGGATGAGCCTATCCTGCTCCTGGACGACGTTCTCTCCGAGCTGGACCCCGCACGGCGGCGGCATGTGCTGGAGGAGGCAGCCGGCTACCAGCAGGCGCTGATCACATCGGCGGAGCCTGAGGCGTTGCGCGATATGCCTGTGAAGCCAGCGGCGGTGTTCACTCTGCGGAAAGGGCAGATGGAGCCGCAAGGTCCTGCCTAGTGGCCTGTCTTACTAATCCATTCAGAGAGTCAGCGGGATGAGCAAGCTGTCGCGTTGCCTCCTGCGGATACCTCATCCCCCTTGTTCCCCCTTCTCCTGCAGGAGAAGGGGGAAGAGAAACAGAGACCAGGGGACACCCCTGCTACCCCGGCAGGGGGCTATGCCCCCTGCACCTCCAAGGGGAGATTTCCCCAACAAACTTCCCTGTCGAGACACTAGAGACTATTACGGCATCCCGACGGCGTGGGGTTTGCCACCCCTTCCCACGAAATCGGAGACGAAGCCGCCTGCATGGGCCTGTGGTATCATTCCTCACAAACCCAATGTGGAGGGGTAAGATGCTATCAGAGGAGCATCTGAAGGAACTCGAAAAGGCCAGCCAGATAATCGCACAATCCAGGCACTTGGTGGCGTTGGTCGGCGCAGGCATGAGCGCTGAGAGCGGCATCCCCACCTACCGCGGCGCAGGCGGCCTGTGGACCCGCATCGGCGAGCCAGACCCTCGTAGCTTCCAGAACTTCGCCGCCGACCCCAAAGCCTGGTGGCAACGCATGCTGGACAGGGAGAGCCACCCGGAACCGCCGGAGCGAGCCCAATTCCGGGAGGCCATCGATAAGGCCCATCCCAACCCCGGCCACTATGCCCTGGTGGAGTTGGAAGGCACAGGCATCCTACGCTACATCATCACCCAGAACGTGGACAACCTGCACCGGGTGGCGGGCAGCATCAACGTGGCGGAGATTCACGGCAATCGCACGCTGCTGCGCTGCATGCGGTGCCACTGGCGTGTGCCTCGGGAGGAGTTCGAGGTCGTGGAGATGCCGCCGCGATGCCCCCAGTGCGGTGGCGTCATAAAAGGCGACGGCGTGATGTTTGGTGAGCCTATCCCTCCCGACGTGCTGAACGTTTGCTTCCGGGAGGCGGACCTCTGCGACTGCATGATTGTGCTGGGGACTTCCGGCACCGTGTACCCGGCGGCAGGATTCCCTGTGCAAGCCCATCGGCACGGTGCTTACCTGATAGAGATAAACACGGAACCCACTCCCATCACTGAGATAGTGGATGTATCGCTGCGCGGTCCCACAGGAGACCTCCTCCCTCTGCTGGTGACACGAGTGCTGGAACTGCTAGCCGATAGATAGAGCAACCTAAGCCTGAGAGCCAGAGGATATCAGGCAGCCTTCTAGTCTTACCTGCGTATTCGTGACCCCCTGGTTATGCAAAGCAAATCAGCCCGCTGGTTGTAGTAGAGGGTCTCAGTGGTGGTGATGAGCATATGGGAACCATCGCGGCCCACACGCTCTTCTATGTTGGCGTACCTGGACTGCGCGTAGATTCTGTCCCCCAGGCTTGGGTATTGGAAGACCTCGATATCGTTTCCGGCGTTGAGAATGCGGACCAGGTCCGTGGGTATGTCTGGCAATGCCCCTCTACCCGCGCGGACTCCACCAATGCCATCAGAGACAGGGTTCTCTCTGAAGCCACGAGCAACAGGGTCCTCCTCCCAGGGCGGCGTCTTGTCCAGGTACATGACGTATATACCAGGAGTAACTATCTCCCCAAAGCGACTTTCCCTGGCGAACTCCTCATCCCACATCCGAGGGTCAGGGTCCATGAGAGCCTGGGTGAACCGGCGCAGGCCCTCCTTCTCCACTATCCACCAGGAAGCCTCAATAAACTCACCCTCTACCCCTATCATGGCCTTTACTTCATTGGTCAACTTGCTAACTGTAGTTGTCATTGTGCTCTCTCCTCGCCTAGGAGGGTGATGGAAAACTCTTTCGACCATCCCCCTGGCCCCCTTCCTGGCCAGGCAGGGGGTGAAAAGTATATCTGGGGGATACCCCCAGACCCCCACCAAAGGGGCTTCGCCCCTCTGGACTCTCCTTTTCCAGCAGCCTGCTAGGTGCTGGCTACTTGATCTCCCAGATGCTTCCTGCCTTGGCCACCAGCTTGATCTCCCTGATGGACTCCACCTTCCAGTTCTTCTGCTTGAGCCAGGCCTCAAAGTCCGCCTTATTGACTCCAGCGCACTCCGCCACCAGTCGTCCGTCCTCCAGGGCATACACCGTGGTGATGGATGTCCTGGCATCCGGGCGCCAATGGTGCGTGGCGTGAAGCTCCTCGCCAAACTTCTTGGAATCGTTCCATCCCTGCGCTGTACCTACGGCCATCCAGCGTGGCATGATTCCTCCCTTTGGGGCTAGCAGCCCCGACTCATGTTCATCAACTAGACACTTATGCTCAAATAGGCGGGACTTCATCGCTATCCCTACCTTCCACCTAAGAGCGGAAGGGGTGAAACTGTACGCCCCTGTTCCCTAGCCCTTCGGTGGTACAAAGGGGTACGGAATCGCTCGCCCTCCACGGATGGGAAGAACGATGGTGGCGTTGCCAGGGCAGGTCTCCATGTCGTCCTGGTTCTTTATGCCGCACTCCATCTCCACAAAGCCCATGCCATCCTTCACGTACTTGCTGGTGACCTTGGCCCACACCGTCAACGTGTCCCCAGGAACAATCATGGCCCGGTGCTGGAAAGAGACCTTCCACGCCCAGCCATCGGGCAAGCAGAGGTCTTTCATATACTGGGGCATGACGCTCTGCTTCCAGGACCCCTGGCCAAGGATGTTGGGCAGGCCATCGTGGTATATGGCAAAATCCTGATCGTAGTGGATGCGGTGCCAGTTCTCAATGGCGCCGCTCCACCGGAACAGGTGGGTTGGAGTCATCGGGCCGATGACGTAGGGAGGCATCTCCTGCCCCTCCTCAATCTCATCGTAGTACACCTGTTTCTTATTTCTTAGCTCCTCACTGGTCGGCATTACACTTTCCTCCTCATCTAGCCTTGACTCTACCTGGCCTTATTGGCAACAAGATAGTCTGTGCCCCGCTCATGGTGAGCTTGAAAGCAGCACTACCTGTGGATAGCAGACCCCCGCGTTATGCAGAGCACCTCACCCTTCTGGTTAGTAAAGATGGTCTCGTTAGTGACTATCAGCATATGGCTTCCGTCGCGGCCCCCGCGCTCCTCAATGTTAGCGATTTTGGCCTGAGAGAAGACAACGTCCCCCAAATGAGGGTACTGAAGCACCTCTATCTCGTTGCCGGCGTTCAATATGCGCACCAACTCGGAACGGACCCGGGGCAGAGAGCCGCGCCCACCCCGCTCAATGGCGAAACCATCAGAAACGGGGTTCTGCCTGAAACCCTTGGTGACTGGGTCTTCTACACTGGATGGAGTCTTGTTGAGGTATGTGCAGAAGATGCCCGGGGTGACCAACTCCCCAAACTTGGTGCCTCTGGCAAACTCCTCGTCCCAATAACGCGGGTCCGGGTCCATCACGGCCTGCGTGAACTTGCGCAGCGTTTCCTTCTCTATGCCCCAGAGGCATGCCTGCACGCGCTCTCCCGTAGTCCCAATCAGAGCCTTCAACTCTTCCGTCAAGAAGGTCTTACCACAAGACATTGTCACCCCCTTTTCTCCCCAAGCTACACACGTATCTGCTTGCCCATATCCCTACTCCACACCTGGATGCGCCATAAGGCGATGTGCCATAAAACCTGAACAGACAAGGCCAACACGCCGCGCACACATTCAGCGGCAACACCAGAAGCGGGCAAGCGTACAAAACGCTTGAAATGAGCGGCTATCCTCAGCTTCCCTTGGGCCAGAAGCCTGGATAGCGGTCTACTGTTTGCAGAGGGCCCGCCGTTCTAAAGCTAAGGGCTGACCCCCATGCTGTGTGATGCTATAACAGCAAGTTGCGCCAGTCAATAGTTTGTACTCGTCCATGCCCATCGCCATCTCCCCCTTCCCCGCACCAAGCCTTGACCCAAAAGTCAGGAAGGTACAGGGAACCTCGGTTCCCGCTGGGGGTCTCTCACCGAGGGGTTCTCGGAACCCCCTCGGAACTCTCCCAGGGGGAAGCGCTGAAGGGGGACAAAGTCCCCCCTGGGAGCCTCCATGCTAGAATATCCTAACCAAAGCAGCCCAGGAGGAGCGAGTGATCAAGGCTGTGTTCTTCGACCTATACGGCACCCTGGCGCGGTTCCACCCGCCCCGGGAGGAGGTACAGGCGCGGGCCTGCCAGCCCTTCGGGTTCCAAGTGGCCAGAGACGGCCTGGTTCAGGGTTACGCTGTGGCCGATGAGTGGATGGCCAAGGTCAACGCCAGCCGCAGGCCGCTGCCCCACATGTCCCGGGAAGAGCGGGACCGCTTTTTTGCAGAGTACGAGCGGCTGGTGCTCTTGGGCGCTGGCATAAAGGTTGACCTGCAAACCGCTGGCAAGGTCTGGGCCAGGGTACGGGAAATACCCTACGGCCTGGCCCTCTTTGACGACGTGCTTCCAACTATGGATACACTGAAGCGGCGTGGGCTAATCCTGGGCGCCCTCAGCAACATCACTGAGGACCTCCAGAAGCTATCCCAGAACCTGGGTCTGACCCCATACCTGGACTTCGCCATCAACTCCTGGGAGGTCGGCATAGGCAAACCCCATCCACCCATCTTTCTGGCCGCCCTGGAGCGCGCCGGCGTACCAGCCAGCGAGGCGCTAATGGTGGGCGACTCTTACCGTTCGGACGTGGAGGGCGCTTTGGGCGTGGGCATCCGGCCACTGTTGCTGGACCGAGAGGGCATCCTGACCGATATTGAAGACTGCCCCAAGATCCGCGCTCTCCCAGAGGTGATAGGCTACCTTTGAATAGGCCTAAGGGATCTGAAGCACAATCTTGCCAAAGAAGTCGCGGTTGTCCATCAGTTGGTGGGCCTCCCCCGCCTTCTGCAAAGGAAACACCTTGCCCACAACGCCGTGGAGCACTCCCATGTCCACCAGGCGCATGAAGTCGGCGAACTCCCGTCGGCTGCGGTCGCCAGATCCCATCACCACAAGGCCGTTGGTGAATACCCTGCCCAGGTGTATGGTAGCCAGGTGGCCAGAGGTAACGCCACAAGTGACATACCTACCTCCACGCTTCATGCTTGCAATGCTCTCGTCCCAGGTGGATGTGCCAACGCTGTCAAACACCACGTCCACCCCCTCGCCGCCCGCCATCTGGCGGATGGGGCCGCTGAAAGCTGGGGTAACGGTGTAGTTGACGCCACCCTCCGCTCCCAACTCTTTGGCTCGCGCTATCTTGGCGTCGCTGCCAGCCGTAACCACCACACGGGCATGCAGCGCCCTGGCTATCTCTATCCCAGCGCTTCCTACGCCACTGCCGGCAGCGTTGATGAGCACACTCTCGCCGGCGCGGAGTCCAGCCTTGGTCACCAGGCAATGCCAGGCCGTGTGATAGACCAGAGGGATGGCCGCCGCCTGTTCAAAGGACAGAGAGGCAGGAATAGGGTATACATTTTGCCAGGGAGCCTTCAGGTACTGGGCATATCCCCCCGCCACGTCCACACCCATGCGCTGCGGACGGCGGCACAGCTCGTCGCGGCCCGTGGCGCAGTGCTCGCACTTGCCGCACTTGATAACGTAGTCCACCAGCACTCGCTGGCCCACCTTGGCCCTGCCGTCCGCATCCGGCCCCAGGGCTGCCACCTCACCGGCCATATCACAGCCCAGGATGTGTGGGAAAGGCCCCACACGGACTCTGTTGCCCCCGGAGCGGGCATAAAGGTCCAGGTGGTTGAGGGCAGCGGCGCGCAGGCGCACCAGGACCTCCCCAGGGCCTGGCACAGGCTCCGGCAGGTCTCCGTATATGAACTTGTCAATGTCACCTTGCTCCTGGATGTACATAGCTTTCATGTCTGGACTCCCCTTTTTCACTAGCCTGTTAGGCCATTGCAAAGCTGCCAGCGGATGTGCAACGAACCCCAGAACAAACGCCAAGAGGAATCACCTCACCAGCGCCTGTAAATCCTCAAACTGGCTCTGGAACCATTGGGTGATGTCTTCCCGCTGGATGGCCTCCACCAGTATCTCACGCCGCCGCCGCCGCTCCTCCGCGGGCATGGCCAGCGCATCGTACATAGCCTGCATGGTGCCCTCCACGTCGGCGGGAGAGACGGCCAACGCCCCCTTGGAAAGCTGAGGATATGCCCCCGTCGCTTCCGACAGGATTACCACGCCGTCACTGTTGTTGACCACCGGCCCCTCTTTCGCCACCAAGTTCATTCCGTCGCTGACGGCGTTCTCCAGCAGCACGTCGTAGAAGCGCATCCCCGCGATGGCCTGAATGTAGTTGTTCTCCATGAACAGGTGGATTGGCTGCCACTCCGGAGTGCCATAGGTGGCGTTGATGGCCTTGACCGTTTCCTGGACCTCCTCCAGATACCGCTGGTACTGGCGTATGTGAGTGCGAGCTGGGACCAGGAAGGCCAGGAACTTCACCTGCCCCCGAAGCTCAGGGTGGCGTTGCAGCAGGATCTCGTAGGAGCGGAACCCACGCAGGATGTTCTTGTTGGGCTCCGCCCGGTCTACCCGGACAATGGTCTTCTCCCCAGGCAATGTCCGCAACTGGCGTTCATACTCCAGCGCCCTGGGCGATGTGGCGATGTGACGTACCTCCTCCACGTTGATGGAAAGAGGATACGCCTTGACCAGGGTCTGCCTACCGTCCAGGGAGATAGAGCGAGAGGCGTAGTCCACCTGGGCGGCGGGCAAGAACTCTTCGCAAGTCTGAAGGAAGTTGTGCCCATCCCGATGCGTCTGAAAGCCCACAATGTCGGCGCTGCAAAGGCTCTCGCAGATGCTGCGTCGTATGTAGGCGGGAAGCAGCTCCCAAAAGCTGGAGGCTGGCCAGGGAATGTGGACAAAGTGATGAATTAATGCCTCAGGCAGCTCCTTGCGCACATGGCCAGCCACCAGGTAAAGGTGATAGTCGTGGACCATCACGCAGACGGGACCGCTTCCACTGTTGGCCTCCGCCACCACCGCCTCCGCGAAGGAACGGTTCACTTCGGCATATCCGTTTTCCCACGCATCGTGCACTGTGCTATCAACGGTAGGCGTATAGGAGCTGCTCCACATGTAGTGCTGGAGAAACCAAAGAAGTGGGTTGCAGAAGGTGTTGTAGTACTTGTGGTACACCCTGCGAGGAGTGTTTACGAAGCGCAGCGAGAACTTGGCGCCAGCCAGGCCGGCTGGAATGGCCCCGCCCTGGTTGCTCTCCCATACCCGGCGGTCTCCCTCGCCCATGGCGCTGGCGATCCAGGTGAACGCCATTTCCCGCATGAGGGGGGAGAAGGCTGTTACCAGGCTGCCGGCGCCACGGCGCGCCTGGACCTGGCCGTCGAGGGCAAGGCGGTACTCCATAGGGCCACGGTTACTCACCACAATCAGTCGCCGGGCCTTCAACATCTCGGCGCACAGCTCCCGTAACCTGGCGTGTCTATCTTCTTTTTGAGTGGCTATGCTCATACCTGGCCACCATGCGTCGGGAGCGAAAAACCTCGCCACCGATAGTTCCACAATTAGGCCACCTTCTCTGGCCTTGCCCCGGCCAGGTTCGGTGTCGTTAGCGGCGCTTCCTTATTCTCGGTCGCCGGAAGATGGAGTAAGTGCAGCTTGAAAGGCGGGATTCTGGTCTGTAATGGGAATACGACTTGGGCGGCATGAACTTAGCACAGGCCCAAAGGGTTGTCAAGAAAATGTATTTCACTTCCTTCCTGGACACGATATGATGTGGGCTGAGAAGATGCAGTCGTAAGGAGCCGTGTAGCAATGACGATGGCGCTACTATCAAGTCCTAAACAAAACGCTAAATGGGTGTTACGCCCGCTGGTTGTGCTTATTCTGATTGGGGCTGTGGCCCTTGGTCTGGTGGGCGTTGCACATGCCAAGCAGCGGCACGTCACGGTACTGGAGGTCAATGGCATCATCAACCAGGTAACGGAGCGCTTCATCGCCCGGGAGGTGCGGCGCGCTGAGGACGAGGAAGCAACCCTGATCATAATCAAGCTAGATACCCCCGGCGGGCTTCTGGACTCCACACGCAAGATTACCCAGGAGTTGCTGAACTCCGATGTGCCTTCGGTGGTGTATGTGACTCCCCGCGGTGCGCAGGCGGCCTCGGCAGGCACGTTCATCACCGCCGCCGCCACCTTCGCCGTCATGTCGCCCGGGACCAACATTGGCGCCGCCAGCCCAGTTGGGTCATCGGGCGAAGACTTGCCGTCAACCCTCAAGTCCAAGGCATTCAACGATGCCGCCGCCGAGATGCGCGGCATAGCCACTCTTCGCGGTCGCAACTCTGAGAAGCTGGAAGCCACTGTGCTCCAGGCGCTCTCCTTTACCGCAGAGGAAGCGGTGAAATCCAACTTGGTGGACTTCATCGCCAGCGACTTGGACGACCTCCTGGCACAGCTCAATGGGCGAGAGGCGCAGCTTCGGCCACCCACAGGGCCCAAGGTGGTCCTGGACACCCAGGGGGTTGTGGTGCATACCAGCAGCATGAGCCTTGTAGATAGGTTCCTGCGTTTCATTTCCAACCCCAACGTTGCTTTCCTTCTACTCTCTCTGGGCAGCCTGGGACTCCTGGTTGAGTTGGTAAGTCCTGGCCTGGTGGCCCCAGGCGTCGTGGGCGGCATCCTGCTAGTGCTGGCCCTAGTGGGCCTGGGAAACCTGTCCGTAAACTGGGCGGGCGTTGTACTCATCCTGCTGGCGATTGTCCTGGCGGTGCTGGAATTCTACGTGTCCAGCTTTGGCATCCTGGGCGTTGGGGCTATCGTCAGCTTTGTCCTGGGGAGCTTTCTACTCTTCTTCCACGGCGGCTCACTTTCGCCTACCATGCCTGGCATAGGAGTGAGCCTTTGGGTGCTGGTGCCAACAGCAGTGGTTCTGGCAGGTGGTGGCGGGTGGGTGTTTTGGACAATCCTCAAGTCGCGGCGAGAGCAGCCGGATGCCGGCGCACCTCGCATTCTGGGCGCTACCGGCTACGTTGTCACCGAACTGTCGCCTAGGGGCACGGTGC
>JAUSCR010000021.1 GCA_030651175.1 Dehalococcoidia bacterium
TGTTGACCCAACTGATAGCCAACTTCATGGTGCTTTCTGGCCCTCCTATGACTCCGCCCCGACGTGTTGACACGGCCAGTAGAGGACCAAACCAAACCCCCGACTTGGGTCGGGGGTTTGGTTTGGTCCTCTGGGACTGAATTTATCCTATCTCCTTGCTACTCTACCTCATGGAGTCCTCTGACCTTTCCAGTGTTTACATCCACATCAACCTTCCTAAAAGCTGGGTCGGAACCGGTTCCAGGCATCAGACTGATGTCTCCAGCGACTGGGCAGAGGAACTTGGCACCGGAGTAGATCAGGACATCACGGATAGGCAGGGTCCATCCCTTGGGAACACCCTTGAGTGTCGGATTATGGGTCAGGCTCAGGTGAGTCTTGACCATCATGGTCGCATACTCATCATACTTGGAGTCACTCTCGAAACTCTTGGCTTTGGCCTCAGCGTCGGCAGACCAGGAAACACCATCGGCGCCGTAGACCACCTTGGCAATCCTCTCTACCCGCTCCCGTAGTTTCATTTCGTTGGGATACAGGAACTTGAAATTGTTCTTCTCATTGCAGGCTTCCTTGACCGCATCAGCAAATTCTTGAGCACCATCGCCACCGTGGGAAAAAGGTGGTGCCACGGCACAACGTTCTCCCGCCGCCTCGGCTGCCCTGCGGACTACGGCAACTTCTTCCTTAGTGTCGGTGGGGAAACTGTTGATGCACACCACGGGGTTGATGCCAGCCGCCCTGATGGTGTTGAGGTGGTGGAGCATGTTGGCACACCCCTTCTCCACCAACTCCGGGGCTGACTTCTTGTAGGCATCAGGCATGGCAACACCGGGCGTTACTCTGGGTCCGCCACCATGCATCTTCAGTGAACGGATAGAGACAACCAGCACTGATACGTTGGGCTTGAGACCACTGTAGCGGGACTTCACATTCCAGAACTTCTCAAAGCCAATGTCGGCAGCAAAACCGCTCTCAGTCACATGATAGTCAAACATCTTCAGCCCAAGGCGGTCAGCAATAACCGATGACTGACCCACCGCAATGTTGGCAAATGGTCCAGCATGCACCATGACAGGCTGGTACTCCGCCGTGGAGCACAGAGTGGGGTTGATGGTGTTGCGCATCCATGCGGTCATCGCACCGGCTACCTCAAGGTCCGCGGGAGTAACCGGGTTGCCCTTCTTATCATAGGCTACGGTGATGTTGTTCATTCTTTCCCGCAGGTCAGCCAGGTCCCTGGCGATGGCTAGCATAGCCATCAGCTCAGAGCTTACCGCGATGGCGAATCTGGACTCCATGAGGAAGCCATTCATACGTCCGCCGTGGCCGATGGTGATGTTACGGAGACTCTGGGCACAGTAGTCCATAATCCAGGCCATCTCCACCCGGGTAGGGTCAACATCCAGGCGGCGCATTCGGCTCAGTTTGGCTAACCGTTCATCATCGTAGTTGCGCTCATGCTGCATTCTGGAAGTAAGAGCCACCATGGCCAGGTTGTGGGCATTCATAAGGTCATTGATATCACCGGTGAGACCCATAGAGAACTCGGTATGGGGGATAAGTATGGCGTTACCCCCCCCAGCGGCGGTTCCCTTGACATTCATGGTCGGACCACCTGAAGGCTGGCGAATGCAGCCACCTACACTCTCCCCCTGCTTGCCCAGACCCTCTATAAGCCCCAGCGTGGTCGTTGTCTTTCCTTCTCCTAGTGGCGTGGGGGTAACCGCCGTCACCTCAATGTACTTGCCATCTGGCTTGTTCTTCAGCCGATCCATTATTTTCAGGAAATCAAGCTTGGATACCTTCCCATAGGCAAGTATCTCATCCCTTTGTAAGCCCAGCTTCTCTCGCCACTCCTCGGGCGTTGGCATGTGCTCTTCGGCTGTTTCGGCGATCTGCCAATCCGCCATTTTTGACACGTCGTAGGGCATCTTTCTCCTCCTTAGTCTTTACATGGAAAGGAGGGGAGGCACTTTGCACTCTCCTCCTCCAATGTTTTGCGCCACTCGTCTTGGCTTAATCCTTGCTTTCGGCTGGCTAATAGGGGATAGCCTCTGAGACCCTTCCCCTGACCCTCCCTCTGCTGGCTACATGGCTGCTAGTCCTCATTCAAGCCGGGATGACCCGGCTATCGTTCAGCGCCAGCAGGCGAGAGTGGTCTCGCGGCTCCACGGGCATCTGGGCGATAAGCTCCCGGGGCAGCGGGTAGTCGAAGCCAGCGGTGCGCATTTCAACCCCGGAAAAGGCGGAGGGTCATTCCTTTATGGTATGGTGATCTTGGCCGCCTTGACCGTGTTCACCAGCAGCATCGCTATAGTCATGGGGCCGACGCCTCCCGGCACCGGTGTGATGGCGCTGGCCACCTGGGAAACGGCCTCGAAGTCAACGTCGCCGTCCAGCCGGTAGCCCTGCTTTCGGCTTGGGTCTTCCACGCGGCTGAGGCCCACGTCAATGACTATGGCCCCCTTCTTCACCATGTCGGCCTTGATCATCCTGGGGCTTCCCACCGCCGCCACCAGGATATCTGCCATCCGGGTGAACTCCGCCAGGTTGCGAGTGCCCGTGTGGCAGACGGTAACAGTAGCATTGGCACCCTCCCGTTTCTGCGCCAGCAGCGCTGCCAGCGGCTTGCCCACCATGTTGCTCCGGCCGCATATCACCACGTGCTTGCCCGCGAGGTTGTGGCCCGTGCGCATAAGAAGCTGTTGCACACCCAGGGGCATGACGGGTGTAAAGACCGGCTCGCCCTGGACCAGCAGGCCAACGTTGTATGGGTGCAAACAGTCCACGTCCTTGTCGGGGTGAATAGCGCGGATGGTGAACGCCTCGTCTATCTGGCTGGGAAAGGGTAGCTGGGTCAGAATGCCATGAAAACGCCTGTCCTTGTTCAACCCCTCGATGGTGTCCAGCACCTTACCCTGCGAAGCATCCGAGGGAATATGAAATGTCTCGGTATAGATGCCCACCTCCTGGCCGGCCCGCCCCTTGGCGCGCACGTAGGAGGCCGACGCCGGGTTGTCGCCCAGAAGCAACGCTGCCAGGCCCGGGGTTACGTCGTAATCGTCTTTAAGCTCCTTTACATCGCGAGCCACCTCTGCCCTTACCTGTCGGGCAATCTCTGCTCCGTCAATTATGGTCGCTGTCACGCCGCCTCCTTGCTGTCAAAGTCCACGCCCATGATAGCATAGGCTGCAGCCATCAACTAAGGCCCGCATAGACACCTTTCCCTCCACATGACTATAATCAGGCCGACACCTATCTTCTGAAGACAGGCCATGCATACTGTAGGGATAGACCTGATAGAGATCAGCCGCGTGGCTCAGACCGTAGAGCGGTGGGGCGACCGCTTCTTGCGCCGCATCTACACGGAGGGCGAGCTCGCTTACTGCCGTGGTCGCACGCCTCAACTGGCGGGCCGGTTCGCCGCCAAGGAGGCTATGATGAAGGCCCTGGGCACCGGGCGATACGGTCTGAGTTGGCGCGACATCGAGGTGGTGCGCCGGCGCGGTGGCCGTCCCACCATACAGCTCCAGGGCAGGGCTGCTAGAATAGCGGAACGGTTGGAGGTTAGCCACGTGGCACTCAGCATAACCCACTCCCGCGACTACGCCGCAGCCTCAGTGGTAGTGGAAATCAAGGATAAACCATGAAAATCGTTACAGTTGACCAGATGCAGGCGCTGGAGGTGGCGGCGGACAAGGCGGGCGTCACGGTGGACGCCCTCATGGAGAAGGCGGGCCTCGCCGTGGCCGACCACGCCATCCGGCACCTGGGCAGCCCGCGCGGAGCCAGGGTCCTGGTGCTGGTAGGCCCTGGCAACAACGGCGGCGATGGCCTGGTGGCAGCCCGCTATCTGCACCAGTGGGGCGCTCGTGTCCAGATATACCTGTGCGCTCCTCGCAAAAGCCCCGACCCCAACTTCACCCTGGCGGAAGAGCGCGGCATACCCATAGCCACGGTGGCGGAAGACCCTGGCCTGGATAGTCTAAAGCGGCACCTGGCATCCACATCCCTGATCATTGATGCCGTGCTGGGCACTGGCAAAGCACGCCCCATAGAGGGCCAGATGAGGGACATTCTGCTTCAGGTAGCCGATGCCCGACGCCACCAAGCAAAGCCACTGCTCGCCGTGGACCTGCCCACGGGCCTTGACGCCGATACAGGGGCGGTGGACCCGGCCTGCCCCGGCGCAGACATCACAGTCACCCTGGGTTACCCCAAGATAGGCCACTTCACCTTCCCTGGCGCCGCCACGACAGGGCGGCTGGAGATTGCGGACATAGGCATACCACCCGGCCTGGATGGTGGCATCACACTGGAGTTGGTTACGCCGGAGATGGTGCGGCCCATGCTCCCATCACGGCCCATAGAGGCCCACAAAGGTAGCTTCGGGCGGCTGCTGGTGGTGGCAGGCTCACGCAACTACGTCGGCGCATCCTATCTGGCGTGCCTGGGCGCGTACAGGGCCGGCGCGGGCCTGGTTACGCTGGCAACACCCAGGGGCGTATACCCTATTGCCGCCGCCAAGCTCACCGAGACCACGTACCTGCCACTGCCTGAGACGTGGAGCGGCAGCATCAACAGCAAAGCGGCGTCGGATGTCATGAAGGCGCTGGAGGGCTATGCTGCGTTGTCGGTTGGTTGCGGCCTTAGCCAGGACCCCGAGACCCAGCTGTTCGTCCACGAGCTGCTCCTGGATAACCCGGCCCTCGCCGACATTCCTACAGTCCTGGACGCCGACGCCCTCAACGCCCTGACCCAAGTAAAGGACTGGCCTGACCATCTGAAGAACCATGCGGTGCTTACTCCCCACCCAGGAGAGATGGCACGCCTCACAGGCATGTCCACGGCCCAGGTCCAAGAGCACCGCCTGGAGGTGGCCCGCAAATACGCCCAACAGTGGCGCCAGGTTCTGGTGCTCAAGGGTGCATTCACCGTCGTCGCCTCTCCCCAGGGCGCTGCCAGGATCAGCCCATTCGCCAACCCCGGCCTGGCCTCCGCCGGCACGGGGGACGTGCTGGCAGGGGTGATTGGCGGCCTGCTGGCCCAGGGCCTTTCACCCCTGGACGCCGCCACCTGTGGCGTCTACCTCCACGGGGCCGCCGGAGAGGAGCTGCGACACCAGCTAGGCGACGCCGGGCTGCTGGCCAGCGACCTGCTGCCGGAGATTCCCCGGCGCATCAAGGCGCTCAAAGGTTCAACCTGACGCCATCTCCTTGTCATTCCTACGAAAATAACCCGCTCATCCTGAGCCTGTCGAAGGACATGAGCGAGGCTAGCGGCACCTTCCTGTCATTCTGAGCCGAAGCCCTCGAGCGGAGCGAAGGGGCAGCGAAGAATCTTGCTTGCCTTTGAACGCATACGCCTTGACCTGTCGCCGTATCGTAGGGGCGCAAGGCCTCGCGCCCCTACCGTTTTTCTTCCCCCTTCCCGCATCGGGAAGGGGGCCAGGGGGTTAGGTCAAGCCATCCGTCACAAGCCCAGCAGTATCTTCAACCGCTCTTCAACCTCAGCCATCGTATTGGAGGAAACCGTGCCCCAGCGCTCCATAAGCCGGCCGCGTGATATGGCTCGTACGTCCTCGCACTTGATGTAGCTCCGCTGCCTCACTCCCCCCTCTGGCGAAGCGACCTCTACGTGGAGTGGTATTCCTCTAGCCGTGGAAGTTATTGGCACGACGACCACCAGCTCTGCGGGCCCCTGGTTGAACAGGTCCACGGATACTACCAGCGCCGGACGAATGCCCGCTTGCTCGTGACCACGGGTAGGGTTCAAATTGACCAGCCATATATCCCCGCGCGAGGGATATGGAGAGGTCATTTGTCATCCTGAAGGCCGTCGGCCAGGGTCTGCTCCCAGGCACGCCGCTCCTCTTCTTCCTCAGCCCACTGTTCCGGCTTGCCTCTGAGTGCAGCGTAAGCCCTGTTCGTCTGCTCCAGGACCCAGCGGCGTTTGTACTCTTCCACAGCCTTGGAGAGGACCGCCTGCATAGGTTCGTTCGACTCTCTGGCAAGTCGCTGCAACGCATCTCTGGTCTCCTGGGTGACTCGAACCGTGGTTGTCTCAGCCATATGACACTCCTTTGTAGACGTAATTGTAGAGAACTGCGTCTATATAGTCAACCTATGGATTGCTGATACACCCCCCGCCATCCTCCCCTTCCCCATGCAACTACGCCCCTATTACACTAACAGGCTAGAGACTGTTCGGGAAATCGCTCTTGGGGGAGTCCAGAGGGGGCATAGCCCCGGAGCCTGCCCTGAGCGAAGCCGAAGGGGCAGGGGTTTGGGGGTGTCCCCCAGCTTCTTTTTCCTCCCCCTCTCCCTGGGAAGGGAGAGGGGGACACAGGGGGTGAGGGTTTTCGGAATAGCTGCTAGCCAGTCTGCCTGTACCAGGAAAGGAGAACCCCCATGCCTCGTGGAAGCCCCAAGCCCTCCAACCCCGCTCATCCTGAGCCTGTCGAAGGACATGAGCGGGGCCGAAGGGGTGGCAAACGACCCGGCGCTGGCGCGCCAAAGGGCAATACCAACGCCGTCAAGACTGGTCGCCACTCCGTTCGCCTGCGTGCCATCGCCAAAGCCCTCAGCACCGTTCCGGAGATACGCGACCTGCTCCTGGAGGCCGAGCGCCGCCAGCACAAGGAGCAACGCAAAGCCCATCGCCTTGCCATGCGCGCCCTCCAGGACATTGCCTCTCGCATCCCGGATGAGAACAATCCTTTGCTTCCCTATCTGCTCGCCTCCCTGCCAGATAGCAAATCCAGGCAAAGTCGAAAATAACAATCAATTCCCAAAGGAGGACAATCAAATGGCCCTAACCCTAGCCGAAGCCGCCAAACTCTCCACACCTGCTATAGGCGTCGCCTCAAAAGTCAGGAAGGTGCAGGGAACCTCGGTTCCCGCTGGGGGTCTGGGGGTATCCCCCAGATTCAATTTCCACCCCCTTCCTGGCCAGAGATTCGCCGCATATCACCAGGGGGATTCACAAGGGGGCTTTGCCCCCTTGTGCGGGGGAACTGGGGGTGCCCCCCAGACCTTTCCTTTCTACCCCCTTCCTTCGAGGAAGGGGGCCAGGGGGATGGTCGAAAGAGTATTTCAGCACCTTGCTAGTACCCACACCTGCTATAATATAGCCATCGGCGGCGACACTATGCGGCGACCGTTATGCTTTTAGCTATAGACATCGGCAACACCAACGTAAGCCTGGGTGCCTTTCAGGGTGAAACCCTCAAAGCCACCTGGCGCTTGACCACCGACTCCCGGCGCATGCCGGACGAGTACGGCATGGCCCTGGTGGGCCTTCTTCCCCTTCGCGGCGTCGCCACCTCCGATATCAATGCAGTGGCTATCTGCAGCTCGGTCCCGCCTCTCACCCAGGTCTTCTACGAGTTGTGCGAAAGCTTCTTCCACGTCAAGTCCCTGGTGGTTGAAGCCGGAGTGCGTACTGGAGTCAAGATACTGTACGATAATCCCAGGGACGTGGGCGCCGACCGTATTGTGCAAGCCGCCGCCGCATTTCGCCTCTATGGAGGCCCACTGGTCGTGGTAGACTGCGGCACCGCTACTGTTTTCGATGCCGTGACCGCTCAGGGCGAGTTTCTGGGCGGGGCCATCGCTCCAGGACTGCGCCTGTCAGCCGAGTCGCTGTTTACCAACACCTCTCAGCTTAGAAGGGTGGATTTGGTAGCGCCCAAGACTGCCATCGGCAAGAACACAACCCATGCCATGCAGTCCGGTCTTGTGCTGGGCAACGTGGAGTTAATAGAGGGGATGGTCAGACGGTTCAAGCGTGAGCTGGGGCAGAACGCCAAGGTAATCGGCACAGGCGGCCTGGTGCCCCTGATAGCCACCGAGACGCAGGTGTTCGACGCCGTCAATCTCGACCTGATCCTGGTAGGCCTGCGCATGATACATGAGATGAATACAGGGAATAGCCCAACGGAGGGCAGGGCATGAAAACTGCGGTTGACGGCAAAAAGGTGGTCCTTGGCGTTACCGGCAGCATCGCCTGCTATAAAGCCGTGGACCTGTGCAGCAAGCTGGTCCAAGCTGGCGCTCTGGTGGATGTCATTCTGACCGACGCCGCCGCAAAGTTTGTCACGCCACTCACCTTCCGCAGCATCACCCACCGGCCTGTGGTCACGGACATCTTTGACGCGGAATCGGAGCTCAGCATTGAGCACGTGGCCTTGGCTGAACGCGCCGACGTAGTGGTGGTGGCACCGGCCACGGCGCACACCATCGCCAAGCTGGCCCTGGGCCTGGCCGACGACGCCCTCACCACCACCATCCTGGCTACCGCCGCGCCGGTGGTCGTAGCCCCGGCCATGGACGCCCACATGTTCGATAACCCAGCCACTCAGGAGAACATCGAAACCTTGAAGCGCAGGGGCATCACAGTGGCCGGCCCTGCTCAGGGGCGCTTGGCCTCTGGCCTCTTGGGCTGGGGCCGCATGGTGGAGCCTTCGGAACTGCTGGGACACATCGCTGCGGCACTGGGACGCCGGGGCGACCTGGCCAACAAGATAATCGTTATTAGCGCCGGAGGTACCCAGGAGGCTATTGACCCAGTGCGGGTAATCACCAACCGCTCATCCGGCAAGATGGGCTACGCCATCGCAGAGGCGGCCCGAGACCGGGGTGCCCACGCCATTCTGGTCACCGCTCCCACCGCACTCCCAGACCCGCCGGGGGTGGAAGTGCATCATGTGGAGAGCGCCCTGGAGATGCGCGACGCCGTGGCCGCTTGCTGCAAAAACGCTGACGCGCTCATCATGGCCGCCGCCGTGGCAGACTACCGGTCGGCGAACCCAGCTGGCCGCAAGATGAAAAAGGGCAGCGGGGAGACTCTCACCATAAGGCTGACGAAAAACCCGGACATTCTGGCGGAGACCCAGGGAGCCAAGGTCAAGGTAGGCTTCGCCGCCGAGACAGAAGACCTCCTGAACAACGCCCGCCAGAAGCTTGTCAGCAAAAACGTACACCTGTTTGTGGCCAACGACGTGACCGCCCAGGGCGCAGGCTTTGGCGTCGACACCAACAAAGTGACAATTCTTGACCGTGACGGCGGCGTTGAGGACCTCCCCATCATGACCAAGTACGAGGTGGCCCACCGCATCCTGGACCGGGTGGCGCGTCTGCTGCAAAGCTGAGAGTTTGCGAGAGAGTTGTCATTGCGAGTCCCGATGAATCGGGACGTGGCAATCTGGGGCGGGGGTTCCATCGTATGCCGCGTCCGGGATTTCCTCACAAGCTCTGAGTTCCGACCGCCACTCGTGCCCTATTTCTGAGCAATATCACCACCAGCGCCGCCGCCACAAAAAGGCCCACCGCCTGCACCAGGAACACGGACCGCAGCCCAGTCATGGTAGCAATTGTGCCACCTACCAGCGGGCCAAAACCGAAGGCGGCGGCCGATACGCTTTGCAAAGCGCCAAAGCCCGTACCCTGTTTCTCAACTGGCATGGCCAGCCCAACGAGCCCGCTGGCTGAGCTAATCAAGGCGCCCTGGAACACACCTCCCACACCCAAAAACAGGTAAAGCAATGGAATGGAATCAACGATCATGAAGGGCAAGTAGCAGGCCCCCGCACCTATGCATGCTACGGTCATTATTCTGTTCAAACGAAAACGCCCGCTGAGCCTGCCTGCGCCGTAGGCGCCCACCGCTCCCGCTACTCCCAGGATGCCAAAGGCAACACCCGTGGCCGTAGCGCCGCTTCCTGGCGCAAAAGTGTCCAGAAGCACCGGCAGCACAGTGGACATCAAGTTGGGAGAGACCTGCACCACGAATATCGTGGCCAGCAGAGGAGCCAACTCCTTTGAAGTCACAAGACTCCATATGTCCGTAAACGCCTGGGAGCGGAGGAGCGGCCCCGCATCCACTGGACGCTGGAAGTTCTCCCTGGCAAACACCAGCACCATCAGGCCAGCTATACCCACCACGCCTCCCGCTGCATAGAAGGCGCCCCTGTATCCCACAGCCTCTGCCAAGAAGCCGCCCATCAGGGGGCCCACGGTGCTACCCACAAACATGGACGACTGCAAAGCTCCCACGTTAAAAGCTATCTTTTCCTTGGGAGAGGTGGAGGCCACCAGCGCCATGGCAGGCGCAAACACACCAGAGGCTATCCCCGTGAGAAGACGCAAGGCTGTTAGCTGGTAAACGTCTCCCGAAAGGCCGGTTAGCGCGATCAAGATAGCGCCGCCGAACATGGCACGTAACACGTTTCTCTTGCGACCAAACCGGTCAGACAGAACGCCCCATATGGGTCCAAATAGGAACATGGTAAGGCCCATGGCGCTGCCCGATAGGCCTGCCCAGAAGGCGGCCCGGGCTGGGTCCTTTATCCCTAGCTCCTGGACAAACAGGGGAGTGAAAGGGAAAACAAAGCTGAACCCCACAACGCTAACGCACATGGCCAGCCACATCACCACCAGATTGCGCTTCCAGGAGACAGCGGGACCGGGCTGCTGTTTTGCAGTGCCTTTGGCGATGGTACCTTCCATCCGCCGTGTGGCGAGAGATTCCTCTCGTTGGTTCTGTTTGGGGCTGGCGTCGTGGCCAGGAGTCGTTGTCATACGTTCACGCTAGATGGTTGAACCTCTATTATACGGCTAATTCACTTGCCATGTGGGGTGGCTTCGAGTAACATGCCCTCAAGCCACGGTGGGAGGGGTTTCGTGAAGATCGCGGCCCTGCTTCTTGGCATATTGCTCTCCTTTCTTCTATTTGGCACAGCCCTTGCCGATAGCAATGGTGTTTTAGCCGCGCCCTTGGCCAGCATACCAGCCGGCTACGACCTGTTTGAAACAAACCCTGAAAAAACGCAATTTAACTTCACTGGATTGCCTATTCCATCGAGCTTCTTCGCACCGGGTTCTCAGCCCTTCTCTGGGACAGTGCAGTTCTGTGGGGAGCCAATAGGCACCTTTTTAGGCAATAACGTTGGCTCCGCGGACACAATCGTGGAGCGCATGTCCCCCATGCTCCTCGACGGACCACCGGAGACGGTCCCTATAGAGCTGGTGCAGCTATCCCTGGTAAGCTGCAATCCTATAACAGTCACCTATCCGTCAGGACCGTCCGAAGAATGGAATGTTGATGTCTCTTTGTCACCCACCGCACCATCCACCGGACAGATGCAGGTCACCAAGACCCACCCCAACGGCGGGACCTTCCAGTCGGTGCTCCAGGTCTACCCCAAATTCACGTTTACCCGCATAAGCGACAATCTCCCAAGGACCCTGGACGTTGGATCCCTTGGACTGCCACCCTTGACTGCGCAGAATCTTGTTTTACAAGGCCAGAATGTGCCTTGGGCCCACACCTGCCCTCCAGGGGCACTGCAAATCGGGGGCATGAACGACCTCTTCTGCGCCAGCGCCAACCCTACTGCAAAGGTAATCTCCATCTTGCAGGCGCCAATAATCCTGCACAGCATCAGGCCGGCTCAGAGCGTCGCCCCAGAGATGGACGTCTTCCCCAATTCCAAGGGGACCATATTTTTGGTTATGCCCGGCAATGTGCATGTACAGGTGGACTTATTTGGCCGCAAGGTGTTCATAGTGGACATTGGCGACTTGAGGGATACGGACAGCGACACCCGAGAGCAGGTGCCGACGGAGATGGTCGCCATGGATCTCTCGGGCACCAGTCCCACCCTGGGCACTGTCAACGTCAGGCTCCGCAGCCCCTTGCTGTCCCCCTTTCAATGGTCCCTGGGTGAGATCGAAGAGACCAGCAACACCCAGAACGCCCGGCTGGACCTGCCTCCCTTTGCGCCATCTGGCACTGCCTCCAGCTTCTTCGATGTCTTCTTCGAGGTCGAATTCGGAGGCCAGACATATCATAACGGCGACGCCAAGCGGGAACAGGCAACCATCAGCCACAAGCCGCCGGCCCAGGGTGAGGCCTACGTGTGGACTGGCTCTAATGAACTCCTCGACAGCAGTGGCAACCCCAGCGGGATCTTTATCATAGGTATCATTGAGATCCCAGATCCACCTCCGCCGCCAACGCCCACATCTACGCCAACACCGGTGCCGCCAACACCCACGCCTACGCCAACGCCGGTGCCTTCAGTAGGCGGCTGGGGATTGCTGGGCATGGCCGCTGGCCTGGCGGCGCTTGCGATACTGGCTCGGCGACGCAGGGCCATGTCGCACCGGAGCGACTAAGCCCCTGGGTAGAGGTGGCCTCTCGGGCAACGCCGGCGTCCCCCTACGTTCGTGGTGAGCTCCGACCGAAGGTCGAGAGTCTCGACAAGGTCGGACCTGTCGAACCATGAACGTAGTCTCGTCCCTCGACAAGCTCAGGACGAACGGATTGTGGGAACGTTGGCGGTATCCGTCGCCGTGCTACAATGGCTTCTAATCCCGCAGCCATTCAGTCTGGACGCCGTCATGTCGTCTACTCAACAGAAACAGGACTTCCCCAAAGCCTACGACCATCGCCCCGTGGAGGAGCGGCTATACCGCTTCTGGATGGAGCAGGGCTACTTTACCCCTGCCATTCAGCCGGATAAGAAGCCATTCGTCATTATCATGCCGCCGCCCAACGTAACGGGCGAGCTTCACCTGGGCCATGCCATCACCGCTGCCCTGGAAGACGCCATGACCCGGTGGCACCGGATGCGCGGCGAGCCTACCCTATGGCTACCCGGCAGCGACCACGCGGGCATTGCCACTCAGGTGGTGGTGGAGCGTGCCCTGGCCCAGGAGGGTCTGACCCGACACCAGCTAGGCAGGGAGAAGTTCGTGGAGCGGGTCTGGGAGTGGGTGCGCAAGTACGGCAGCATCATCACCCAGCAGCACCAGCGCCTGGGCGCCTCCTGCGACTGGACACGAGAGCAGTTCACTCTAAACCCCGGCCCTAGCCTGGCCGTGCGCACCACCTTCGTCAACCTGCACAACAAGGGCCTCATTTACAGGGGAGAGCGCATCATCAACTGGTGCCCCCGCTGTGCCACGGCACTATCCGACCTGGAGGTGGACCACACCCAGGAGCAGGGGTCGCTTTACTATATCCGGTATCCCTTTGAGAGCGGCGGCCACCTCACCGTAGCCACCACGCGGCCTGAAACACTGCTGGGCGACTCCGCTGTAGCGGTGAACCCTCAGGACCCGCGCTACGGTAGCGCCATTGGCAAGCTCGTCATCCTGCCGGTGTTGGGACGCCCTATCCCTGTCATTGCCGACGAAGCGGTGGACAGCAGCTTCGGCACCGGCGCTTTGAAAGTCACGCCGGGCCACGACGCCACGGACTTCGAGATTGGGCAGCGTCATGGCCTGCCCGTGGTCAACGTCATGAACCTGGACGCCACTCTCAACGAAAATGCGGGCCATTACAAAGGGTGGGAAAGGTTCGAAGCGCGCAAAGCCATAGTGGAGCAACTGGAGCGGGAAGGACTTCTGGAGAAGGTCGAACCTTACGCCCTGGCCCTGAGCCGGTGCAACCGATGCGATACCGCCGTTGAACCCCTGGTCAGCAAGCAGTGGTTTGTCCGCATGAAACCCCTGGCCGCCCCGGCCATCCAGGCGGTGGAGGACGGCAGGATACGCATCATTCCCCAGCGGTTTACCCGCGTCTACATGGGCTGGATGGAGAACATTCGGGACTGGTGCATCAGCCGGCAGCTTTGGTGGGGCCATCGCATACCTGTGTGGTACTGCACCCACTGCGACGGGGACAAGATTACCTTGGTGTTGAGCGGCATACGAATCTCAGGTGCTATCACTGATACTCCTCTCGATGAACGCTTCAAACAGACCAAACCTCGTTCTGTGGATACCTTGCAAGGCTTTCTGAAAGACGGGATAGCGCTCCAAGAGATCGACAGTAGAATCGAGACGTCCAACATTGGCATGGACGTCACCCCCATCGTGGGCCTTGGGCCACCTTCTCATTGCCCCAAGTGCGGAGGTCATGAGCTGTTCCAAGACCCCGATGTGCTGGACACCTGGTTCAGTTCGGGGCTATGGACTCACTCCACCCTGGGCTGGCCCCAGGATACCGAAGACCAGCGCTACTTCTATCCCACCAGCGTCATGGAGACCGGGTACGACATCCTGTTCTTCTGGGTAGCCCGCATGATCATGATGGGCATGGAGAACACCGGCCAGGTCCCATTTCATACCGTGTACCTGCACGGCCTCATCCGGGACGCCCACGGCGCCAAGATGAGCAAGAGCCGCGGCAACGTCATTGACCCCCTTAAGACCATAGAGATGTACGGCGCCGACGCGCTGCGCTTCGCCATCACCACAGGCACAACCCCAGGCAATGATAGCCGCCTGAGCCAGGACAAGCTGGAGGCTGCCCGCAACTTCGCCAACAAGCTTTGGAACGCCACACGCTACGTAACCACCACACTGGAAGGCGCTGACAACCTGCAAGGATGGTCGGCGCTGCCCACCCCTTCCCACAGGGAGGACCGATGGATCCTTAGCCGCCACCACCGGCTGACCGGGCGGGTGAACCAGCTCCTGGCCGACTTCCAGTTTGGCGAGGCGGAGCGCGAGCTTTACGACTTCCTGTGGGGCGAGTTCTGTGACTGGTACATAGAGATGGCAAAGGTGCGCCTGCGCCAGGGAGACACTGCGCCATTGCCTGTGCTGGCCTATGTCCTGGAGCGCACACTACGCCTGTTGCACCCATTCATGCCCTTCATCACCGAGGAGCTGTGGCAACGGCTGACGCAGGCGCTCCCCAAAGAGGGAGGGCTGCCCAACTCCGTCATGGTCGCCCCATACCCGGAGGCCGATGAGCAAATGCTGGACAGCGCCGCAGAGGATGAGGTGGATCTGGTAAGAGGTATCGTTCAGGCCATACGCAACATACGCGCCGAGTTCAAAATCGAGCCTCGGCAGGCATTGGAAGCCGTCGTCGCAGCGCCTCTGACGTCTGTGATAGCAGAAGAGGCGGAGGTCATCCGGTCCCTGGCGCGGGTGGAGCCACTGCGCATCCTTGACCAGGGCGCTCCGCCACCATCCTCACACCAGACGGTAACGCTGGTGGTAGGAAAGGCCACAGTCTACCTGCCCCTGGGAGACGCAGTTGACCTGGCATCGGAGCGGCAGCGGTTGCAGAAGGAGATGGCTTCCACTCAGGTGGCAACGGGACGGCTGGAGCAGAGGCTAGCCGACCAGCAGTTCTTGAGCAAAGCGCCGGAAGATGTTGTAGAGAAGGAGCGCGAACGCCTGGCCTCGGCTCAAGAACGGCTTGCCAGGATACGGGAGCTGCTGGGGCAGTTGGGCGGGTGAAAGCTAGAGGAGGCCAGCGCCTCCTTCCCTTTGTGGGTATATAATCTAAATGTCACCTTGCTCATCGTGCGGTGACAGAGGGTGCAATGGGTCGGCGCTGCTCCTGGCCAGGGAGTTGTGGAGTGAGGACACCATGAAAGCTTCAAACCGAGGTCTGATAGTCATGATGGCGGTGGTGGGCCTGTTAGCCATCGCTGCTCTGGTGGTGGGGTTGGGCCTTGGGTACACAGTGGCCGATATCTGGAGATAAGGCAATGGGATCCCGAGAGTGCCTATGAAACGGTCTGAGCCGAGTCCTGCGGCTCCGGAGTGAGGACGCTATGAAAGCTTCAAACCGAGGTCTGGTGATTATGGTGGCGGTGGTGGGTCTGTTAGCCATCGCTGCTCTGGTGGTGGGGTTGGTTGCGGCAGGAAAGGAAAAGGTGTTGTCCGAGGACTCGCCCGAGGGGGTGGTGCAGAGTTTCCTCCTGGCCGTGCAGGCCGGGGACTACAAGAAGGCGTACGACTATTTCGGAAGCAAGCTGAAGGCCTCTTGTGTCTACGAACGGTTTCTGGAGCAGCGCCCCGGGGGGAAGATAGAGGAGATGCAGGCCACTCTGGCTGGCACAAAGACCTTTGATGGCCAGGCAGAGGTAAAGATAGTGGTCACACAGTTCAGGACATCTGGCCCTTTCTTTGCTCCCTTTGACAGCCCGGCTAGCTCCTACACGCAGACCTATATCCTGGGCCAGGAGGATGGCAAATGGCGCTTCGCTTCGATGCCCTGGCCATTGTACTGGTGTCCCGGGCCGGAGCCAGCAAAACCACCGCTCCAGTAGGCTGCTGAGAAAGGGGAGTCCAGAGGGGCTTCGCCCCTCTGATGGGGGGTCTGGGGGTATCCCCCAGATACAAATTCCACCCCCTTCCTGGCCAGGAAGGGGGCAGGGGGATAGTCGAAAAGGCTTTTCCATCACCCTGTTAGGCTTGAGGCCAAGGGGGTAGGACATGAGCACCATTAGGCGTCTCTACTTTTACGGTGTTGCCTTCGCAGCCCTGGTGGTAGCCGCTTGGGGCGCTACTACCATGTTGGGTGCTGTCATTGACCGGCTGCTTCCCAACAAGCTTCTGGTGGGTGATCTGGCTACCCCCTTTAGCCTTGGTCTGGCTTTGTTGATCCCCTCGGTGCCTCTTTGGCTTGTCCACTGGCGCGCCACTCAGCGTTACGTGGCCCGAGGACAGGAGGATGTGGGTTCCACGCCGCGAAAACTCTATCTCAATGCAGTGCTGTTTATCTCTGCCGTCGTGGCCTTTGGCGCGGTGCTGGGTATGTTTCAGACTATTCTTGGCGCTCAGGATGCGCCCTTGAGCGGTGCTCCATTAGGCCTTCTTCTGGTATGGGGCAGCATCTGGTCATACCACTGGCGGCTGGAAGGCGCCGAAGGACAGCCATCTCCAGACAGTAAGACCCTGCGCAGTTGGTATGTGTACGTAACCTCCGGCTATAGCCTGGGATTCATGGTGACAGGCCTGGGCATCATCCTGTCGGTGCTGCTGACCGGCATCTATCGTGCCATCGCCCATCCTATAGTCCTGGGTGACTCCGGCCAACTCTGGGGCCAGATCATGAGAATGGGTGTTTCCATGGCGATGGTGGGTGGTCTGTGGTGGGGTTTCCACTGGCTTCGTGCCGCCCGGGGAGACAGGGAGTCGGACCTGCGGCAGGTGTACCTATACCTGCTGGCCGTTTTGGGCGGGATAGTCACTGTTCTCTCCATGCTGGGAGTGGTCATCTATCAGACGCTCCGGTTCGTGCTGGGGGGGGTCAGCATCCCCGCCGCGGCCCATTTCGAGTTTCTGACCACCACCGTGCCTCCTTTGCTCGTGGGCCTGGGCCTTTTGGCCTACCACTGGCGGGTGGCGCAGGAGGAGGGCGAGGGGATGCCGTGGCGGTTGCTGGGAGCGAGCAGGGCATCCAGGTATGTCATGGCCGGCTTGGGCCTGGCCTCGTTTAGCGCGGGAATGGCAACACTGGTGTACGTCCTGCTAAGTTTCCTGGACTCGCTCCGTCCCCAGCACTTCTTGTACGTGGGTGGTTGGTGGCAGGGCCAGGTCAGCGCGGCCATCGCTATGCTGGTGGTGGGAATGCCTGTCTGGTGGTACTACTGGATCGCCGCCCAGGCTAGCGCCGTCCGGGGCGGCGTACAAGAGAGGGCTGTCCTGCCCCGGCGGTTGTTCCTATACCTGGTGCTGGCAGCGGCCATGCTGGGAATCCTGGGGAGTCTGTCCTTTGTGCTCTACCAACTCCTGAGCAATACCATCCGCGGAACGCTTTCCCTGGACGTGCTGCGAGCATCCAGATGGGGCATCGGCATTGTAGCGGCAGCGGGGTTCTTCCTGAGCTATTACTGGGGAATCCTTCGGGAGGACCAGAGGGCAGGAGCCGAGGTTGCTATCCGAAGGAAGAATGTGATGGTGCTGGTGGGAGATGAGGCTGCTGGAATTGTCCCTCGCCTGGAAGAGGTGTTGGGTGTGCGGCCCAAGGTGCTGCGCAACCTGGCCGGCGACCAGCAGCCCGTGGCCGTAACGGACGAGCAGATGCGGGAGCTGGCGGAGCAGGTGGCCGCAGCGCCAGGGTCGCAGGTGATGCTTGTGGTCGGCGAGGGTGTGGTGAAGGTGTACCCGTACAGGGAATAGACGACGCAAGGGCGACGTGGCTGTCGGGCTTGGCGCCCAAGGTGCGCTCCCGTTCCCGCAAACCTAGTGTCCCGACTTCGAAGTTCGTTGGGGAAATCCCCATTTTGGGGTGCAGGTGGCTGTGACCCCTGCCGGGGTAGCAGAGCCTGCCCTGAGCTTGCCCAAGGGGGTGTCCCCTCTCATTCAACTGTTCAACAACCCGCTGCGGTTCACCGAAATTCGTTGATACCTATGGGGGGTATAGGATTTTTTGGAGCATCGCGCTAGCAGGAACGTCATTCTGACGTTGGTGGCGCGGGTTGGCGGTGTGTTGGTGGGAGGGGTATGATGAGGTTTGGGCAGGAACATTCGCCCAGCCAGAAAGCAAGAAATGACGAACCGATACCCTGCCGTTGCCTACAGTATCACCATAAGGGCGGAATATCCCAACCGCCCAGGCATGTTGGGCAAGATTGCCTCCGCCGTGGGTAAGATGGGTGGCGACATAGGCGGCATAGATATAGTGGATTCCACCCGCCAGCGGATAGTGCGGGACATTACCATCAACGCCCGGGACGTGGCCCACGGTCAGGAGATTGCAGCCCGAGTGCGTGTCCTTCGTGGGGTCAAAGTCCTGAATGTATCCGACCCCACTTTTCTGATGCACTTGCGTGGCAAGATAGAGGTCCATCCCAAAGTTTCGGTGATGACACGCAACGAGATGTCTTGGGCCTATTTGCCAGGTCCGCTGCGCGTGGCCCAGGCCATCTACGAAGACCCTCAACTGGCGTGGCGGTTCACCTCCAAGGCCAACTCTGTGGCGGTAGTTACCGATGGCAGCGCCGTTTTAGGGCTTGGGAACATTGGGCCGGCGGCGGCCATGCCTGTCATGGAGGGGAAGGCAATGCTTTTCAGGGAGATGGGTGGTGTAAACGCCTGGCCCCTCTGCCTGGCAACGCAGGATGTTGATGAGATAGTAGATACTGTGAAGCGCATTGCTCCCACCTTTGGTGGTATCAATCTGGAGGACATCTCAGCGCCGCGTTGTTTCCTTATCGAAGAGCGGCTTCAGGAGGAGTTGGACATACCCGTGATGCACGACGACCAGCACTGCGCCGCTGTGGTGGTGCTGGCGGGTCTGTATAACTCCATGAAAGTGGTGGACAAGCGCCTGGAGGACCTGAAAGTGGTGATCTGTGGCGCTGGGGCCGCGGGTGTTGGCACGGGCCGCTTGCTGATGGAGGCGGGTGTGCGGCAAATCATCGGCTATGATGTTGAGGGTACGCTGCACCGTGGCCTGAATCTGGAGAGCAACGTTGGGAAAAAATGGTTTGCCGAAAAAACCAACCCCAGCGATTTCCGCGGAGACTTGCGCGGTTGTCTGGAGGGGGCGGATGTGTTTATCGGCCTCTCCGGCGCCAACGTCTTGACGCCTGAGCATCTGAAGGTTATGAACCGTGACGCCATCGTATTCGCTCTGGCCAATCCTGACCCGGAGATATCGCCCGAAGAGGCAGCGCCCTACGTCAGAATAATGGCCACGGGACGCTCCGACTACCCGAACCAGGTCAATAACGCCTTGTGCTTCCCTGGGTTCTTTAGGGGACTGCTGGACACCAGGGCGCGGAGAGTTAATACGGAGATGAAGATGGCTGCGGCCAGGGCCATAGCTGACGCCGTGCCGTCCGGCCAGTTGAACGAAGAGTACATAATGCCCAGCATCTTTGATGGGAACGTGGCCAGGAGCGTGGCCAGGGAGGTGGCTTCCGCCGCCCACCGCACAGGCGTGGCTCGAAGGTTGCGGCGCGGCAGGGTGCAGGATGCTCCAAACCAGGCTTCTGGCTCCTGACCCTTTCCCGCACGGTGAAAAGGCCAAAGGCGTGGCGCTCTGGCTATGGTGGCGGTCGGCGGCATTAGCCACTGCGGTCACCTTGCCCAAGAAAGCACCACGCCTTCTAGCAGGGTGATGAAAAAGAGGAGTCCAGAGGGGCAAAGCCCCGGAGCCTGCCCTGAGCGAAGCCGAAGGGGCAGGGGACTGGGGGTGTCCCCCAGATACATTCCTAACCCCCTTCCTGGCCAGGAAGGGGGTTAGGTCCGATGGCGAAGCCATCGAGACTCTCGACGAAGTCGGAGGGGATGGTCGAAGGAGTTTTTCGGCAACCTGTTAGGGGGCCGGAGGTGGAGGAAGAATGTACCCTTCACTCATCATGCCCGCAATCATGCTCCGGGACCGCCCTATGATATCGGAGGCCTGCTTGAGCTCTGCTTCCCGGCTTAGCTTTATCCGGGCCACTCCTTGCTCAATGGCTTTCATGGCTACTGCGGCCGCAACCCTGGGGAAGACCTCCCACTGCTCCATGGTGGGAACTATGTAGTCATCATTGATGCCCTTCTCCTGGGCAAAAGTTGCCAGCTCATTGACGGCAGCAATGCACATCTCGTCGGTAATGGTCTTGGCCCACACATCCAGCGTGCCCCTGAAGATACCAGGGAAACACATGGAGTTGTTGACCTGATTTGGGAAGTCCGAGCGTCCGGTGGCCACGATGCGAGCGCCGGCCTCCTTGGCCTCCCAGGGCCAGATCTCTGGTACGGGGTTGGCGCAGGCGAAGACAATGGAGTCCTTTGCCATGGCCTTCACCCACTCCTTCTTGATGACGCCGGGGCCTGAAGCGGACATGGCAATGCAGACGTCCGCGCCGCGCATGGCCTCTGGAACGCCACCCGTGCGGCCCTCGGAGTTGGTGGTGGTGCACAGGCGCCACTTGTCGGCGAACCAGTCCCGCTGGCTCTCCAGGTCCTTTCGCCCCTTATGGAGGATGCCTTTGCTATCCACCATGATGCTGTTCTCCGGCTTGACACCGGCGGTGACGCAGAGCCTGGCGACGGCCACGTTGGCGGCGCCGGTGCCTATGAAAGTGACCTTCACTCGGTCTATCTTTTTGTTGACGATCTTCAGAGCGTTAATAAGGCCTGCCACGGCTATGGTGGCGGTGCCTTGCTGGTCGTCGTGCCAGACGGGGATGTTCATGGTCTCGCGGAGCTCTTTGAGAATGATGAAACACTTGGGGTTGGAGATGTCTTCCAGGTTAATGCCCCCAAAGGCCGGCTCCAGGAGTTGGGCTGTCCTGATGAACTCTTTGTGGTCTTTGGTTTTGAGAGGAATCGGAACGGCGTCCACTCCGCCCAGATACTTGTAGAGGAGGGCCTTGCCTTCCATGACGGGTAGCCCAGCCTCTGGCCCAATGTCTCCCAGGCCAAGCACGCGTGTGCCATCGGTGAGGACGGCCACGGCGTTGCCCTTATTGGTATACTCGAACACCGCCTCGGGGCGCCGCTGGATCTCTAGGCACGGTGCCGCCACTCCTGGGCTGTACCAGATGTCGAAGTCCCTTATGCTTCTGACTGCGCATTTGGGGACCATCTGGATCTTGCCCCTGTAGAAGGGGTGCAGGCGCATGGCCTCCTTAGACGGCGCCTCCGCCTTTGCCAAAAGCTCCTTCAAAGTAGTCACTCTTGTTCTCCTTAGGCCACCTAGTTGGTAACACTAAATTGGACCGGGCGCGCACTGCAATGTCGACCTCTTGCTTGTGTTCCCTTGGTTGTGGCCTTGATTCGCCCCAATACTAGCACAGCGTCCCCAGCAGGACAATTTACGAACTCTGGGCATGGGGCCACAAGTTCACACGGGAAGGCTCGCTGTCTCTTCCTTGGGTGGGGGACAACAGTCCGCGACTCCCTGCAGGCGTTCCTGTTGTAGTCGTAATCCACCCTGCGGAGGAAATGGAGATAGACATAAGCTGTCTGTGATAGCGGGCATCAATCAAATGGTTGGTGTAAAATGAGACCGCAACTTTCTTTGCCTTGGTGGATGGGTTTAGGAGGCGCACGATGTCAGTTCGTTATCCTGGCGTAGCCTATAGCGTTACCATTCGTACCGAATACGGCAACAAACCCGGCATGCTGGGCAAAGTCACATCCGCTATAGGTGACGTTGGCGGAGATATCACCGCCGTGGACATCATTGAGTCTTCTCGGGACAGCATAGTGCGTGATATAACCGTCAATGCCCGGGACGTAGCCCACGGGCAGCAGGTCGTGGCCCGGGTGCGGGCCCTGCCCGATGTCAAAGTGCTCAACGTTTCGGACCCTACCTTTCTGCTTCACTTTAGAGGCAAGCTGGAGGTGCACTCCAAGAGTCCGCTGAAGACGCGCAGCGACCTTTCCATGGCCTATACCCCAGGCGTGGCGCGCGTGTGCATGGCCATCTATGACGACCCAGACGCGGTGTGGAACCTGACCATCAAGGGCAACTCCGTTGCAGTGGTCAGCGACGGCACGGCCGTACTGGGGTTGGGTGATATTGGCCCGGCGGCGGCCATGCCGGTGATGGAAGGCAAGGCCATGCTTTTCAAGGAACTAGGCGGTGTGGATGCCTGGCCCATCTGTCTGGCCACCAAAGACCCGGACGAGATAGTGGATACAGTGAAGCGCATTGCCCCCACCTTCGGCGGTATCAACCTTGAGGACATCTCCGCGCCGCGCTGTTTCTACATAGAAGAAAGGCTCCGAGAGGAGCTAGACATTCCGGTGTTCCACGACGACCAGCACGGCACTGCGGTGGTCACTCTTGCCGGCTTGATCAACGCATTGAAACTGGTCAACAAACGTATCGAAAACCTCAAGTGCGTGCTGGTGGGCACGGGGGCGGGTGGCATAGCCACGACGAAATTGTTGATGGAAGCGGGGTTGCGCAACATCATTGGGTGTGACAGGACCGGCGTACTGCACCGAGGCCGCGACTATGGAGATAACGACGCAAAGCGATGGTTTGCGGACAACACTAACCCAGACGACTTCCGCGGGACACTTCTGGAGGCCATGGAGGGGGCCGACTTCTTCCTTGGGCTTTCCGGTCCAGGCGTCCTGACGCCTGAGCACATCAAGGTGATGAACCGCGACGCCATTGTTTTCGCCATGGCCAACCCAGACCCGGAGATATTCCCGGAGGAAGCGGAGCCTTACGTGAAGGTTATGGCCACGGGACGCTCGGACTATCCCAACCAGATTAACAACGCTTTGTGCTTCCCAGGGTTCTTCCGTGGGCTGCTGGACTCCAGGGCGCGAACGGTTAACACTGAGATGAAGCTGGCGGCTGCCCATGCCATTGCCAGCTCTGTTCCTGCTAGCCAGCTAACCGAGGAGTACATAGTTCCCAATGTCTTTGACCGGAACGTGGCCAGAGCCGTGGCCAGGGAGGTAGCCGCCGCCGCTCAGCGCACAGGGGTGGCCCAGAGGGCGCGCCGCCGCCGCACCGCTGCCTTTTCCTCAACCCGGTAGTTGTTATGCCATTGCTACCCCAGGTGGCGTCTGGTATAATTGCCTTCGGTTAGCTAAAGGTACAGCGCTTGGGGAAGATGGTCCCAGGCGGGAGGCCGGGCCTTTAAGTCAGTCCTGAGAGGCTGGCAAGGTGTGGGCGACTGGCCAGTCGGCAGTCGGGGGTCTTTTTGGGGCGGAAATGAATCCCTTGCCAGCTCCCTGGCGAGGGATTTTTTATGTCGGCCAAACAGATCATGTCGGCCCAGGAGATCAGCAGGGCCATCACGCGCATCGCCCACGAGATTGTGGAGCGCAATCGCGGCGTGGAAGGCTTGCTGCTGGCTGGCATTCACACCAGGGGCGCTCCCCTGGCTCGCCGTCTGGCCGACCAGATCGCAGATTTCGAAGGTAATCAGGTCCCTGTTGGTGACCTGGACATCGGGCTTTACAGGGATGACCTGGCGTCGCGCTCACGACCGGTGGTCCGCTCCTCCCAGATGCCCGTGGACATAAACGGCCGCAACGTTGTCCTGGTGGATGACGTGATATTCACCGGGCGCACGGTCCGCGCTGCCCTGGACGCTCTGACTGACCTGGGACGGCCTCGCCTGGTGCAACTGGTCGCTTTGCTGGACAGAGGACACAGGGAGCTACCCATTCGTCCCGACTACGTAGGCAAAAACGTCCCCACGGCGCTCAGCGAAAAGGTGAAAGTGCGGCTACAAGAGGTGGACGGGTGTGACGAAGTAGTCCTCATTTCTGGCGAGGCAGAAGAATGACCGTTTCACAAGCGCGAAACGCAGCGGACGTTGCCCTTCCCAGCCTGGTCAGCGGGACCCGACGCCATGTCCTGGACCTGGACGATTTCTCGCTCCAGGAGATGGAGCTGGTGCTGACCACTACCGACGCCATGAAGGAGGTGCTGGGCCGGGAGGTCAAGAAGGTCCCACCTCTGCGGGGCAAGGTAATCGTCACTCTATTCTACGAGGCCAGCACCCGTACCCGCGTGTCATTCGAGGAGGCTGGCAAGCTACTGAGCGCCGACGTTATCAACGTCTCGTCTTCGGGCAGCAGTGTCGAAAAGGGCGAGACATTGCTGAACACCGCCCGGACGTTGCAGGCCACAGGCGCTGACCTGATAGTCGTCCGGCACCCTCATTCCGGCGCTCCCAATTTCATGGCCCGCCACCTGGAGCGCAGCGGCGTCGTCAACGCCGGCGATGGCTGGCATGCGCACCCATCTCAGGCGCTGTTGGATATGTACACCATCAAACAGCACCTGGGCCATCTCAAAGACATCAAGGTGGTCATTGTTGGGGATATTCTTCATAGCCGCGTGGCACGCTCCAACCTGTGGGGCCTGACTGCTGCCGGCGCGCGCGTAGTCCTGTGCGCTCCTCCAACCCTTCTGCCCCGGTGGTTCCTGGACGGCGGGCACAGGCAGGGCAATGGCCCCCTGGCCTCTGTGGAGGTGGACAGCAACCTTGACAGGGCCATCGAAGGCGCGGACGTGGTGATGGCCCTGCGGCTCCAGATGGAGCGCCAGCAGGCCGGCCTTTTGCCCACCCTGCGGGAGTACTCCAAGATGTACCAGGTGAACCAGCAGCGGCTGGCCCGGGCACGCCCCGGCGCTCTGGTGCTCCACCCAGGCCCAATGAACGAGGGCGTGGAGATAAGCTCCCAGGTGGCCCACGGCGCTCAGTCCCTTGTTGAGGAGCAAGTCTACCACGGAGTGGCCGTTCGCATGGCGCTGCTATACCTGCTCATAGGGTCCAAGCAAGGGGAGGTGAAGGAGTGACGGCGGCGGAAGCTTTGCTGATAAGGGGTGCCCGTCTTATAGACCCCGTCGCTGGCATGGACCAGGAGGGCGACCTTCTGGTGGTGGACGGGCGCATACAGCAGGTGGGAGGCGTGGTGCGCGACGGCGACGTTCCGCCAGGCTGCCGGGTGGTCTCGGGCGCAGGGCTGGTGGCCGCTCCGGGCTTTATAGACCTACACGCCCACTTCCGCGAGCCAGGGTATGAGCACAAGGAGACCGTTGCCACCGGCTCTATGGCGGCGGCCAGGGGTGGGTTCACCACGGTATGCTGCATGCCTAACACCAACCCGCCCATGGATAGCTCCAGTGTGGTGGAGTACGTGCTGGGCAAGGCCAGGGAGGCCGGGACGGTAAGGGTGCTGCCCATAGGTTGCGTGACCAAGGGCCGGGCTGGCAAGGAGCTTGCCGAGATGTGGGAGATGGCGCAGGCGGGCGTCGTTGGCTTCAGCGACGATGGCAACCCTGTGGCTGACCCTAACCTGATGCGCCAGGCACTCACCTACTCCAGGGGTCTGGGCCTTCCAATAATCAACCATTGCCAGGATGCGGGCCTGTCCCAGGGCGGCGTTGTGAACGAAGGTTGGCTCTCCCACCGCCTGGGCCTGCACGGTTGGCCGGCGGCGGCAGAGGAGGTTATGGTGGCCAGGGACATCGCACTGGCGGAGCTTACGGGCGGGCGGTTGCATCTGGCCCACCTGAGCACCGCAGGGTCGGTGGAGCTGGTTCGGCGGGCCAAGGAGCGTGGTATCCCAGTGACGGCGGAGGTTACGCCCCATCACCTGACACTGGACGAAAGCTGGGTGTTGGGTCACGACCAGGCAGGACCTCTGGCAGGTCCCCTTACCCTTTTCGCCTACGACACCAATGGCAAGGTCAACCCTCCGCTGCGCACACGGCGCGATCTAGAAGCGCTGATTGGTGGGCTGCGGGACGGCGTGATAGACGCCATAGCCACAGATCACGCTCCCCATGCCCTGACCGATAAGCTGGTCACGTTTGACGATGCTGAGTTCGGCATCAGCGGCCTGGAGACCGCCCTTGGCGCTCTCATGGGCCTGGTGCACCGTGGCGATATAAGCCTGAATCTGCTGGTGGAGCGGCTGACAGTGGGGCCGCAGCGTGTCCTGGGCGATGGGTACAAGCACCTGGGGACCTTTCGCCAGGGCGCGACGGCGGACGTGGCGCTCTTTGACCCTGAGAAGGAGTGGTTGGTGCGCTCGGAGGAGTTCGCCTCCAAGGGCAAGAACACGCCTCTGGATGGCGTGACGCTACGGGGCCGCGTGGTGGCAACCATTGCCGGGGGCAGGCTGGTCTATTCGGCGCTGCCTGAGTTCCATCCGGCCCTGGAAGGGAGAGAGTAGTGGTAGAGGCTGTTCGTATGCACCACACCCCCATCAACGCAAATGGGGCTCGCCCCGCTCATGGTGAGCTTGTCGAACCACATGAGCGGGGCGACAGATACGCCTGGGTAGAGGCCGCTGAATGAACGGTGAGGCTTGTCTTGTGCTGGAGGACGGCTCGGTGTACCAGGGCGAATGCTTTGGCGCCCCAGGCACGGCCTATGGCGAGGTGGTGTTCAACACATCCATGACAGGCTATCAAGAGATACTGACAGACCCCTCCTATGCGGGGCAGATTGTTGTGGCCACCTATCCCCTCATTGGCAACTACGGCGTCAACGCCCAGGACGTGGAGTCCAAACGCATCCAGGTGGCCGGCTACGTGGTGCGCCAGCAGACATCGCATCCCAGCCACCACGATTCCACTGGCACAATTCACGAATACCTGGCGGCCCAGGGTGTTCCCGGGATTAGCGAAGTGGACACGCGCGCCTTGACCCGCCGGCTGCGTTCCCAGGGTGTGATGATGGGCTGCCTGACATCTGAGATGGGGCAGGAGGAGGCCCTGGACCGCCTGCGCCATGCCCCGCGGTATGTAGACGTGGACTATGTAGCATCGGTAAGCACGGAAGTGCCCTATGTGTGGCAGGGTACTGATGGTTCCACGGCTGTCTCTGCCAGGTGGCGGGTAGTGGTTATGGACTGCGGATTGAAATACAATATCTTAAGGAATCTGAAGGCCCGGGGATGTGCGGTGACTGTGGTGCCCGCCAGGACTACGGCGCAGGAGGTCCTGGCTCTGGAGCCTGATGGGGTTGTCCTTTCGCCCGGGCCGGGCGATCCAGCGCTTCTGGGATATGCGGTACGGATGGTGGAAGGCCTGGTGGGCCGGGTGCCTATCATGGGCATATGTCTGGGCCACCAGCTTCTGGCCAGGGCCTTTGGCGCTCGGACGTACAAGCTGAAGTTCGGGCACCGAGGGGGCAATCATCCGGTGAAGGACCTGGTTACGGGCCGGGTGTATATTACGGCCCAGAACCACGGATTTGCGGTGGATGCGGACACGCTTCCGCCGGGACTGGAGGTGAGCCATGTGAACCTGAACGATGGGACTGTAGAGGTGTTATTCCTTACGGAGCTCCCCATTTTGTGGATCCAGTTTCATTCAGAGGCATCGCCGGGGCCTTGGGACAATGAATACCTCTTCGACCGGTTTCTTTCCAAGGTAAAGGAGGTAGCAC
>JAUSCR010000165.1 GCA_030651175.1 Dehalococcoidia bacterium
CAAATGGACCTGTTGGCAGAGCACGTCCTGCCCAAGATAACCAGGGACAAGAAGCCGATCGAGATGGACTACGACGGCAAGAGGTTCACCCCGATGGGCTAGCTCTTAGACATCGAGAGCTGGTGCCTGTGGAACCATTGACTGGGCCGGCCCAGCATCTGGCAGCATATGAGCAAAAGAAGGGGGTGTTTCCTCTGCTTACGGGGGCACCCCCTTCTTGCGCATGCTGCGCACTCAACCCTCTGCGACCTCAGCTATGTTGACTGTGGCGTGGCCCTTGGCGTGGGTGGATTGCACCAGGGATGGGAAATCATGGCAATAGGGAGCCTTGCACAAAAACGTTGCTGGAAGCAGAAAAGTGCAGGAATAAGACGTTTGCATTACCCATACATTCCTAACGCAACGGCCAGCCGCCATGCGCGTCAATAGACTGGTCTATCTCGGCCATCAGCCGGATGGTCTCGTTGAGGGCGACAACGATTCCCTCGTAATGTGTAATATCCGCGTTGGTGAGCGTGCGGCCCTTACGGTCTTTGAGCCATTTGTCACAGACCTGGTAGCCACCCACCTGGAACTCCCAAACGTCCGGTGGTACGCCCTCAACGTACTGGCCGCGCTTCCCCGTCTTGGCGTCGTCCTTGCTGATGTACACGCGGCCCTTTGCAAGCGGCTTGCCCGTGCCAGGCTCAGGCTCGCCAGGGGCCAGGTAGCGCGGGTGGCCTGCTTCCACCAGGTTGTCCCCTTTGACAGGGAAGCTGGTGATGGGCTGGCTCAGAGCGGACGACTCCATAAGGTGGAGCGCAACGAGGTCAGCGCCTCTGGCCGCAAGCGCGCGGAAGAGACCAATGTCCGTGGTTAGTGGGATGCGCGGAAAGTCCGTCTTGAGGAACTCCGCATACCGCTAGCGGTAGGTTGGGGAGTGGAGGACGCCGTAGATGTAGTGAAAAACGTCCTCCGGCCCAAAGGTCTTCGCGATGTCTCCGCGCCCGTCTGAGACGAACGTCAGGCCAATGCGCTGCTCCAGGTCTTCCACGAAGTCAGGGCTGAGGTTGGGGCGGCGCTCATCCCGCGGGTAAAGTCCACTGGCGACCTCCTGCTCGGAAGGGTAGAGGTAGAGGGGAAAGAGGGAATTGATGTCGTATGCGGCTACGGACTTGTGCCCGCAGAGGAGTTTGGTGGCCAGTAGGCCCCACTCGTCTTTCGTCTGTCTCGTGGCGAGAATGCCCACGTTCTGCCCCGCCAGCATGTGACGCATAACATCCCAGGCAGGTCGGCTCGTCAAAGCCGGCTGATAGTAGAGCCAGCGCATGTCGAAGGGACGGTAAAGGAACGGCTTGACGTTTGAGCCGTCAAACTCGGTCTTGTTGCGTCGTGAAAGTAGGTTGTAGCTCGAAGAGTCCTCCACCTGGTATTGGCTGCGAAACGTCGGGGCAAGTCCAGTCTCCGAGTAGAACAATTCCATGCGTGCTTCGAGTGCTGACCGCTCGACGTCAATGAATAAGGTGTCTCGGTCAGTCTTGATAGCGTTCTGACTAATGGGGAAGGCTTCACGCAAACTCCACCCCGCTGTGTATTCGTCTCCAATGGCACTTTCCCAGGGTACGAAGAAGAAGTTTGGTGCCTTCGGAAAGGTCGTCCCCCAAGTGGTTGAAGAGAGGTCGTTGGACAGAAGGATGTTATACTTTCGTTCTCGTGTGCCCCACTCCTCCGCGTGATGCACCCTGGCAGGGCCAGACTGCCCTTCCTCCTTGACGAAAATGCCGATGGCGACGCCCTGTTGAATGTCAAAGACGTTTTCGTCTGGCCCTCCGTCGGGGGCCTTCTCGCGCTTCCTGCTATTACCATGCAAGTTCAGGATATAGATATCGGTGAATGTCTCCATGAGAGACTGGCGCATACGGCGGTGGGTGATGCCGTCCAGATAGGTATGGTTGGTGATGAAAGCGAGAATGCCCTTCCCTGTCTGCTGGACACGCCACTGCCCGAACCGGATGAACTTGATGAAATCATCGTCTAGGTTGATCTTTTTTTCGTTGAGGTCTTTCTTGTAGTCCTGAAGCAACTCCTGAATCCACTTTCCCTTGTTGAGCATGCCAAAGTTTGAGTACGGCGGGTTGCCCAATACCACCATGATAGGGCGGTCTTTCTTGATGTCGGCGGCGGCGTTTGCCTCGTCGGAGATGTACTGGCCCATAAGGAGCTGAGATTTCTTAAGGGCCTCTTCCAGGGTATTGGTCAAGTAGACGCCCAGGCGCTCACCGCTCGCAAAGTCGTAGGCCCAGTCGCCGCGTTGTGCCTCCGGCAAGTCCTGGCCCGCAAGCTGCATTCCCAGCTTCAGGTGCGCCACAGCGTACGGGGCCATCAGCAATTCAAAGCCAACGAGCCGGGGCAAAAGCTGCTCCCGCACGAATCCGGACCACTTGCCCGCGTTGTTCTGCTTCATGAACTCGGAGCGGATGAGGTCAAGCACGGCGTAGAGGAACGTGCCGGTGCCGCAGGCAGGGTCAAGGATGAGCACGCGGGGGCCGGTATGCGTCACGGGATTGCCCTGGGCGTCCTGTATCTGATGGGTAGCCGTGGCTTGGTCCGCCAAGCCGCCCGGCAGGTTGAAGCGCGTGCGCAAGATATGGTCCACGGAGCGGACGATGTAGGAGACGACCGGCTCAGGAGTGAAGTAAACGCCGCGCATCTCCCGGAGCTTGGGGTCGTAGGCAGCCAGAAATGTCTCGTAGAAGTGAACGATGGGGTCTTCCTGCTTGGTGCGTTTGCCGAAATCGGCCAGGACGGCGGACATGTCTGTCTCGTGGAGGAGCTGGGCAAGGTCGTCCACAAATCCCACGAACGGCTCTTCGTCCAGCGCAGGCCCGGCGATGTCGCCAAAGAGGCGGCGCAGGAAGGGGTTGGTGCGCGGGATGAGGGACGCCGCGCTGTGGCGCTGGAACGGGCCAGGGCCTTGGTGCTGGACGCGGGCGGCAAAAAGGCCGTAGGCCAGCGTCTGAGAGAACATGTCCGCAAAGTTCTGCTCGGAGAGGTCAGGGACCAGGACCTCCCGGAAGGCGGCATGGAGGCCCTGGAGGGTTGACGACGCCATGCCCTTGCCAAAAGCGTCAACAACCACGTCACGGATAAGCCGGGTGAGGCGGGCCATGCGCTCGGCAAGCTCCTTGGGCTTGCTGATCTCTCCCGGAGTGTGGGCCAGGAAGTTTTCCAGGAGCGCAAGGACGGCGCTCTGTCCGGCGGTGTCTGGCTTGAGCTTCCCAGCGCCGTCAAGCGCCGCAAGACGCACGGGGTCGCCGCGCCGTGCGCTGTTGACGTACCAGCGGAACTCCAGGTAGTCAGTCAAGATGAGGTTGGGGAGAGCGTCGCGGTAGCGTTTGAGCTGACGCCCGTTGACCGTGGCGGGGTTTGCGCGGTTGCTGTCCTTCTCGATAGCTGCCAGGTCTTCGCCGACATCCTTGGCTTCCAGGTAGCCCAGCGTCAGGGGGCCGTGGGGGGTCTTTCTGGCAACGCTGAAGTCCGGTGCGCCACACTCAATGCGCTTCGGCTCGTTGGTGGCCAGGATTCCCGTCTTCAAGCCATCCAGGAGCGTTTGTAAGGCCGGACGGTGGGTGTGCTCGGTGGCATCCCCTGTCGCAAGGTGTTGGCGGATGTCCGAAAGGTAAGATTGGAACGGGCCTTGGTGTGTGGCCATGGCACGCATTATGGCAGAAGGCCCGTCTGCAGGGAAGCGGGAAAATCCTTCCAAGTTGTGGCAAGTGGGAAACGGCCAGGGACCCAGTGCCCTGGGGTAGCCTGATGGTGCTGATGGCCCTCACCACCTCTCTGGGCGCCTTGGCATCCGCCTTCAGCGCCACCCTGGAGAAGAGCCAGGAAGACCAGGCGCGCTATCAGGCTGGGGCAGACGTGCGTATCCAGTACTCCCAGGATACCCGGGCCTCCACTCCGTACCGCCTGGCCTCTTCCTTCCAGTCGTTGCCTGGGGTGGCAAAGGCCACGGACGTTATGCGCGTGGATGTGAGCGCATCTTCAGCGGCCTTCGGAAGGGGCGCCACAATGCTGGCCGTGGAGCCTGGCGCGTTGGCGCAGGTGGCCTGGTCCCGCCGGGACTTCACGAGCGTACCCCTGGACAGAGCGCTGAGCGTGCTAGAGCCGCCCAAGGATGGGACGGCAGAGGGTATTCCGATGCCTGACGGGGCCACTTCCCTGGGAGTCTGGGCCAATTCCGGCAACGTGCCGCCTGGAGCAAGCTTTAGGGCCAGGCTCAAAGACGCCAATGGGCGCTACTTTGACGTAAACCTGGGCCTTCTGCTGGGAAAGGAGTGGCGATACCTGGAGGCACCCATCACCCCAGTATCAGCCCCAGCGGCTAACCCGCAGCGAGACGTCGCCTTGCCCCTGGCGCCACCCTACATCCTACACGCCCTGTGGGTAGTTCCTGGGCGCGGGAGCGGCGCCCCTGCAGCGCTATTTCTTGACCAGCTCCAGGCTATAACGCCCCAGGGGCCAGTGGAGTTGGACTCTTTCCAGGACACCCAGCGGTGGCAGCCCATAGCAGACCCGGCATCTGCGGGCCTGTACGCGTTGACCAGCAGTCAGGCGGTGGCCCGCCCTGGGCGGCGCAGCGCTGCCTTCACCTGGGGAGCGGGTGGTCTCGCTATCAGGGGTATCAATTACGGCCCGCCGCAGATGCCATTGCCTGCCCTGGTAAGCCCCTCATTCCTGGAGGCGAACCGGGTGCAGGTGGGAGACCAGGTCTCAATTTATGCGGGCAACCAGCTCGTACCTCTAAAGATTGTGAGAGTGGTGGACTTTTTCCCTACGCTGGACCCCAGGAAGTCCCCCTTCGTGGTGGTGGACATGGCCTCCCTGGTAGACTACGTATCCCTTCGCAGCACTGCGGCCGTCTTCTTTGGCATGGAGTCGTGGCTCCGGATCGAGGGAACAGGGTTGAATGTCCAAGACGTGGAGCGTGTCGCCAAGGAGCAGAATGTAAGAGTAACCGGGCTATTTCAGGCTCAACAGATGGTGGCACAGAGGGCCAGAGACCCACTCCTGGCCGCGGGATGGAGTGGCCTCCTGACCATTTCATTCATGGTGGTGGTGGTGGCCAGCGCATCTGGGTTGTTGCTGCACACCTACATAGACTCCCGTCAGCGCCTGGCCGAGTTCGCCATATTACGCAGCGTTGGGTTTCTTCCAGGGCACGTCTATGGCGTCATCGGTGCGAGCCTGGCAGTGACGGTGGCCCTGGGGGTAGCATTCGGCTCTTGGGGAGGGCAGTGGCTAGGGCGAGCTATCATACCTCTGCTGGAGGTGGCCGAGAATGGCGCCCGGGTGACGCCCCCCATGGCGTTGGAGAACTACTGGGGCGCTCTTGGCATCGCATACGCCGTCCTGGCGGTGGTGACACTGGTGGCGGTCGGGGCCCTTCTATGGCTCATGGGCAGGATGGAGCTGCACCGGTTTCTAAGGATGGGGGACGTTTAGAGACTATCTCAAATGTCACCCTGAGCGAAGCGAAGGGTCTGGGGTGGGGTGGCAGCTAGATATGAAGTGATACCCCTCCCCAGATTCTTCACTCCGTTCAGAATGACATTGTATGCAAGGCAGGCCCGATGCTAGGTTTCGGAGGTACACGATGACTGAGCAGCAGACCCCATACATCCGGTGTCACGACCTGTTCAAGATATACAAGCTAGCCGACCTGGAGGTGGTGGCTCTGCGTGGCCTGGACCTGGAGGTCATGCAGGGGGAGTTCATGGCAATTGTGGGCGCTAGCGGGTCGGGCAAGACAACGCTGTTGAACATCCTGGCAGCTCTGGATACACCGTCGGCGGGACAGGCCGGAGTAGGAATCAGGGACCTATTGAACATGACCGAGAAGGAACGGGTGGAGTTCCGTCGCCGGGAGGTGGGCTTTGTGTGGCAGTCGCCCTCCAGAAACTTGCTGCCATATCTGACTGCCCTGGAGAATGTGCGGGTCCCAATGTCAATAGTGGGAATACCCTTTGGAGAGCAGCAGGACAGGGCATGGGAACTTCTGTCTCTGGTCGGCCTGGAGGAGAAGACACACCGCCTTCCGCATCAGCTTTCAGGTGGCGAGCAGCAGCGGGTGGCTATATCGGTGGCCCTGGCCAACCGGCCACCCCTCCTACTGGCTGATGAGCCTACAGGCGAGCTGGACACCGCCACCGCCGACCAGGTACTGAAGGCCCTTCAAGAGACTTGTCGCACTCTGGGCGTCACAATTGTCATTGTGTCCCACTACCCTGGCGTGGCCCGCTTTGCGGACAGGGTGGTGCAGATTAGGGATGGGCGCATTGTGGCTGAGTCGGTCATGGAAGCCACATACAGACAATCAGGGGAAATGGCACGCGAGGAGTACCTGATTGTGGACCGGGCGGGCAGGCTCCAGTTGCCCAGGGAGTCTGTAGAGAAGCTGGGACTGGTAGGCAGGACACGCCTGGCGGTACAAGAAGACGGCGTGGTAATAAGGCCCAGGGAGCGAAAGAGATGAGCCGATTCCCATTGGATCCACCTGTGATCCAGACCCAGGATATAGAGCGCCGTTTCCAGGGCGGCGGCCTCCAAGTGATGGCTGTCAACGGCGTCTCCCTGGACATCCGCCAGGGGGAGCTGCTGGTCATCATGGGACGCTCCGGCTCCGGCAAGACCACTCTGCTCAACCTGCTGGGCGGCCTGGACCGCCCCACGAGCGGCACGATTCTCTGGCAGGGACAGGACACCGGCGCCATGTCCGAGAAGGAGTTCACGCGCTGGCGCCGGCAGAATGTTGGATTCGTGTTCCAGTCCTTCGGCCTGCTACCGCTACTTTCCGCCTTTGAAAACGTGGACCTGGCGCTGAGGATCCGCGGCGTGAAAGGGCAAGAGAGGAGGCAAAAGGCACTGGATGCGCTAAAGGACGT
>JAUSCR010000170.1 GCA_030651175.1 Dehalococcoidia bacterium
ATCAGGCCCACTATGCTCAAGACGGAAAAGGCGATGATGAATAGGAGGCCCATGGGCATGTTGCGGATAACAACATCCCTGGCCAGGGGAATAGTGATCCAGATGATGAAGGATGGAGCGAAGACGAGCAGGGGAGCAACCCAGAAGATGGCCTTGTCTGACAAGCCTGGAACCAGATCCTCCTTCAGGATGAGCTTCACGGCGTCGGCGACTGGTTGCAGCACCCCGTGGAACCCCACGCGCATGGGGCCCATGCGCCGCTGAATGCGGCCCAGCAGCTTTCGCTCCAGCCAGACCAGGGACAGGACAACTACGGATAGGGCTGTGAGGAGGCCAAAGACCTGGATAGCCAGCACCAGGATGTCCAGCCCCTTCATCGGTCCACCTCCCCCAGGACTATGTCCAGGGAGCCCAGGATCATCACACTGTCGGCCACATAGCAGTCACGCATCATATGCTTCAAGGCCATTAAATTGCAAAAGGAGGGCGGACGTATCTTCACCCGGTAGGGCTTCTCGCCACCATCGCTTACAAGGTAGACGCCGAAATCTCCCCGGGGGTTCTCGGCGTGGACGAACAGCTCACCTTTGGGGGGCCGGGCAATGCGGCGCACCTGCGCCATGATAGGCCCCTGGGGCATCTGCTCCAGGGCCTGCTCAATGATGCGCAGGGACTGGTACATCTCCTGGATGCGGACATAGTAGCGGTCCCAGCAGTCGCCGCGATCCCCCACCGGGACATCGAACTCCATGCGGTCGTACACCAGGTAAGGCTCTGCCCGGCGCACGTCGTACGTGACGCCGGTGGCGCGCAGATTGGGACCCGTGAGGCCCAGGCCGATAGCAGTCTTGGCATCTATGGTGCCCACGTCCCGGGTCCGGGCCAGGAACACCTCGTTGAATGTGAGGAGGCGGTCGGCCTCCTCCACTCCCTCGCGGACCTCCCCCAGCAGCCAGCGGATTCGCTCCGAGAAGTCAGATGGAACGTCGTCCTTGACGCCGCCGACTCTGAAGTAGTTGTGCATCATGCGAGCGCCGCTCACCGCCTCGAAGAGGGACTGGATGCGCTCGCGGTCGCGGAAGGCGTACATAACGGGGGTCATGGCGCCGGCGTCCAGGCCGAATGTGCCGTAGAACAGCAGGTGGCTGGCCACCCGGTTCAGTTCACAGAGGATAAGCCGGATGTACTGGGCGCGCTCCGGCACTTCCAGCCCCATGAGCTTCTCCGCGGCCATGCAGATGACAAGCTCGTTGTTGAAGTTGGCAAGGTAGTCCAGGCGGTCGAAAAGTGTGATGATCTGGCTGTACTGCTCCCCTTCGCATAGCTTCTCGGTGCCACGGTGCAGGTAGCCGATGTATGGCTCCACGTCAACAATCCGTTCGCCGTCAATGTGCAACACCATGCGGAAAACGCCATGGGTGGCAGGGTGCTGAGGCCCCATGTTCAGCATCATCTCCAGGCTGTCGAGCTGTCGGTCAGTTGTCATTGGTTGTTTCCGAAATCGGCATACCCTCTATGCCATAGCAACTTGTTTCTCCATCAAGCCCCTTAGATTCTTCGTCGCTTCGCTCCTCAGAATGACAGTGAGGGATCACCACTCCTGGTAGTCGTTAAATGGAAAGCTCTTGCGGCCCGGATACCCCTCGAACCCCTCGTAAAGAAGCAGGGGCGACAGGTTGGGATGTCCATCGAAGACCAAGCCAAACAGGTCATGCCCCTCCCGCTCGTACCAGTCGGCGCCGGGCCAGACGGATATGAGGGATGGAACGTGGGGGTTGTCATAAGGCACCGTGGTCTTCACAACGAACCGGTGGCGCTTCTCTAAGGAGTAGAGATGATAGACAACCTCAAAGTGGTCCTCGTAGTCCACCACCGAGAGGCACCGCAGGAGGTCGCAAGCGGTACGCGGGTCGTCCCGGAGCTTGCGCCCCACCTCTACAACCAGGTGCGGCTGGATGGTTACCACCACCTCGTCCAGGGTAGATCCCATCTCCGGCTGGAACTCCTGGAGGCTCTCTTTGAGCAACGCCGTTAAGGCTAGCCCTTTTTCGTTCAGGGCAGCCGGAGCCTGGGCTGGCGCTGGGTGTCTAGCTCTTTCCCTTGCCACGAACCCTCGCGTCCTGCTTGATTTTCTCTTGGAGTCTCAGAATGCCCTCCATCAAAGCCTCGGGGCGGGGTGGACAGCCGGGAATGTAAATGTCTACGGGGATAATGCGGTCCACGCCCATCACCACGGAGTAGGAGCGGTAGTAAGGCCCGCCAGTGGAGGCGCAACTCCCCATGGCAATGACCCATTTGGGGTCCGGCATCTGCTCGTACAGCAGGTGGATAGGATCGGCCATCTTCTTGACCACCGTGCCGGCAACAATCATAACGTCGGACTGTCGGGGCGATGGCCATGTTACAACGCCGAACCGGTCCAGGTCATGGTGCGCCATGAAGGTGCTCATCATCTCAATTGCGCAGCAAGCCAGACCAAAGGTGAGTGGCCATAGAGAAGATGTACGGGCCAGGGCAAAGAGCTGCTCGGCCTGGGCAGTGATTACGCCTGGCGCTCCAGACTTGTTGAAGAGGCTGGGCGCTGGGCGATTCCCTTCTGGAACAGCCTGGCGTGTCTCCCAGGTAGGGCTTTCTAGCGGGATCTCCAGGGCATGACGCCGATTGGGGTCCCACCGCTGCGGTTCCATGGGAGGCTTTACCGCCACTGTAGCACCCCTTTCCGCCAGCCGTAGAGAATGCCAAAGCCAAGGATGGCTATGAATAGCACCATCTCGTAGAAGACGGCGTTGGCCACAGCCTGGGTGAACACCGTTCCAACCCCTTGCTTCACCTGCATGAACACCACGGCCCAGGGGAACAGGAACACCGCTTCCACGTCGAAGATTAGAAACAGGATGCCAAAGATGTAGTAGCGGATGTGGACCTGGGACCAGGTGTACGGGGCAGGACGGATGCCCGACTCGTAGGGGATGGCTTTATCGGCGGAACGACGCCTGGGCGCTAGTATGGCCGACATGGCGAACATGATGCCCATGGCCACCACGCCAACCGCACCGGCGATAACCGCCGCCGCCCAGTTGAGCGCGTACCCTTCGGACAAAGTGCAACCCCCTTGATGTTTCTAAGGAGGATTACCTGGGTACAGCCCGGTTGGTGCCGTCCAAGAAAGGCACTATATCATCGGTGGGCGGGCTGCGTCAATCGAAAAACGTAACAATACGGCTCAATCCGACCTGCCACCAAGGTGATTCATATCGCACTGCCGCTCGCAATATGTCATTCTGAACGGAGTGAAGAATCTGGGGCGGGGTGTCGCTTCATAGCTGGCTGACGCCCCACCCCAGACCCTTCGTCCTTCCACCGAAGGACTCAGGGTGACACTTTTTGCCTAACAAGCGACTCTTTGTGCAATGCGCCCCATACCTGTGAATCGTTTTACTAACACTTCCTCGCTCACCGATGCCAAAAAGTCGCAAAAGTGTTACATGTGCTATAATTCCACCTTGTCTGTTACCGCGGCCTTTCACCCAGCCAGGGCGAGGAACGCCGCCAACAAAACTAAATGGAGGATATTCATGGCTAAAACCACCATCAAGCGCACCAAGATCACCTACAGCGACCGGGGACAGGGAGACGCAGTCCTCTTTGTGCACGGCTTTCCACTGAACAAGTCCATGTGGAAGGCACAACTGGCGTCTCTGTCGCGCCACTACCGGTGCATTGCCCCCGATCTTCGCGGCCACGGCGCTTCCCAGGATGTCCCTGGCACCTACACCGTGGACATCCTGGCGGACGACCTGAAGGGCCTGCTGAACCACCTGGGCCTCCGTAGGGTGACACTGGTGGGCTTCTCCATGGGCGGCTACGTGGCATTCGCCTTCTACCGCAAATACCCAGGAAGCGTGAGGTCCCTGGTCCTGGCCGATACCCGCCCCCAGGCCGACTCTCCCGAAGCCAAGCAGGGGCGGGAGGCCACCGCTCAGACCGTGCTGAGGGAGGGCGGAGCGGGCATCGCCAAGACGCTCGCCGGACGGATGCTGGCTCCAGCCAGCGTGCAGCAAAGACCTGCTCTGGTACAGTCGGTGCAGGCCATCATGACAAGCACGCCTGTCAACGGCTGGGTGGGTGACCTGAGAGGGTTGGCTGCAAGGCCGGACTCGATGGATACGTTGGCAAAGATAACCTGCCCCACGCTTATACTGGTGGGCGACCAGGACGCCGTCACGCCGCCGGCTGACTCTCAACTCATGGCGCAACGGATTAGAGGGGCGAAGCTGGTAACAATCCCCCAGGCAGGCCACCTTGCTCCGATGGAGCAGCCCAGGGCTTTCAACAAGGCGCTGCGGGAGTTTTTGGAAGGGTAGTATCTACTTGCGAAAAACGGCGTCACACTCCTCCGCTCGTATGGTTCGACAGGCTTGCTTGTTATTGTACGCACCAACCACCAAGCCCCAGGGCGCCTCTAGGAGTCTGCGCGCTTACCGCTGCCGCTGTCTGGTCGGGCAGGGCGCATCTAGAACATCGCTTTCGGACGGAACACTCGGAAGGATTCCCTTTTCGCAACCCTCGCCAGTTCGACTCAACAATGGTGGGCCAAACGACAGGCGGTTCAGATTGTAGCCCTGAGCCATTTCCATCGCCATGCGAAAAGCGAGTAATCGCTCAACTTTGCTGCCGGTCGAGTAGAAGTTGTCATGGATTGGCAATTCGAAGCAATGGGCCAAACGGATTGAGGTCTTGCCCAAGTAGTCGCATAGCCACCGTAATGCGGGTTCCTTCATCTACACTATAGTTCATGTTAACATGATCAACCCAACCTAAGGCATCAATATTAGCCACATCTTTCAAAGCCACTTTGACTACTTGATTGGGTTCCAGGACAAATGCCTCCTTGTTGGGCTGGTAAAAAAGCTCTACCCCATCGCCGGCGAAGTGACGTGAATTCTGTCCTAAACCAAAGACATTATTAGTCGTGAGCGCAGACAACTTATCTTGTGTAACTGCCTGGAACAACAGCTGGTTCATTACCGCAAGGCTTTGTCTTAGAGCGACTGTGGCGATCAGTTGTCGGAGCGGTTCTCGTCTCACGTCGTTCGCCCCGTAGGACACTAGGGCACGCGTCCAGTTGGGCGCCTCGAAAGGTCCACTCTTCATCAGACTAGAAATCATTTCCTCGGTCTTCTTCGCATATGCCTGACGGTCACCAATCCTCACATCCGTATTGAGAATCGTGTTCATTGCCGGATGTGACGGGAAAATGCTGGCAATCGAATCGGCATTTTCCCTAGAAATCAGTCCGTCAGGATCGTCCGGTGGGTTTCTTACTTGTCCGAATCTGTTATATGGGTTCAGAGCATCTTCGAACTCGGGGCGGCGCTCAACAATTGGCAACATACATCGGCGATTAAGGGACAGCCAAGCACTGTGGAGCCTACCCAGGAACACAGCCTCCTCAGGAGTCAGGTGCACAAATTCAGTCGGACCTGTCTCCTGCGCCGCATCAATCAATAGATAGCCAAGGAATTGCTCATGAACGCCGCGAGCCAAGTACCCAAAACTACCATTGTGTTCTTGAGAACGCAAAATCCTCTGGGCATCCGCCCGAATAGGACTGGCTATAAGTGCCTTGCAACTTGAGAGAACCGCCTCGGCAATAGTTTTTTGATTCACCGTTCTTCATTCCTTTTGACCGAGGCAGGCGGCATGTGGCCGGAAGGTTGTACCGCTAGAATTTGTTGTTTGACTATTCGGTTAAGAACCAGATTCGGAATTACCCGCGAGCACAAATATAAGAACCTGCGTACGAGAGGTTTTTCTCCGCTCTCATCTTTGTCCGCAAACGGATTCCAGATTTCAGGGTGATAACGGCTAAGAGTGCCCAGAATATACAACCCCATGGTCATAAGGATGATTTGGTCCGGGGTGTAAAGCCGGGAGCCCTTGAGGTGTCCAATGGACAAATAAGGTTCGCCAAACACCGACCTCGTGACGATGTCTGGCGCCATTAACTTGCGATAGAGGATTACATATTTATTCTGTGTTTGCGGATCGAGATAGGCATCCGTTAATCGCTCAATCTTTTCCAGAGCCTCCCCGGGCTTAGCGTAGCCCACAAGGCTTGCTAGTTTGAACCTGTCGAGTACAAACTTCTGTTCCTCGATTCTTTCGACTTTCATGGTGAGCAACGGCTGGTCAGCGTAGCACGTTACAAATTCTTCACTGAGATCTGAAATAGAAGCGAAGACCTCACCTAACGACCAGGTACCGGTCCCCATCAATGAGAGGCCAGACGAGTATGTCTTAGTGAACCACTCCAACGCGCCCGCATTGGGATCAATCGGCGTCAACTTTGTGTCAGCCAACGCCAATCCAGCTGTAGGCAATTCAAGCTTCATACCGTGGCTATGTACTTCAAACCTAGTACCTGTAATCAAGCAGGCACCACCAGCAACTAAGTTGGTTGCACCGTAGTAAAACAGTAAGGGCGATATGTGGAGGGGTGCGTTTTCTGCGGCGTGAAAGTAGGCCTCAGCTTGCCGCAGGCACCCGGAAATAAACTCCACTAACACCTCGGCAGGTGCAGGCTGTCCATTTTCACTGAGCACTCGGCGAATGCTTTTGGGATAGGAGAACTGATTGAGGAGTTGCCAAATCCTCGTTTTCGGCTCGTCCGTAAACACTGGGACCATGTTGTTGGAATAGCTCATTGTCTCGACCACGGATGTCGGAATTTACTAAAGCACAGCTGGATTACTATCTTTTTTGGCCGCCCATGGAGTTCGAATCCCAAGCAGATTATATCCCGTTTGACTCGCTTCTGCTGATTTGACGGGCCATTTACCGCCTACCACGCGCTTTCCAGACCGTTGCAGCAACGATTACATTCCTGCAACGGCACCCCTTCAATGCCTCACCTGGCAGTAACCTCTGATGATCCGCCATCGGAGGGCGTCCCATACTTCGCGGAGCTGGTGCCTGTGCAGGCTTCTGCCGCCGCCATCGTGGTCAAAGACGCCGCCAACGTTCAGATAGGGCAGGTAGCCCTGGGCGGCACGGCGCCAGCAGTCACCATCACGTCACCCCTGGGTGGAACCCTGAACGGGGTGCAAACCGTGTCCTGGTCGGTCATCGACCCGGACAGCGCCAGCCACACCTTCCACGTCCACTACTCCACCAATGGCGCCGCCTGGCACAGCCTCGCCTCCTCCCTGGGAAAGAGCAGTCTGAAGGTGAACCTCGACGCCCTGCCTGGCTCCGGCGGCACATCGCGCATACGGGTCATCGCCTCCGACGGCGTGAATTCGGGGCAAGCCGTGTCGCCGCCCTTCACCGTGGGGCCGAAGCTGCCAGAAGCGATGGTCCAGTTCCCCAAAAACGGCGCGCTGTTCGCCCAGCAGCAAATGGTCGTGCTGCAAGGACAGGGGTATGACGTGGACGATGGCTTCCTGGAGGGCGCCTCTCTCCAGTGGACCTCGACCAAGGATGGCAACCTGGGCACCGGAGCGGAACTGCCCGTGGCAACGCTTTCCACAGGAGTCCATGTCATCACCCTGAAGGCCACGGACAGCCAGGCCAACCAGGCCCAAGACAGCGTGACCATTTACGTGGGAACCCAAGCCCCCGCTGACCTGCCTGAAGGCTCCCCTACGGCGAATCCGGGCGGCCCCTATACGGGACAAGCGCTGGCCTCCATCGCTTTCAACGGCGCTGGCTCCACGGACCCAGAAAGCCAAGCGCTTACCTACCAGTGGGACTTCGGCGATGGGCAGACGGGGACGGGAGCCACGCCCAGTCATGCCTACGCCGTGGGCGGGACGTACCTGGTAAGCCTCACGGTGACCGATCCTACTGCCTTGAGCCACGCTCAAACAACGTTGGCTATGGTGCAGCAGGCAGAACCAACGCCCACACCCACGCCTATCCCTGGCCTCACCGTAGTGGGCGTGGCGGCGATGGCGGGTCTCTTCGGGGCCCTGGCTATCTGGCGCCTCCGGCGAAAAACGGCGCTGCCATGACCAGACCATCGTTGACCATTGATGATAGCCTACGGCTCCTGTATGGCCATACCAAGAGCTATGAGACCTCCTCACCGTCCTCGCCAAAGCCGTGGTTGGTGTAGACGCCAACGTCGTGACCCTGGTGGACGTGCACGATAAACTCTTCCCGGGCAATGCCCACCACGTCCAGCAACTCATCGTCAACAGTCTGGATGAGCTCCTCTATCATCTCGCGGGTCAGGCTTTCGGAGACGCAGAGGGTGCCGTGGACGGCGCCGCCGGCAAAGTGCAGGTCCAGCCGGCCCACGGGCACATCGTCTTCCAGTATGTTGTACGCCTCGGAGTTAGGCGTGCGGCACTCCCGTTCAAAGTAGTAATCAGGCATAAAGACCCCCTAACATGTTGTTGAATCCCGACCAGTCGGGACGACCATCCCCCCTGCCCCCCGTCCAGGCCAGGAAGGGGGGGGGGGGGGAAATGGATCTGGGGGATAACCCCAGACCCCCA
>JAUSCR010000171.1 GCA_030651175.1 Dehalococcoidia bacterium
TGCTTTGCTCACCATCGCCTGGTAGTCAGCTTCTACGACAAAGTGATGGTCCCGCCGAGTTCGAGTCAAGGCGTAGAGTAGATGTCGAATTGCTTCTGATTCCGCACGAGTCAGGCGGTAAATGCACGTGTTATCGCTAAGGTTCTCACCTAAGTACTCCATCTTAGTTCCTCACCTTCTTGACTGGCCTATTCACCTTAACATCCTTCAGCGGAAGGACCTCGTATTCCTCCCCGGCGTCCTTGTTCTCCAGATAATAGGTTGAAATCTGAGATTCGTGCCATTCTATTGCGTCCTTCAGTCCGAATCCTTCCGCAGAAGGACCACGCCCGATACCAGCATAGAAGCCTCTAATCCGCCCCATGTCTTCTTCGGTGTCCACACTGAGGTTTAAGTCGGCGTAGGGACCAAGATAGTCTAGTTCTGCCTTTGGCTTGGCGTGACGAATCATCCAAGGTGTGACATGTTCCCTGTCCGCTGCGTCTTGGGCCGACCAGTAAGCCGCCGAGAGCAGGCCGTAGGAGAAGACTTCGGTATCATATCCATTCGGGTATGGCTTCTCGCCCCTGTTGGAGGCATACTCGACGCATTTCTCAACGTAGAGTTGGAGCACTTGACTCGATATATCAGGATCGATGCAGGGACAATCGCCCGTGATCCGCATGACAACATCCGCTTTCAAGCCCGTAGCCACGTCCCAGTAGCGAGAGAGCACGTCGTTCTCGTTTGAGTTGCCGCCTCGGGTAATCGAGATACCCTGAGTTTGGCACCAGTTGACAATCTGCCTATCGGCTTCGCTAAAGGATGTAGCGACCACCACTTTATCCACGCCCGCGATTCGACTGGCTCGCCAATAGACATGCCAGAGCATCGGCTTGCCCTCTATCAACTCTAAAACTTTGCCGGGGAATCTCTGTGAAGCCATCCTCGCGGCTATGATACAGATAACGTTCATGGTTTGCCTACGAGGATGGCTTCAAGTGTTTGGAGACCTTCGCCTGCTGCTATTTGGGCATAACAGTGCGGGCAGGCCATATATTGTCCATGACGCTGATAGCCCACTTGCAGGGCCCTAATGTCGGCTTCGAGGTAGCTAGAGCCGCTACCAGCCTGCTTGGGAGTCATTGTATCTCCACAATAATCGCAGATGCGCCTAACAGTAACAATTATTGGAGTCATGGCTTGTCATCTTCCTCTCATACCCACAAATAGACTGCCGTTTATCAAGCTAGCAAGTAGGGCCAACTTAATGGCCTGCCAAAAGCTCAGATAAGCAGGCAATATGCCAAGAGTAACAGCACCAGAAAATACATCTGGAATTGTCCATGCCCAAATCAAGACCAGAGCATATGCCATCAGGACGATCACCGCAGTAAGGGCAAGGAGAACCAATCCTGTCCATCCTAAAACGTCCCATTTCATGGCTTGCCAATCTCCTTTGCTTCTCTCAGTATCGTCAACACGTCCATCGCCTGGCTTATCGGATTAGGCGACGGCTTCTGGTGCTCCACACAATCCAGAAATGCTGCGAGCTCGCTCTTATACATCAAGTCGCTCTCCGTCTCGCTGTCAAAGTCGTCGCCGTCTTCCCAATAACCCTTCCAGTTTTTCCACGAATAAGCGCCGTAATCCCAATTCCATTCGAGTACTCCCTTGGTGCCTGCAATATAACAGCCTCGATCGTGCAAGGGCTGGACAAAACTCAGATGCACGGTGCTTATCGCCCCTGATTCATGGGCCAGAATCAATTCGGCAAGCCCATCGCAATCAAGTCCTATCGAATCGGCTGGCCGCCAGATTGCCGCTTTGAGTTTAGCCGGGCCTAGGAGCCATAAGGCCAAATCGACTTCATGCGAACCCGCATCGAGGATAACCCCTGTCTTGGCAACATAGGAGGTCTTATAATCACGACCCGGCACCCAGTCGGGAAGGTAGGAGTCGGTATAGAATCGCCCATAGAGTACATCACCTATGTCCTTGTCCTCCAACCAACGCTTGATAGTCGCTGGCCCGGCGTGATAACGGAGATTGCAGCCAACCATTGTGATTACGCCGCTCCGCTCGGCGAGTTCAGCCAACCATCCTTCCGCTGAAGGATTGTCGTCTAACCGATTGGTGATAGGTTTCTCGATAAAGGTGGGGATTCCCCTGATTATGGCATCATGGGCCAGTTTGACATGGCTATCGGGTGGAGTACAGATCAGAACACTTTCGGGTTTCCATTTCCAGAGCGCATCAATGTGAATCGTAAGCCTGGCCACGTCTTCTAGTTTACCGCTAGCATTAAGTGTTACTGCCGCTTGCGCTAGTTTGCCTGCATTTATGTCATAAAGAGCCAGTTTATGTCCACCCAGGGCAAGCACGTTCCTGACGTGGCGAAGGCCAATACTGCCCAATCCAATGATAGCGACTCTCATCTATCCTCCTCAGTTAGCTTTCGATTTTCCCCGAAGTCCTTCAGCGGAAGGATGAAACAATGTTTCGTGCGTCTGAATGACTGCCTTATATTCCTCAAGGGATTGTCGATTTAACTCCCTTATTCGCGCTACCCCTTTCTCTATTATTACCTCGTTGAAAGCTATCGCCTCTGCCTTATCAGATTCAGATGCAGCAGCTCGCGTTGCTCGAACTTGCAGGGTATCCGCCTTGTCCCATTCGAGCAGCTCACGAATACTCCGCAATTCGTGGAGAATATCATTCAGAACTAGCGAACCGTCCGATCTATTCAAGTCTATGCTCCCTCGATCAGTCTCGGCGGCCAGCTTAATCCATAGTCTTTTCTCTTCACTTTAACCATCCGACCATCAGGGTGCCACCAAACAATGCCTTCAATATCAGGACGTTCAATCAAATAGACTCTAATTTGATCAAACTGCGTGGGAACATCAGTAAGTCGTTGGCTACCATGCCGAATCAGGTGATGATCGCTTATTGCATATGGATTGCCTTGAATCTTGGGTCCAATTAGCTCATATGTTCCATTATCCAGACTTGTGCAGCGATTGAATGCTTCCCTATGCCACTTATCCTCTGGCCCATCGCCCACAGGAACCCATCCTGGCATGTGGCCCGTGATCTCGTCATAGTCCTGTGCGGCCTCAAAATTGGCGGGTGGCTTCCTCCCCTTTTTGGCGTCATATCTTTTATATAGTTTACCATCCCTCACCAGACAACAAGTGCCATCAACTTTAACAGTAGCTATTCCCTCGCCAATAATAACCCATTCAGCGCCTTCTACAATCTCATCTCGGATCAATCTATCGCCATCATAATTGCGACAGAATAGGCTAATGATTTTCTTCATTTGTCCCCTCAATCAGCCTCTCTACTTCTTTCGCCGTGAGCCACCAATCGTTCGTCCCGCTATCGTATGACCACCCCGCTGGCACTGGCTGGGCTTCAGGATAACAATGCTGTGGCCACCAAGGATGAGCGGGTAGAATTGCTAACCGATCGCCCAAATCCACAGTACGGATTGATTCGTCTACTGAAACCATTTGCTCATGCAGCTTTTCGCCTGCCCGAATACCTATTATCTCCCGCTCGGCACCGGGTGCTATGGCATCGGCCATCGTTCCGATTGTCACGCTAGGCAGTTTGGGCACGAAAATCTCACCGCCGTGCATCATGGCCAAACTGGATAAGACAAACCCAACCGCTTGGGGCAACGTAATGAGAAAGCGTGTCATCTCCAGCGAGGTGATTGTAATCAACCCCCTCTTAGCCTGCGCTTGCCAAACAGGAAGAATGCTCCCTCGACTGCCCAAGACATTGCCGTAGCGCACACAAGAGAAGCGAGTACCACCTGCGCCGCGATAGGAATTGGCCTGCACAAAGAGTTTTTCAGCCACCAGCTTGGTTGCACCATAGAGATTAGTCGGACTGGTGGCCTTGTCCGTCGAGAGGGCGATTACTTGCTTGACGCCACAGTCAAGGGCAGCGTCGATCACATTCACAGCGCCGCCTATGTTTGTCCTAACTGCCTCAATTGGATTGTATTCACAGGCCGGAACCTGCTTTAGCGCCGCCGCATGGATTACAATATCAACGCCCTTGCAGGCTCTCGTCAATCGGCGCCGGTCTCGCACGTCGCCGATGAAGTAACGCACAACGGAATCGCCTTCGTCGGTGAATCGACTCCGCATATCGTGTTGTTTCAGTTCATCCCTTGAATAGATAATCAGACGGTCCGGCTTGGAATTAGCCATAGCCATCTCGATAAACTTCTGCCCAAAACTACCGGTGCCCCCGGAAATGAGAATCGACTTGCCGTCAAGAAGATGCGTCATGACTCTTTATCCATGCTTCCAAGGCGACGATGATTTCGGCATTGACACTACGATGCTGCCGACGCGCCAATCTCTGCAATGCCTCTAGTAGTTCGAGCATTAGCCGTATTGTAAAACTCTTCATAGTTGCAGTTTACCTTATCTTTGCAACCAATGTCAAGCCGCCCCAATCCCTCTGCCCGCGGATGGCTCGCTCCCTTGCTGTGGTTTACTCATTGTTCTTGGCTCGCTCTTGTGCCCTGGTTTGCTTTCTTATTTTGGCCCGCTCCGTCGCCTTGGGGTACTCGCGGCACATGGCTCGCTCGTTCCAGATGGTCTTCTCTGCAAGGGTGGCTCGCTCACTGCCCTTGGTTTACTCTTTAACTATGGCTCGCTCTTAATTGCTGGTTGACTCACATAGATTGGCTCGCTCATCTCCGGTGGTTGACTCTTTCATAATGGCTCGCTCTTATGCTGTGGTTTGCTCCACTTCGGTGGCTCGCTCCAGCGCCTTGGTTTACTCGAGTCTGATGGCCCGCTCACCTTCCCGCTAATACCGGCTCATGTTGTTTCCCCAGATACTCCTCAGCGTACGGCGCTCTCATGGGCAGGCCCTCGATGGTGCGCCATGCTACGTATAAATCCTTGAGAAACATCTTTACCATGTACCGTTTTGCCGCCCTGTCCCTGTGCCCCTTGCTCACCTCAGACCATGCCTTCTCTTCCCCCGCAATCGGGTTGGCCTCCTGCTCCAGCCGGGACTTATACGGGTAATAGTAATCAAGGGCATAGCTGTTCTGCGCCTTGATGAAACCATCGGCCATTACGCCGACCAGGGCCGTTCTTAGCCTCTGGTTGAAGGGGGCCACAAAGCCTTCTGTTAACTTGTCGCCCCGAACAAGCTTATCGGTCAGAACATAGTGGAATTTATCTTCCCCATCATCAACTCGCTTCTGCCCCCAAACCAGGCCGGGATTCAGACCTGTGAACTGCCACAGCTTCGAGACCGTGGTCGCCTTCTCGATGTCGTATTCCCCCACAATCCAGCCAGCCGCAATTGGGCCGACACCCTTGACATGCGCCAGATAATTGGTGTAGACAGAGAAACGTTTGAGAACATTAAGCAGCATTTTCTCAACGGCCTTCTCCTGCTCCCTGGCGTTATCGGCCAATGCCTTGAACGCCTCAAAGTCCTCTGCCCTGAAGGTGCGTTCGCCCACATCCTGTTCCGTCCCGTCCGCCTTGCGTCCCATTCGGTTATCAAGGCGTTTTCTCACGCCTTGATAATCTTCTCTTGCTCTAACCAGCATCCTGACCGCTTTGCGATCTTCGATTGTGTTCATGGTTTTCTCCTTTCTTCGACTCGCTCTCGGTGTATGGTTTACTCGCCGACGGTGGCTCGCTCTCATGTGATGGTTTACTCCCGACGAGGTGGCCCGCTCCCTTGCTTTGGTTTATTCCCAAACTCTGGCTCGCTCCGATGTAATGGTTTACTCCCGAATTCTGGCTCGCTCTGCGCCCATGGTTTACTCACCCATATTGGCTCGCTCCCTGTTCGTGGTTTACTCGCAACAATTGGCTCGCTCTTTACCTTTGGGTTGATCTGTCCAAGTGGCTCGCTCAGACGATGTGGTTTACTCAGCTATCGTGGCTCGCTCGTCTACCCTGGTTTACTCGGTAGAACCGGCCCGTTCCTTTAGCCAAACCCCAAGCTCATCATAGAGCAGCCGCAGTTCCACCAGCGCCTTGCCGTCGTCGTCATCAATCCAATCGTTCCTAATCAGCCGCCGCAAAGCAAAGGCATGCCGCCTAACGTTGACGCCCGTTCCCCCTTTCACCACATCCCTATCGTACTGTTCCTCACTGATTGTGGTCCCAACCAAATGCTCCATGCCGTGCTTGACGGGCTGGCTCTCGCTATAGCCTTGGCCGTTGCGGGTGCCTGTAACTACCACGAGCATGCCAGCCCAAGTCTCTACCCGCTCCGGTAGCACACCGAGAACGCCAGCTATCTCCGCTTTGCTGGCCCCAAGCTCCTGCATCTTCAGGATGATTCGCTTCTTGTCCCATGTATCGAGCGGTCTGCCATGACTCACATTGTCGGATACCGCCCGCTTCCACAAGTCCAACTCGCTGGCATAAGTCTCATAAATACAATCAACTTTCGTGCCCGGCTCCCGTTCGGCCCGATACATCTCATAGCGATGCCAGCCACATACCAGGCGTTTTGTCCCTCGCTCGATGATTAGGGGCGGAGGTATGAGACCTGCTTTCAGCTTCTGCCGATACTCATACACCGTGTATCGCTCCGGCTCCCGCATCTGTGTCGCCTTGTCTAGGACGATGTCTGCCAGTCTGATTGTCTCTACTTTCACTGCTTTCCCTTTCTCTTGTCTCACCTGTTCCGCCAACACCCGTCTTTTATCCCGTTCTACGGGGCCGTAGAAGCCCTTAATTGATGCTAAGGTAGTTTCCCCCCTAAATCGCCTTAAATCGCCTTAAATGTCGTCTGGTGGCTCTGGTGGGGCTTTTGCGTTGATTGTTGTGTGAACTACCGTCGCCCCAATCCCTGCCTCTCGCTCCATTTCCACCGCCACGGCCAGTATGCACTTTGCCGCCGTGTCGATTGCATCCAGGTCGTCGCAGATGGTCGCGTCTCGTAATGCCATGCTGATTGCTGGCAGGCCATTCAAGCGCACTCTAGCCAGTTGTGTCCGTCTGTTGATAATTGTAAGTGCATTCCGAATCTCGCTGGCTTGGTTGCTGTTCATTATTCTTCCCCGCCCGAATCCTCGAAGTGCTCGCACACCCGAAACGTGCTGAGCGCGCCCCGAACTGTCCTGACTTGTCCTCCCTGCGGCCACAGCCCAATGTGACAGTGAACCAGGGATATGGTTTTCTCCAGCGCAAATACATGACAACTAGAGCATTCCCCGCATGAATGCTTGGCTGATAGTTCCACCTGCACTCTAACGAGCTTGGTCTGACAATAGGGGCATAATCTGGCCCACGGAGTACGTTCCATCTCGATATCGCAGTCATCGCAACGGAAGAGTACAACTACCATTTTTCAGTTCCTCGACATCTCTATCAAAATTTCGTTATCTTGCTTTTCGGCGTCGGTCAACGCCAACCAACTGCTATCATCATTCCGATAGACGGCCAGTGCTACCATCTCGGCATGCTTCTGCCCTTCCCAGGCCTGAATTTCGCCTAGTAGTTTAGCCTGTCCGACCTCTAGCCGGAGTCGCTCGGATTGCAGCCAGTCCTTCTCGGAAGGATTCACCAGAAGGACTACCACGTTGGCGAGAACGAGGACGGCGAGAATCAGGGTGAGCAGGTACATCATGGCTTCGCCTCCTTGCCCGCCTCTCTCGTTGCCTCCAGCAAGAGCCACGTGTCATCATTGACCCTGGCAAGTAGCGCGAAAGCCTCTCGATACAATTTGTTCTCGCAGCGCTCGAAATAATAGAATAGAGCCAAAGCGATGTTGGCGCACCCCGATATAATTAGGCCGACGATTAGATATTCAAGCATGTTAGCGGGCCTCCTGCATGGCCAGTATTCTTTCAATTCCCCACACGTAGACAGCCAGACAAAGTGCATTAAAAGCCACCGCCCTTCTCCACAAATCTGCCTAATTCATTCCGCTGATCTATTGTCATATTCCGCATTCTTGCCTTACCACCCTTCTTGCCAGCCTCACTCCTGGTCATTGGGGCGACTGATTCCCCCTGAATCGAATCTATCTTCCATACCAACCTTCTAACAATAAGCCCCACTAATCCTCCCGTTATTCCATATCTTTGTCCTAGTTGCCGGTATGTTGCCACACCGTTAGAATAGGCCGCACGTATTGCCTCCACCTGCTCCCATGTCAATTTACTAGACGTTGACCTCTCTCCCCTGTGTGCCCATCCCAAAGGCTTCTTATCTGTCAGCAATTCCTTCCCCGCCTCTCGACTGGTTCCTTGCGTAATAGCCGAAATGTTTCCCTTGCCTATCCCGTAGTCAAGAGCAATTCTGCCAATGCGATGATCTCCTGACTGGAATCTCTTACGAATCTCTACCACCTGCTCGTCTGACAATTTTAGTCCACCCTTTAGGTTCTCTCGCCCCTTGCTTAACATGTCGCGCACGTTATCCGCCTGCGTGCCCAGAAAGAGATGATCTGGTCGCAAACAAGCTGGATTGTCGCAATGATGTAGCACCTTCATCCCTTCCGGGATAGGCCCGTAGGTCATTTCCCACCCTACTCTATGGGCAGGAAGGGGTTTTCCGTTATGCCCCTTTGAACAAATCATTCCATAACCATTATGGTTCTTCATGCCAGTCCAAGGCCAACAGGGGCCAAGTTCGGGGCAATGTTCTGGAATAAGCCCGTTCTTGTCCACCTTTTCCCAGAACCGAATATACAATGGCCTAATGTTTGCCACTCCCATACAAGCGGTAGAACAATAAATTATTCTTGCCCGTCGCATTCGCTGTGGGGGAGCCTCAAACTCCTTTTTGCATTCAGGACAAATCATCAACATAGCAAAAGTGCCCTCCTTTACGTTAGCTGTTCGGTGTCGAAGCGTACAGCATCGAGGACGTTTGTCCCCGTAAAGGAGGGCACTTTTGCACGCAATTGGTATGCAATTGTGACCAACAAACCAGAAAGCAAAACGCCCTCGGTCTGTACGCTTCGACTCTTGCATTATACCACATAGCCTTGCTCCCTTGCAAGAGTTAATATCCGTTCTTTGAGATAAACACTGAGTGCCACGCCGATTGCATCGGCAACATCAGGATCCGGCTGCCCACTTGGCATCAGGGGCAGTACAAAGCCCCGCTGTGCCAGATTCGCCTGCACCTGCGCTTTTCCAGCATTGCGATTCCCACATATGGCCTCACGAACATCATGCGGACCGATTTCTTTTATCTCTACCGGATAGGTGTGAAACCGTGAGGCATAGTCGCCAGCCGCTATCAAACAGGCTGCCCTTGCCTGAGCTAATGCCTCAATACTGGCCCTTGAATTATTTGTCATCCTCTGAAAATCCACCGATGTTTCTATCGCTATGATGTCAGGCAGGTAGCGATAGATGAGATCAAGGCTCTTGGCTTGGATTATTCGCAGTCGATCGTAGTTGGGAACCGTGGCCTTAGTCTCGATAACCTCGCTGGCAATAAACTCCCCATCATCGAGGATTGCCACGCCGGTACGCACGAGAGAACAATCAATGGCCATGATGATTGTCACGACTTCACCGTCTTCCTGTGCTCCTCACAAGTCCATTCCATTTGCCTGACAGACTCGCTCGTTACCCTCTCGACGGTCTCACCCCGACGAATTGCTGCTGACATCAGATTCGCTGCCTCTCGCCTCATAGTGGGCGCGTCCACAACCGCCGCCCTCAGACAACCACAGGATGCACGGGCGATGTAGGAATAAGTCTCACTCATAGTTGCGCCTCCGGCCACTCAATTTCAGCAGCCTTTGTCAGCTCGATTGCCTGCCTATATTCTCGTGCAGCATTATCCCCCTCTTTTGCCACACTCCACCGCACCCATGCTTCCAGAGCTGCTCTCAGTGCCTCGATTGTTTCTAGCATGTTTAGTGCCGTATTACTCGACACACAATGACCTGCTTGTGGTACTATTCTCCATTGATTGCACTCAGTTTCGCTTAGAATCATTCTCGTCCTCTCTCTTTTTGTCTGCACAATCAGAACAAAGCGTCTGCTTGGTTACGGTATTGTAGTAGACGAATGAGCCTAGCTGATAGGGGATGACTTTCCCGCAGATATCACATTGTTTCCAGACTAGTAGGCTAGCCATTCTCTTCCTCCAATGCTCTACGGGCGACAACCTCCAGCCCTCTCCAGAGAGACATTCGTGGCCCATTCTCATCAAATTCCTCATCCTTCCGCCGAAGGACGTGATTGCTCGTTTTTGGCCTCAGAAAGAAATCGTCTGAGAACTCTCTCCATCTCCCTGTTAACCTCTCGAAGGGCATTGATGCACATCATGGGATTACTATGCTCTCCCTCAGGCGAGGGCAATCCACAATTATGACAGATATTTACCCATTCGGCTTGTGGTTGATTATTCATTCTCTTCCTCCTGGAGAATAACTGCTTCAACAATTGCCCTCTCAGCCTTACCCTGAGTCTCTACATTAAGGGCTCTCAATCTGTCTATCTCACCATGAGACAAATGCAATGCCCCCCGATGAAGGTCTATCATTTTCTGAGCCTCTGCCAATCTAGCCTCAGCATCTGTCAGTTTTGTCTCCAATGTCGTCCGTTCAGAGTCGGCCCGCTTAAGTGACTGAACTGCCTCAGTTGCCATTTTGACAGTCTCCTCTAGCCGAGCCTCATTTTGTCGTAGCCGCTTGTTCTCCTCGACGCCATCGGCAAGTTGCTTTCCCAACTGCTCATTCTCCGTCTTACCCGCCTTCGGCATATCCGCCAGCCCCCGGATTGCATCATTGGCAACGCTAAGAGATTCAATCAGGATGGCGTAATCTGCTTTGAGTCTGTCTATCTCAGTCACCATGTCTGCTCTAGCTGTGTCCCAGGTGCGCTCTGGTGGCCCCCCACAGGCGTGCGGTTGATTGTCCCACACCCACATCTGGCAGACAGGGCAGACCGCTCCTGTCATATTCTGCCTTACTGTTCTCCATTTCTCCTCATCTTGGGTACTACTGCTCATTCTCTCTCTCCTCAGTAACTCTATAAAATCATTACGCGTCATATTGGAGTCGTCACTCATTCTCTCTTCTCCATCATCCTTCTGCTGAAGGACTTCAGTGCCTCAATTACTTCTCCCATCATCACCAGCGGGATTGCTGTGGAGTCATCACCCGTGCTAAAAAGCAACACGTCATTAAGCCGCTCTACTCGCAAGAAGCCTCTGCACTCTGGATGCACACACTGGCATTCCCATTGGTACATATTCTGTTCTTCTACAGAAGGACCGAGGAACCCACCTTGATTACTCATTCCCTCCTCCAAAAAGCGATACCAATAACAGAATACTGACCATGATCACTATAGCCAGAAGTACGTAGAATTGCTCAGTCATTCCCCCTCCTCAACAATCCCAACGCTAACCACACCAGCAGGCCGTATTTTAGACATGTCTCCATGCTTTCCCCTGAATAATCAATCCAACATTAGTTCGGTGAATTCCAAACATCTTAGCCACAATACGATGGCTAATCCCCTGCCCAACCAGATAACGTATCTGTATGATATCCTCCTCCTTCAACTTTGCTATCCCATGTCCAGAACCTCTCGCTTGTCTCTGCTTCGTCACCGAATCTCGCCGGTTATCCATATTAGTGCCTAGAAATAAATGGTCCGGACGCACGCAGCGACGATATGTAAGGTCTTTTTGGGGGTAATTTATATCGCAAGAATGGCATACATGTAAGCCATCAGGAATCGGCCCACAATGGAGAATATACGACAATCGGTGGGCGTGAACAGTTCCATTTGATGTTGAGAGTGTCCCGTATCCTCCCGTATCAATACCTCCTATCCAGAACCAACAATCATCTGTCTTCTGTACTCTCGACCAAAAACGATTTTGCCATGAATCTTGCGCACGTTTCTCCTCCGCCTTGTGCATGCATTCATCAGAACAATATCGCCCCCTCCTGACTGTTCTTAGATATGAGGAAATAATAGCCTGTTTTCCACATGTCTCACATATTTGTTCCACTGAGCGAATTTGGCTAGCGGAGGCGCATTTTTCACTGCAATACGCCCGCTTCCCTATCCTGAACTTAGAAGGGCAGCGGCTGAATTCTTTTCCGCAAAACTCGCAAGTACCTAGCATAGCAAAACACCCCCGATTAGTATTTCCGTGGTTGCTGAGACCTACGGACCGGACGTTAATCCTACTAATCGAGGGTGTCATACCCGCAACAATATGCAGTTGTGGAACCACGGCCCCAAAGAAAAAACGCCCGTGTTCCATAGGTCTCAGCAACTGCATTATATCACTGTTAGGGCTTCGCGTCAAGAACGTAATGTATTTTTTAGACATTGCCACCCAAGTACTACTAGGAGAGAGTATTTCAGCACTTCACCGGTATCCGTCAGAGTCAGACTGTGCGATTTCCAGAGCCACCAGCCAGCATCATAGAGGGCCACCAGCAGATAGACAGACATGGTGAAGCTGACGGCAATCAGGAAAAGCGTCTTCAGGATGTGCATCCAACTTCTCATATCGCCCACCTGCTCAGTTGCGCCTCAAACTCAGCGCAATCCTTCTCAAATCCTGCGATCATTTGCCGATGCACGGCGATGTTTCGCCGAGTCGATTCGATAGACTCTATTAGCCGATTCCTCAGCTCAGCCCGTGCCGCCTCCGGAGAGTCAAACACATCATATTCGTCCCACCGCCGACCATCAGCAGCAACCACTGTGCGAGTCCGGCTAACGATGTGCTCGACTACCTCAGTGGCCTCGTACACCTCGCCCGCTCGAATCATCCAAACCTGTCGGGTTTCTGTCTCGTTCATTCTGTTTCCTCCTCATTCATTTGTTCAAGCAAAGCTGCGAACATGTCGCAGATGAATTCGCGCGCCCCGCAAGAGACTTCGCAGTTTGCGCAGTCATCCTTCCGTGAAGGATCAAGCTGCGACTTCTCGTAAAGCATCCTGCCTAACGTCTCAGGGGTATAACTCATTTTGTCGCCTCCTCCGCTTGCATAATCCTTCTACGAAATCCTTCCGCTGAAGGACTCTTTGCTCGGAAACTCGGCCAGTAGACACTGAATCTTACCGGCGCGATGTTTGATGCAGGGAAATGTTATTCGCGTATATTTGTCCTCGCTCGCCGTTACTGTTGAATAAACCACGCCTGCATCACAACACCTTCCGGGATTGTCGGCATAGGGTGCTCGTATGCCGTTATAGTGTTTGCACCTCGCCATCAGCTCGTCGAGTTCGCTCATCCTGTTGCCTCCCTTACTATTTTTGTCGTCTGCAACAATTCTCGTAAGCCTTCCAGGGCGATATCCATGCTGTCCCTCGGCTCCCCCTGGAAAAGGACTTTCACCGTTGTGTGAGTGAGGGCGCTACCCTGACGTTGGTAGGCGCACCCCGGGGCCAAGTCCAGCCATACTGCCTTGATGTCCCTCGCCCGCTCAGCCGATTCGCAGAGAGAGACGTATTCGGCGGTGAGACGGTAGTAGAGGGCCGTCGCCTCCTTCCTGTCGGGAATGCTCGCCTGCTCCAAATACTGTTCCCCCTTGGCTAGCCGTTGCTCCAATCCCCTCAGAATGGCTCGATCCACCACGGCCTACGTTCCTCCTCTTTCGTGTATTTCTGCTCCATGCCGTGAAAGCGGGTATGCTCTCCGACAAACTTCAAGGCGACTTTGCCCGTTGGCCCATGCCGATGCTTGGCAACCTCCATTATCAATTCGTCGGGCTTATTGTCCGGGTCTTCGCAGTAGAGAAACATAACCACATCGGCATCCTGCTCCAAGTTGCCCGATTCCCGGAGATCGGACAATATCGGCTTGTGCGGCTTGCGATATTCCACAGCTCGATTGAGTTGCGCCGCCGCCAGAACTGGAATTTGTAATTCTTTCGCCAGTCCCTTCAAGGTCTTGGTGATATCGCCCAGTTCCGTTACCCGATTATCTCGCCTCCCATCACCGTCGAGGAGTTGCAGATAGTCCACGATTACCAAATCAAGACCTCGCTGGCTGTGTAATAACCGGCTTTTGCTCCGAATGTTAGCGCCTGTGATTGTCGAAGAATCATCAATCCAAATAGCCGAGTGCGCCAGTTGCGCCGCGGCGTGACGCATGGCATTATCCTCCTCTTCATCCAGTTCTCCGAGCCGGATATGCTGGCTGTCCACCATAGACCGGGCCGATAGCAACCGCTCTAAAAGTTGCTCCTTGCCCATCTCGACGGAGAAAATTGCCACCGTACGATTGTGTCCCAATGCCGCCGCGCTGGCGATATTGAGTAGCAAGGATGTTTTACCAACGCCGGTTCGAGCCGCCAGAATGAGCAAATCCGTTGCCTGTATTCCTCCCAAGAGCCTGTCAAGTTCTTGTAGGCCAGTCATGATGCGTCTGGTTTGCGGTTTCTCCTCGACCGGTTTGGCTAGATTCGCCAGATATTCTTCGACAATCAGCCGAATCGGGACTAGGCCCTTGACCGCTGGCCCTTGACGGAGTCCCGATACCAGCCCCTCAGCCTCTTCTAGCGTTGTCTCGATGTTGGCCTTGTTCGCATAACCAAGCTGGGCCAGCCGCCCGGCCACCTGAATCAGCTTGCGGTTGACGGCGCAGCCGTGAACAATCCTGGCGTAGTGCTCGGCATGGAGACTGGTAGGGACGTTGCTCAGGCATTCGGCCAGATAGACCACGCCGCCAGCCTCGTGGAGTTTGCCCATGCGCTCCAATTCCGCCGCAACCGTGATTTGATTCATACCCTCACCCCGGAGGTAGAGCGTCGAACAAGCCTCAAATATCCAACGGTTTGGTTCCTGAAAAAAGTCCTCCGCCAGCAAGGCCAGGCTTATGGCTGTCATGCTCTCGCCGTTTATCAGGATGGAGCCTATCACGCTGGATTCCGCCTCCTCGTTGAAGGGGACTTTATCCGACGGCATTAGCCTGGCCTCTTATTCTGCGGGCGATAGGACGGAGCATCATTGATCACAACCGTACAAACCTCCCGGTCTCGTATACGGTCAGCTATTCTAGGTGCCAATTGAGTTATCTCCATGTTGGTTGTCAAAACAGTCCATGAGGCATTGCGGTAGCGATAGTCAAGGATTTTGTCGAGCTGCTCATCGGCCCACGGACTCTCCTTTTCCACCCCGAGATCATCTAGCACCAACACGTCAACTTGTTTGAGCTCCTCCATAACCTCGTAGAATCTCGATCCTGATTTATTGCCGTAGTCATCATAGGTTGACTCGAATTGAGCCTTGCGGAGTTCATCCAGTAGGTCGGGTACGTAGGCATAGCGGGCGGCCATTCCATGCCCGGCGAATCCTCGTGTAATAGCCGTCGCTACACGGGTCTTGCCGTTACCGTATAGGCCAAATATCGCCAGCCATAAGGTTGGTTTCTTGTCACAGAATTGCTCATAACCCTCCTCGACATCATGACCTAGTTCACACAACCACCCTATGACGTATTCTAGGGCTATCTGTTTGAGTGTTTTAACACTGGGGTGACTCACATCCAAAGTATTTAGGGACGATCCAGCATAATGATTGGGTATCTGCGCCGCTTCAAGAAGTTTATTGCATCGGTCTCGTTCCCGCTTCGCCTTCCGTTCAGGCACACAAATGCAGTCTATCGCCGTGCCTTGTTTTGGGTGTCCTATCGGCCAGTCAGGATAGTACAACTCGGCCCCCCTGCAATGGCATTCACTTAGCGGCGTCGGCACCCACTCTGGCGTATTGTCTGAGATCGGCGTAAGGGTCTGCCTTGGTTGTGTCTGGAGTTTGTCGTCTTGATTGTTTTCCATTGTTGTTTCCTCTCTGGGGAGCGCCATCCCCTGGTTTCCAACCGTTCTTTACTGCCTTTTGATATGCCGGCCATTGCCGCATTGCCGAGGCTATCGTTAACGTTTGAGTTACCCAAAAGCCGCCGTTTGTTTCCAGCATGTAGCGGACACAGCCCGCGAGCTCATCGCAGAATAAATTCTGTTTAATTGCGTCCTTTGCTTGCTTGCAGGCTTCCCCCTTGTTGGTATATCTCTCGTAGCCGGCTGCCTCGGCTATCGCTTGCGCGTAGGCGTATGGATCTTCGTCGGGTAATTTCGGAGACTTAGGATTTTTCTTAATTGCGATCTCGGCAGAAGATTCGCTTGCGTTAGCAGCGGAATCAGGAATCAGGTTAAGGGAATCAGGAATCAGCACGGCTACTTCCGTGCTAGTAGTGGTTTCGCATAGTTCTAGCATGGTGCTAGTATAGTGCTCTGGCGGGGGAGGGATGATACTAACCGCTTCTTTCATGTGGGGGTTTTGGTGTTTGTCCCACTTCGTTACGCAGATGTAACGCTCTCCCTCTGCCTCATAACGCTGGATAAAACCACCATCATGAAGAGAGTCTAAAAGGCCCTCAATATCTACGCCGTCATCATAGGGGAAAATCTCCACTTTGATATATCGTGGGCGATCCTCCATCCTGCCGTCTCTGTCGGCCAATGTCCACAAACCAGCGAACAAAAGTCGCCCATCCATGCCAGTATCAGCTAACCGCTCGTTCTTGAAGAACCCGGGCTTGATGTTACGTGATCGTGCCATGGGTCGTTTGTCCCGACCTTTCTGTCCTTCTTGGAAGGATTGACCATTAAGCTTCGATTAGGGTCTCCCGTTTTGCCATGTAGGCCTCTACGTCACTCTGACGAAACCTTAGATCTCCCCGTTCGCTAATCTTAATAGCTTTCAGTTGCCCATCGGCAACCCGCCTACGAACTGTATGAGTATTCATACTCAGCATGTCCGCAACCTGCTGCACAGTTAACAGTTTTGTCATAAATCACGCTCCTCGATAGGCTTAATGTCCAGTGGCGCAATAATAGCATACATTAGGCTAGTTGTCAAGCTGTTTGTCCCCCATTCTGAATTTTCCATGAATCTCGTGCCGGATTACGTGTCAGTTTAGACGCACAAAAAAGGTAAAATTTTTGGGCGGAATGCTCTATCGTGTGCCAGCCATCATACCAAAAAAGATCACTGCTCCCACTAGCCCCACTGGTAACAGCACGAATAACCAGACCATCGCTGTAAGGCAGCCCTTACCCTCCGGCTGTCTACCGGTCAGGTTAGCGTCGTTATTGGCCGCCTGCCAATAGGCGATATTGGCAGTCAACTACTGACGGCTAAAGCCGCCAGCTTGTCCCTATCCTTCTAAGAAGGATGAGACGATATGCTGGTTGACGGCAGCACACCAGCCAAGGTCATGCCGAGGCCGGCAAGGTGTTTGTTGCGGATATTGTAGCTGGCGTTAAGGTCAGCATTCAACTGGTAGCCACAAGAGCGACAGAGAAAGAGAGACTGAGACTTACGGTTATGACGGTACTGGAAGCCACAACGCGAGCAAGTTTGAGAGGTATGCCGGGGGTCAATGGCGACGACGGCCATCCCTGCTTCCTGTGCCTTGTAACCAAGGAAACTGCGGAACTGGGCGAACGACCAACTGTGCAGTCTTCGTTGTCCTTCGCCGTGTCGGGCCTTGACCCGGTTGCGAATCTCGGTCAGGTTCTCGATTACGATGGTCGCCCCTGTGGTCGCGCTTTGCACAATACGCCGCGAGAGAACGTGGTCACAGTCCCGGTGGAAACGCAGTTGCTTTCCCGCCAACTTTCGCAAGTGGCGTTTTGCAGACTTCGATCCTTTGGACTGGAGACTTCGCTTGATGCGGAAATAGCGCCTATCCACTTCCTTCCAGTGGCGTTTCCCGAGGAACTGGCGACTGGAAGTGACGGCAGGGTGGTTAAGACCAAGGTCCACGCCCACGACTTCGGTAGTAGAGACGAACTCTGGCTCAGGCAGGGTGACGACGATATGCAGCCAAAACGTACCTTTGCGGTAGATAAGGTCAGCGGTGGCGGTAGGGAAGCCAAAGTACTTTTCAGCATACTCTGGCACCTTGAAGCCAAGGACGATCCTGTTGCCGGGACTGGTGGCAAGATTGACCCTCTGCCCTTCCCAGTCAACGTGGAAGGTATGGAGATTGTAGCGAGCCGGGCAGAGATTGGAATAAG
>JAUSCR010000173.1 GCA_030651175.1 Dehalococcoidia bacterium
GGAGTCTCACGCACGGAGCCGCTGGTCAGGGCCGCTACCTCGCGGGCAACCCCCAGGACTGAAAGCCAGTCGGGCCGGTTGGGCGTAACCTCCATGTCCAGGATAGTGTCGCCCAGGAAGTCAGCCAGGGGCGCGCCTATAGGAGCCGACTCGTCCAGCACCAGGATACCCGTGTGGTCGGTGCCCAGTCCCAGCTCCCGCTCGGAGCAGACCATGCCTGCGGACACAACGCCCCTGATTCGCGCCGCCTTCAGCGTCTCCAGCCGGCCCGACTCCGCGTCTATCAGCCGTGCTCCTACCCTGGCGAAGGCTATCCGCTGCCCGGCGGCCACGTTGGGAGCGCCACACACCACAGTCATCTGCTCGTTGCCCAGGTCAACGGTGGCAAGCCTCAAACGGTCGGCATTGGGATGTGGTTCCACGGACACCACGCGGCCAACGAATACGTTCTCCCAGCTACCGCCGGTGACCGTATAGCCAGCGGCCTCCAGGCCGGCCATGGTGAGGCGGTGGCCCAGCTCTTTGGGCGGCAGGTTGACATCCACGTAGCTGCGTAGCCAGGACAGGGGTACTTTCACGTGCTATTTCTTTTTGCTCTCAGGAAATAGCGGTATTGGATGCGGCGGCTGCTTTCTCCCCTTGAGAATGTCGATAGTGTCGCCTTCCAATGGAACGACTGGGATGTCTGGTCCTAGAGGCCAAACCCCAACTTTGGTTCCTTTCTTTGGCATAAGTGCATCTCCTTTCTGGCTTATGGCTGCGATTTGTTTTCGCGTCCGCTCAAGCTCCACAGCTAAATTAGCACCGATGCTGCTCAAAAGCAAACCCTGGTCTCTCCAAAGCGCACTGGCCACGGTTCGCTGAACGACACCGATAGCAAGGGACGCTCCATGAAGCAGGGGCGTCTCCTTTTTCTACCATGGGAAGTGATGGGATGGTCGTACTGGGGAGGAGGTGGCTCTGTCCCGTGGGGCAGTCTTTCCGTGATTTCTGCAGGGCTTTATCCTGTATTGGTCTAGTTTGTGCGCCTACGAGTATATGGTGTAAGTTAAAGTGTAACGATTAAAGAGAATTGAATGAATGTCAGAGATTACAAAGTAATATGTTCCCGTGCTAGGTGCTTGGAACTGGAAAGGGCTGTACAAGTTTCTACCAAGGTCCTTAACCACATTGTTGTTCGAGTCTACTATCTGGGAGTTTAAGTCAAAGGGATTCCCACTTATTTCTCCCTGCACCCATTGACCTGCTTTTAACTGGAAGTCAGCAATCTTTGCAGGGCCTGAAAGCTGGTCACTTTTTGTCTGCTTCGGCCCCGGGCTAAGCTGTTTGAAATATGCTGTAACCGATTTATCAGCACTCATGGTCACGGTCGTAGGGTTTGTATTGTCGCCATCTGTGCCGCTCCAATGGTCAAAGGCGTATGGGAATACTGCGGTTGCGGCGGTTAGGGGGTTGTTGGCTCCTGCGTCACACAAGCCACAGCCTGGGCTAACACTTCCGCTACTATTAGGGCTTGCTGAGATGGTCAGCGTGTAAACCTTCGTGAAATAGGAAGTGATGGTTTTGTTTGCACTCATAATGATATTCAATGGGTTAGAGGTTCCCGACGCATCGCCTCCCCAGTGATTGAATCTGTATCCGTTGGCTGGGGTGGCAGTGACCGTTATCTGATTGCAGGCTTCGAGAGTGACATCGCTTGGGCTAACGGTGCCGCCGCCAGAAGCGTCCACTTGCGCTTGGAGCGTGTACGTAATCTTCACAAAGGAAGCGATTACCGATTTGGCAGAGTCCATCGTCAGGGTCAGGTGGTCAGAGATACCAGAGGCATCACCACTCCAACCGTTGAATTTGTAACACTGGGCCGGGGTTGCTATGAGAGTTGCCTGTTTACCGGCATCATAGGTGGTGCCACCGCTAGGGCTAACATTGCCGCCGCTGCTCGGTGAAGGTGAGGCAGAAAGCGTGAACACCTTGGTGAAATACGCGATCAGCTTCTTGTTGCCGTCCATCACCAGAGGAACCGTTGGCGATTCACCCGAGGCTGCCCCTTCCCAGTGGTCAAATCTATATCCTGAGGCTGGGATAGCTCTCACGCTTACTGCTACTCCCTTCTCGTATGTGCCAACAGCAGGAGTCACAATGCCTCCGGCGCTAGGGTTACTCAATGCAGTCAACTTGGGACTACCGCAAGCTACACCGCCCACAGTCACTAGGGCTAAGATCAAAAAGCCAGCCACCATCGAAACGACCTTGCGTTTTCCCATAGCCGGAATCCCTCCCCACAGTCAATCGCCCTTTCCATAGACGCGTTAGGGCATTTTTGTCTAAAACTGCCTCAAAAACCGCACGTCGTTGGCGTAGAAGAGGCGGATGTCCTCGATGCCGTACTTCAGCATGGCGATGCGCTCCACGCCTAGGCCAAAGGCGAACCCTGTGTACGCCGATGGGTCGTACCCCACGCCTTCCAGCACCCGCGGGTGCACCATGCCCGCGCCCATAATCTCTATCCAGCCGGTGTCCTTGCAGATACGGCACCCTTTTCCATGGCAGGCGAAACAGTCTATGGCCTTCTCCGCGCCAGGCTCCACACATGGGAAGTAGTCGCAGCGGAACCGCACTTTCCGGTCGGCGCCGAAGATGCGACGGGCGAACTCGTAAAGCGTGCCCTTCATGTCGGCGAATGTGATGTGCTCGTCCACGGCCAGCCCTTCAACCTGCGTGAAATGCCATTCGTGGGTGGCATCGCTGGCCTCGTAGCGGTACACCCTGCCGGGGACCACCACCCTCACCGGGGGCCGCGTCTTCTCCATGACCCGGGCCTGCATGGGCGACGTATGGGTGCGCAGCAGCATCCGTCGCCCCTGGGAGGTGGGGTCGGTCCAGTCCACCCAGAGGGTGTCCCACATATCCCGCGCAGGGTGGTCCCTGGGTATGTTCAGGGCGTCAAAGTTGTAGTGCTCCCACTCCACCTCCGGCCCTTCCACCACGTCGAAGCCCATGGAGACGAAGGCAGCGCATATCTCCCGTACCGTCTGCGTGATTGGATGCAGCCGGCCTAGCGCCACCGGGCGACCGGGCATAGTCACGTCTATGCGGCCCGCTTCCAGCAGGCGAGATGTCGCCTGCTTTAATGCCTGCTGCCGCCCCCCAAGAAGCTGCTCCAGCATGGCCTTGGCGCGATTGGCCTCTGCCCCCACCGTGCGCCGCTCCTCCAGGCTAAGGGCTGCCAGGCTGCGCAGCAGAAGGGTCAGGCGGCCCCGGCGGCCCAGGTAGCTGACGCGCCACGACTCCAACGCCTCCTGCGTTGAGGAGCGCTCCAACTCGCCCCTGGCATCCCGCACAATGGCTTCCAGGTCTGGTTGCGAAGGTTGATCAACCATACTAATTTGCGCCTCCAACAGGGTGCCGAAAAACCTCTTCTGCCATCCCCCTGGCCCCCTTCCTAGCCAGGAAGGGGGTGGAAATTGAATCTGGGGGACACCCCCAGCCCCCTGCCAAAGGGGCTTCGCCCCTCTGGACACCTCTTTTTCCGCAGCCTGCTAATCGTGGTAGGAATAGCCTGCATTGTAGCTATGGTAAAAGAATGGGTCAAGCCGAGGATATTTGACCTCTCCCCTGTATCCCCTCTCCGTAGCGGAGAGGGGATGAGGTTTTCCCCCTTCCCGCTGCGGGAATGGGGACCAAGGGTGCTAGGTCGCTCTCTCGGCAAGCCCCGTTTTCCTGATTGACGCTGCCGCTTCGTAGCTGATAGACTAGCTTTGACTATCAGTGCGCAAGGGGAGGAACATCATGAAAATCACGCTTTCTATTCTCAAGGCAGACGTGGGGTCCATCGGCGGCCACACAAAGCCGTCCGCCAGGATGATGGAGGTGGCCCGCGAGGCGGTCAAGGCCGCCATCAAGAAGGGGCTCATCATAGACGGCTTCGTCTCCCACACCGGCGACGACATCGCGTTGCTGATGTCCCATACCAAGGGCAAGGATAACACTGAACTCCATCAGTTTGCCTGGCAGACATTCCTGGATGCAACGGCCATCGCCCAGAAGTACGGCCTCTACGGCGCCGGGCAGGACCTTCTGGTGGACGCGCCTTCAGGCAACCTGCGCGGCGCTGGCCCCGCCGTGGCCGAGCTTGAGTTTGAGCACAATCCGGTCAAGACCAACAAAGTCCGTCCGGCGGAGTCGTTCATGATGTTCGCCGGCGATAAGTGCGGCCCCGGAGCTTACAATCTGCCCCTCTTCCTGGGGTTTGCCGACCCCATGTATTGCGCAGGACTGATGCTGCCCAAGCTGATCAAGGGCTTCACATTCAACATCATAGACATGGATAACACCGAGGGCGACAGTATCATCTCGCTCAACGCCCCCGAGGACTACTACAAGATTTCAATGCTGCTGCGTGACAACGAGCGGTTCGGCATAGACTCCATCGTCTCCCGTACGGATGGCGAGCCGGCGGCGTCGGTATCCGCAATGCGGCTGCACAACATCGCGGGGACGTACACAGGCAAGGACGACCCGGTGGCGCTGATACGCAACCAGGGCATCTTCCCGGCACCTGAGGAGCTGGTGTCGCCCTACACCAAGGCCCACTACGTTGGCGGCGACGCCCGTGGCTCTCACGTGATGCCGCTGATGCCTGTGCCCCTGAACACTCCCGTGACCGGGGTCTACTGCCTGCCGCTGGTCTCGTGCACCGGCTTCTCGTTGGATGCCCAGGGCTTCTTCTCCGACGGCCACATAGACTTCTTCGACAACCCAGCCTGGGACTTTGTGCGCAACAAGGCGCAGGAAAAGGCCCTGGCAATGCGCGAGCAGGGGTGGTCGGGCGCTGCCATGCTTCCATACCACGAGCTGGAGTACAGCGGTTTCCGGGATACGGTGGAGGGCCTCATGAAGCAGTTCGCCTTGCGGGACGGCCACAAGGCGGCTGCGCCCAGCAAGGCGCGATAGGGGCGCGGGCTGTTAACTAACGGCAGGGGTTCGAATCCTGCACGGTGAGCCAGGCTAACGGCGGAGAGCGCAAAGATGAGGGCTTGACAATCTCAAATATGTAAGAAAATACCCCTCAACATTGAGCCAAAGGACTTGACAAATATGAGAGACCGTGGTAGTCTCTTTATGGCAGAGGATGAAAAATCTTCTGACTATAAATTACGGGGGATCAAAATGGAACTGCTCACAATCAAAGGAACCAACCTCAACACTCTCGTCTATCGTGGCTTTGCCTCTATTAAGGACCTTGCCAGCATCTCCGCACCAGACACCGGTAATCAGGATAAGAACCCCGATGGGCTTCAGCGTGACCTCAAGGAAAAGCACGCTCGCGACGGCTATCGTTACGCTGAAGGTGCGCAAAAAGTCCCTGACTACTTCCGCCTATGGCCAGAGGTAATCCTGAATGTCCGGGATAGCAGTGTCATTGGAATCCTGCCTGTAGATGAAGCGCACAACCTCTTTAAGATTGTGGTTCACGAAGACCTGATAGACAAAAATCTTGAACATCCTCAGATATCCCGAACGGATGGTAACCACCGGCTATTCTATGGGGAAGGGCATCCCATACAGGGCTGGCCACCTCTTGATATTTCCACCCCCTTTAGCTTGACCATAGGCTTGACGCCGTTGCAAGAAACCTCTCTCTTTGTCGACATCAACGATAATCAAGTGAAAATGAACACGAGTCATCTATACCATCTCCTAGCACGTGTTACGGAGTCAGAAAGCCTCGCCAGGGACAAACCGACAGTCTGGCTTGCCGATAAACTGGTAAAAGACTATAAGAGCCCTTTCCACGGTATCGTCTACTTAGGTGGCGAGAAAGAGAAAGTACAAGGGCTTGACAGACGGGTGAGCTTGGCACACCTTCGTACCGGTGTTGAGATGATGCTCAAGCTAAGCATAAAACTCCGGGATTATAAGGAGATTGAAGACAAGTGCGTTATCATTCGCACTTACTGGAGCGCAGTCGCTAAGACATTCGCTCAGGAGTGGGCTGACCCTAAGAAATATCTCCTGCTCCGCGGCTGGGGTATCTGGAGTATGTCCATAGTTGGTGCAGATATAATTGACCGTTGCCTTGGTCCTGGCGTTATATGGAGCCAACTTGAAGATCGGATGGCTGCTTATCTTTACCAGATAAGAGGAACCCTTAATTGGGATGCAAAGGAAGGTGATGTAACGGGCTATGGGGGGCGCTTGGGTGCCGCAACACTAGCCGATAGAATGAGAGAATTTCTCTCTGAAGAAGGTGTTGATATGAGGATTTTAGTTGAAGGTCTCAAAAGCATTTACTAAGAGGTGGACTGCACCCTTATGACTGGACAGGTAGGCGCTGGGCAGGGCAGGTTGGGAAACCTGCCCTGCCTTTGGATAAACGGTGTAGTCGCACCTTCATGGAGTCCCACAGCAGCGTGCTCTGCGGCGCCAGCCCGGGGACCAGTTGGGAGTTGGACTTGGTATTCCCTCGTGCCTCCTACTTCCACAGAGGCGCATACCGCAGAGGGCCGCGCACGAAGAGCCAGAGGGCTGGGGCCAGCTTTGTGAGGCGCTGAAACAGGCGGCCAGGAAAGTCTATGTCGCCATACCTGTTTGCCATCTCCAAGAGCCGCTTGCTGCCGAACAGGGCCAGCAGCCTGTCGAAGTCCTGGTCATCCATCGTGGTGTAGACCCGCCGTAGGTCCTGCCCGCGCCGGTACTCTTTTCCAAAGGTCCTCTCCCAGGCGTGTGAATACGCTCGGAGAGTGCGCTCTGTAAGGTCGTCCTGGGCCAGGGCCGTCCGTGCTACGCCGGCGGGCAGCCTGGCGCTGACCAGGCTGGGATAAATGCCGCCCCCGGATGTCGGCTTCACCTGGCCTGCGGCGTCGCCCACCAGCATCACGTTGTCCTGCACTATCTTCCGCCGTGACCAGAGGGGAATGGTCCCGCCTGTCCAGCGGGTTGCCTGCCACCCTTTTAGCTGGTCTGGGTAGGTCTCAATCAAACGGCGCAAGCACTCCACGGGCTTCATGCCGTTGCTGGTGCCTACGCCAAGCCGGACGCGTCCGCCACCCAAGGGGATGGTCCAGGCAAACCATCCGGGCGCTACCGACTTCCCCACAAACACCTGCGCATGTTGTTCCTCCGCCCCAGGCAGGGTGCCCTCTGCTCCCAGGGCGTGCACCACCTCGGCAGGGCCATCCATCCCCAGGAGACGGGCCACGCGCGAGTTAGCGCCATCGGCGCCTACCAACAGGCGTGTCCGCACCACGGTAGAGGCACTCTCTCTGTCTACCCTGACCTTGATTCCTGCGCCATCGTGCTCCACGCCAATCACCCTGGCCCTCGTTACCAGCTCAGCGCCGCGCTCCTGTGCCCTGGCCACCAGGGCGCGATCAAGGCCCACCCGGTCTATTACCAGGGCGCGTGTCTGGCCATCGCCCAGCGAAAGTGTCCGTCCAGAGGGGGCGTATACGTGGGCACCTACCACATGGT
>JAUSCR010000174.1 GCA_030651175.1 Dehalococcoidia bacterium
CGGGGGAGGGAGACGGGGGAGGGAGACGGGGGAGGGAGACAGGGGAGGGAGACAGGGGAGGGAGACAGGGGAGGAGCCCATGATGTGCGCAGATATGATTATGGGCATAGGTGCACCGCTGGGTGGCTCTGGTGGTGGGCGAGGGGTGTGCCGGTGGTGGCACTGATGGTGGGCGCTGGGTGAACCGATGATGGCACTGATGGCGGGCGATGGGTGTACCGATGGTGGCGCTGATGGCGGGCGATGGGTGCACCGATGGTGGCTCTGGTGGCTGGCCCGATGGCTGGACAGAGGGTATCCATAGAGGGTATCCATAACAGTATTTGCGCCACTGAAACAGCGAACCAGCGCCACGACATGATCCCCTGCCTTCAGGCAGGGGGTTGAAGTTAGACCCAGCCAGAGCCGCGCTGGGCATCCCAAGAATGGCCGCCAGGCTGCTTCTGGTATAATTGGGGTACTGGCGGAATACTGCCATGTGCTCGAGGATCGCTTCCTCCAGGACGTCTAGCAGCTTGTCATAGGGGAGAGCCTGCAGATACTCCAGGCCCTGTCGTCCACACTCATCTGGATACCATCCCTAAGATTGTTGGCCGGGCGGTTTCAATGGATGGCGGAGCTCGAGTATTTGGATCTACCGTTGCTACATGTGGACGCGGGCCACGTCTGTCATTGCTCCGGCCTAGCCCGCATCAGAAGCCGCCGATCCGCTAGGTCAGGCCGCTTCAACATGGCAACTGGCAGTGCTGGACGGCCAGCGCCAGAGCGCCGCCCGCCCCTGGCCTTTGCGCTGGCAGGAGACGCTGTGCAATTCAATCCCTGCCTTGTCTGGGCGGTCGCCGCTAGGGATTGGCGGGGTAGAGGCGACTGGAAGCCTGTTGTTCATGGCTTTGCCTCAATCCAGCGTTAGTTCAGGTGGTCCGGTGGTAATCGGTTGCGCGGTTTCCACGCTGGGAAACTCCGAATCAATGGCCCAGCGTAATGTTTTCCCACAAATCGGACACTTCGGCGGCGGCTCCTTGGGGTGGTGGCGTACAAAGCCGTACAGCCAGCTCATCCCCTGGAACAGATGTTGCCCCTTCGTGGCGTGGTAGAAATGGGCGAAGGCTTCATGCCTATTGGAGCCCTCCATGGCCGCCAAGGTGCGCCACGCCATCTCCATGAGCTGCATTACTGCCGTTTCCCCCTCCCTGGTTCGCACCTCCCCCACCAGCGTCATGGCCAGTTCGCCATTTGTAAGCTCATTCTGGAGCTCGTCGCACTGCGCAGGGGAGTCCTCCTGCACCATTACGGTGCCCTCGAAGTAGATGCGACTCTCTTCGATATACCAGCACAGGGACCTGGCCAGTAGCTTCCCGTGGTATCGTCTGCGCTTGGCGATGCGAGCTATGGTGTCTGTCCACCGCCTATATTCCGCTTTCATCACATCTTCTAGCCCTGCCTGGCCATTCGATGGCATCGGTATGACGCGGGCATATCGCTGGGTGTGGTAACTTTCCCCTTCATAGTCATTCAGGTTAGGAAGGGTCAAGGAACTTGCAATCTTCCTGAAGGTATCCGTAGGGCAGCCATGCCACGGCAACGAGCACATTGCCTTCGTCCCCGTTTCGTCTACCTGTCCATGCACGGGACAATGGCCGTGCATACCCATACCACAGTGGCAAAGACGCTCGACGATTTTGGAGCTTTCTCCGAGCGCCATCTCCGCGGCCTCCTCGAGGTCCGCGTTTTTGGGGTGCCTGATAGGATTAGTTAGCAAGACCGAGAGTTTCTTGTATGTTGTGGGGGATACAAGAAACTCTCGGTCGGGGCAGTTGCCGATGATGTACTCGGGCCATTCCAGAAACCCTGCGGCGGCAGCGGGGATCAGAGTGGAGAAGAATCTACCAGTCCGCCGCTGTCTTCGGATATGCTGACTCTGCTTCTGCTCCCATTCCTCCACGGCGTCGGCGGTTGGCTGGGAGGAGGCGGGCTTGAACAGTTCGGGGAAGTAATGATGGACAAAGGCCGGGACGTTGGTGACCTTGAGGATAGTGTCAATAGCAATGTTGATCTGCTCGTAGACGATTGGGGCTTTTGGAGAAGAAGACGGATGCAGGGACCCGGGTGCCATTGAATAGTTGTTAGATCCCCGGAACTCTACCACGCCGTCTAGCTTAGTCGTGTGAACCACCTCGTCGCTGGTGATGAAGATGTGGGCGCTTTTGGCTGACATCATCACCGGGCTGTTGGCCAGGAAGTAGTCCCGGCGCTTCTGGTCGCCCTCCCAGAGAGCTTTGAATTGCTCTACCTCTATGGCATAGAGGCGGGTGATCCCGGGATTTTCGTTTCCAAAGAGCAGCGCTGCGTTGCCTTTCTTGTACCAGCCCTTGGAGAATTTCTTGAACTCCTCTTCGGTCGGTCGGCGATCTTTCAGATGGGCAAATTTCGGATTGCGTGCTGAGCCTTTGCCGCCGGAAGGGACGGGAATTGCGGCAAAACCAGCATCCCAGAGCTTGCGGACACGCTCCGGGTCTTCCCTGTCTATAAACGGCATTGTGAATGGGACGGGCGTGGCCTCCCACGGTTCCTGCTTGTGCTCTACCAGGGGTCGCCAGTTCGTGCCCCGGGTGAGAGGGGGAAGCGCCCCCTTTGGCTGGAGCAGCGGCTTTTCATAAGCCCGGAAGACCTTCTCCTGGAGCACCGCCCATGGGATCTCATCCCTGTGTGGCTGATCCATGAGGGAGTAAAGAGTTTCTTGCAGGGCCAGAGCGGTCTCCATCGGTACGCTGCGTATGCGGCACTGCCAGGCCAGATCTCGGGACGTCTCGTCCCGGGTATTTCGTGATGGTCTATTGGGAAAATCGGGGCGGGTCGGCGTAGAGGCCAGTTCGAGGATAGGAATCGGAATATGACGATCTCGGTAACGCTCTCTTAGGAGCAGCAGGGTTGGCTCATCTGGGCGGGCACGGTTGTGGACGGCAGCATTGGTTGAGTTGGATGCGGCGGGGTGTAAGGTGGTCATGCCGCCACCTCCACGAGTAAGCGATTGACCCAGCTCTCCACCCCAAGTACAATGATGCCCGACGGTAAGCGGGGTAAGAAAGTGTCAGTTGGAGTCCACTCGCCCCGACCATTCTTACCCCTTCTGTAACGACCCAGGCGAAAAGCGGTTGGCACAGCGATTTCGGCACAATTGCGACCAGTTCTTTGCCCCATCCCTCACTTCTTCATCGGCCCCCCTTGGGTGATAGACCACTGTCCCCAAAATAGGCTGTGATGGGCTGTTTGCCGCTGAAACTACAGACTGATAGACTATAGACTAAAGAAGGGATCATACCGGCGCTGAAGCCAAGGCATGCCATCGCCTATATGGTGGGGTTGGCACCCATGCTGAAGGGCGACGACATTTTGGTGGCGTGCTTGAGTGGGCGAGAGGACAAGGATGTTCAGATGGCGCGGCGGCATCTATAGCGCATTCTGACGAGGAGGTTGCCATGCCTATCCGTACCGTTGCTATTTTCAGCCCAGGGGACATGGGCGTCGTCATGGGCCAAGTCCTGAGTGAACACGGTCTGGGCATTGTAACGTGTGTGGAAGGGCGAAGCGAGCTTACGCGGCTGCGGGCACGGGAGGTGGGCTTCCGGGAGGCCCGCTCCTACGACGAGGCGGTGGCACAGGCGGACCTGGTGCTGTCCATCGTCCCTCCGGCAGAGGCGCCTTCCGTGGCGGAGCGGGTGGTCAAGAGCCTGCACCGCACGGGCGCGCGGCCTGTGTATGCCGATTGCAACGCCGTAGCGCCGCAGACCGTGAAGCGCATTGAGGCCATGATCTCCGAGGTTGGAGCCACTTTCGTGGATGTGGGGATAATTGGGCCGCCTCCGGAGCCTGGAAGCAGCACGCGCTTCTACTGCTCCGGCCCAGACACCACCATTTTCGAGGAGTTGGGGAAGTACGGGCTGGACGTGCGGAAGGTAGGGCAGAAGGTGGGAGAGGCATCGGGGCTGAAGATGGTGTTCGCGGCCTCCACCAAGGGCACGACTGCGCTGTGGACGGAACTGCTGGTGGCGGCCCGTGCCCTAGGTCTGGAGGAGAGCCTTCTCAAAGAGTACGCCATCGGTCGATTGACCGTATCGAAGGCGCTCATGGGCCGCATTCCGTCCATGCCGCGCAGGGCGCGGCGCTGGGTGAGCGAGATGGAAGAGATCGCTGCGACGTTTGAGGCGATAGGGCTGACGCCCCGGATGCTGCAGGGGGCCGCGGACATGTACCGATTCGTGGGGGACACGCCTCTGGCGGACCAGACCTCGCGGGAGCCAGACCCTTCGCTGGACGCGGTGCTGGAGGCCCTGAGCCGGACGCTGCGCGGCAAGGCCGGGGTGCGAGACCACAAGGACTGACTGTAAGGAGGGGTGCGGTGCGTCTGGAAGGGAAGAGTGCCATCATCATCGGCGCTGGCCAGAGCCAGGGCGAAGGGATGGGCAATGGCCGTGCCACGGCGTTGCGATTCGCGCAGGAGGGCGCCAAGGTTATGGCCGTTGACCGTGACCTCGGCTCAGCCGAGGAGACGGTGTTGATGGTCCAGCAAGGGGGCGGCGAATGCGTCGCCTTCGAGGCCGACGTTACCAAGGAAGCCATGCTCAGCGCGGCGATAGCGGCGGCGCAGAAGCGCTGGGGTCGCATAGACATCCTGCACTACAATGTCGGCGTCAGCATCGCCGGCGGCGATGCGCCGCTGCTCGACTTCACCGAGGAGGCGTTCGACCGCATCAGCGCAATCAACCTCCGGGGTGCCATCATGGCCTGCAAGCACGTCATCCCGCTCATGCGACAGCAGCGCGCGGGCGTCATCATCATGATCTCCTCACTTGCCGCGTTGGAGAACTATCCCTACGTCGCATACAAGGTGACGAAGGCAGCGATGATCGCCTTCACCCAGCAGGTGGCGATCCAGAACGCGGAGTACGGCATTCGCGCCAACGTGATCCTGCCTGGGCTGATGGACACACCGATGGCGGTCGACACGCGAGCTCGGGCGAGCGGTAAGAGCCGCTCCCAGATTGCTGCGGAGCGCGACGCCCGCGTGCCGCTGCGCCACAAGATGGGCACCGCCTGGGACGTGGCCAATGCTGCGCTGTTCCTCGCCTCAGACGAGGCCAATTTCATCACTGGCGTGTCGCTCCTCGTGGACGGCGGCGGCGCGCTCAAGGTCGGCTGAGCCGACGGCAACCAATGGCGCCAAAAGGAGAGCATGCCCGCGGTCTTGATTTATGATCGGGACTGCCGCTTTTGCCGGGGCAGCATAGCCTGGGTCAAACAGCGCGCAATTCCAGGAAGTTTTGAATTTCTGCCCTCTCAGTCGGAGGAACGGAAGGCGCGGTTCCCATTAATCGCCGAGGAGATGTGTGTGCAGGCCATGCAGCTCGTCTTACCGGATGGGCGGGTATTCTGTGGGGCACGGGCTATCCCAGAGATACTGCGAAGGCTTCGGAGGTGGCATTGGGTTGCATTGGCGTTTAAACTGCCAGGAGTTGGCCTGGTAGCACGGTGGGTCTATGGATTGGTAGCCAGAAATCGTTATGTGCTGTCGTGCTGGACGAGTACACCCCATTGACGCCGTGGGTGCTAGCACTTAGGATGACCTGGGCACGCCCCGACCACTATCCCACACTTACATCTCTGGCGTGTCCTATTCAACAGCGAGGTGGCCAATGTCTGACGTGTACGGTAGCGGCGAATTCCTTTATGAACATGTGGCCGGATGGGGCAAGCTGCCCAGGGGGATGAGATTCTTGGAGTGCCCCGGCGTAGCGGTGGACTCCAAGGACAACGTGTACGTCCTAACCCGAGCGGAGCATCCCATCATCGTCTTCGACCGAGAGGGGAAGTTCCTCCGCTCCTTTGGCCAGGGCCTCTTCAGCAACCGGACGCATGGTCTCTACGTAGCGCACGACGACTCACTACTGGTCGCTGATGACGGGATCCACACCATCCAGAAGTTCAGCTCCACAGGTGAGAAGCTCATGGAGATTGGGCAACGGAACCAACCCGCCTCTCGGTGGAGTGGACAGCCCTTCAATCGCCCCACCTCGGCGGCCATTATGCCCAGCAATGGCGACATCTACGTTTCCGACGGTTATGGCAACGCCCGCATCCACGTGTATTCCGCCACGGGGGAATACAAGTTCTCCTGGGGCAGTTCCGGTATTGACCGCGGGCAGTTCATCCGCCCTCACAATATCGCCATTGACAGCAACGATCGGGTCTATGTTGTGGACCGGGAGTGCCACCGAATTCAGATTTTCAATCCCAAGGGCAGGTTCATTACCATGTGGAACAACATCCACCGGCCCGACGCTATGGTGCTGTGGCAGGACCACATCTACGTCGGAGAGCTCAATGGAATTGCGGGGGTTGACGATGCTCCCGGCCTGGGCCATCGGGTCGGCGTATACGACCTGAAAGGCAAGATGGTGTGCCGGTTCGGCACACCTGAAGAGGGGGAAGGCCCTGGCCAGTTCATCGCGCCCCACGGTGTCGCGGTCGACTCCCGGGGTGACCTCTACGTTTCGGAGGTGTCCTACACCATTCGGGGTTCCCGAATGGAGACGCCCAAGGAGTTGCGGAGCCTTTCCAAGTACCGGCGTCGGTGGTAGCACTCAGCGTAGTTGGGACACTTTTCAACCGAAGAGTTTAGGTGAGGTGGACCCCAGCAACTGTAGTACCTGCTACATCGCCAATGAGGCCTTCCGGTATGCCGCCAGGGCCGTGCCCGTGTACCCGGCCAAGCCTTGGCCCTACTTGCGCCAGGACGCCTCAGCGGGAAAGACAGTCGTGCACTGGCGGCGTATTGGCTCCGAAGCGTGCCAGTCTTTCACCGTCTCTCGCCACTTGAGATAGTGAGGGGCTCTTCGGTGAGCTTCGATGGCCGCCTCATCCCGGTAGACTTCGTACAGATGGATTCGGTTGGGATCCTCTTTATCCTGCATCACATCGAATCTCAGGCATCCCGGCTCATTCTGCACTGAGCCCCGTGCGTCCTCCAGCATGGATGCCATGAAAGCCCCTTTGTGCCCCTGTTTGATCTGGATGGTTACCAAAAGAATCTGCATTTTTCCCCTTTCTAGAGTGGGCTATGAGCCCTGAGTGGGGACTCCGACTATAGGCTATTGGCTGCGATTGCCCATTTCGGCCTGCCCCATGCTGTCAACAGGGCCCGAATGACGTGGTTGGAGTTTACTACCAGTGTTTGGGTGCTTGTCAACCTTCTCTTGCTCCTGCGTGGGATGCGGTTGCCGGCATGAACACCCCGGCAAATACATTCCATCTTCATCTTGGCCCAGCGCGAAACTGCTTAGCACGTATTCCAGGGCACATTACCAGCGGAGGTCTCTACCTCTCCAAGTCGCCGGCGCCGTCTTCTGTCAGCCAGGCGACGGACGCGACCTGCCAATGTGGGCCAACACCTCCAGGGCGGAACTTACGCGTACTTATGTGGATGGGTATTCCGTGAGCCATCCATACAGTTAGAAGGAATGAGTCATGCTATTATGTGTCCATAAGCGAGGTGATAGTCATGAAGTATCGTGGACTTGGGAGAACAGGGGTTCAGGTGAGTACGCTATGCCTGGGATGCCTGGGGTTCGGGCTCTGGACCGAGGAAGCCGAGTCTATGGACATGATCGACCACGCCATTGATTCCGGCATCAACTTCCTTGACACTGCCAACATGTATGGACGTGGAAGGAGCGAGGAGATCGTTGGGAAGGCATTGAAGAGAAACGGCAAGCGGTCTCACATCGTGCTCGCAACCAAGGTAAACTCGCCAATGGACGATGAAGACCCCAACGCTACGGGCAGCAGCCGCCGACACATCATTGACCAGTGTGAACAATCTCTCAAACGACTCCAGACCGATTATATCGATCTTTATCAGGTGCACCGTCCCCGGTCGGATACTCCAATCGACGAAACCCTCCGTGCTCTGGATGACCTGATCAGGGCGGGGAAAGTACGCTACATTGGCACGAGCAACTTTTCCGCTTGGCAATTGGTCGAATCGCTGTGGGTCTCAAAGGAACTGGGCCTCAATCGGTTTGTGTGTGAGCAACCCCCATATAACATGCTGGACCGACGCATCGAAAGGGAACTGGTCCCGATGGCCCTAACGTATGGGATGGGCCTTATCCCGTGGGCGCCTTTGGCCAGAGGCTTCTTGACAGGGAAATACCGGCGTGGCGAGATTTTCCCAGGTGAGGGGAGGTTGACCGAAGAGAGGGAAAGGATGATCGCTCCGACGAGGACCAGGTTGCACTTTACCGAACAGGCGTTCGCAGTTGTAGACGTGGTCGGGGCCATTGCCAAGGAGAAGGAGTGCACCACGTCTCAGGTGGCTTTGGCTTGGTGCGCGCAGCAGCCAGGAATAATCAGCCCCATCATAGGTCCCAGAACAATGGAACAGTTGGAGGACAACTTGGGGGCAGTGTCCGTGCACATAACCGATGTTGATAAGAGTCGCATCGACAGCGGGGCCTTACCTGGCAGAGCGATCGTGCCATACCTCATCGCGGACTTTAGGCCTCAACAATTCCGGTGGTAGAAGCCCTATGGCGAGTACCGTCTACAATCAAGACAGACCTGGCAAACCAACAGCCATTGCCTGACGCGGCGCGCCAGGCAATGGCCGGAAGCAAAAGTCTTCGGGTTGTTGATGGCCCAGGGGGGTGTGCTACACTCTCACCCATCACGGATGTGTTTTGTATGGGGAACTTTGGTTGAAAAGTGATGGAGGGTCCCATGTATGATTTGCTTCTCAAAGGGGGAACCCTCTTAGACTAGGCCAGAGGCGTCAACCAGCCACAGGACATCGCCATCAGCGGGGGCAGGGTCCAGCGGATAGCCGCCGACATAGCAGACACCGAGGCGGCCCGGGTTATCAACATCCGGGGTAACCTGGCTGTACCGGGCCTGATAGACCTGCATGTCCATGTCTACGAGGGCATTAACCAGAATGGCTTGAACCCGGACATCGCAGGCGTCTACTCCGGCGTCTGCACCGTGGTTGACGCTGGCAGCGGTGGTTCCCACACCTTCGGCGGCATGACCAGGTACGTCATTTCCCAGGCCAAGACCCGTGTGCTATGCATGGTGCATATTGGTCGCACGGGGCTTGCCTTCACGCCAGAGCTGCGCTCCCGCGACGACATTGACCTGCCCGCGACAATCGCCGCCATCCAGGGCCACCAGCCCCATGTTCTCGGGGTCAAGGTCCGCCTGGTAGGCCCTGGCGTGCGTGACATGGGGGCAGAGGTGGTGCGCCTGGCAAAGCAGGCCACCGCCGAGACGGCCACCCGCCTCATGGTGCACATTGGCGACCCTGACTCCATGGTCTCGCCGGACACCACTCGCCAGATGCTCGGCATGATGGAACGAGGGGACATTGTCACCCACTTTTTCACCGGCAACACCGGCAACGTGCTGGATGCTAACAGCAGGGTGTTCCCCGAGGTACGCGAGGCGCTGGACAGGGGTGTGACTTTGGACGCCGCTCACGGGCGCTTCAACTTCACCTTCGACGCCGCTCAACGCATCCTGCAGCAGGGCTACCGCCCTCACTGCATCAGCACCGACAACACGGTGCCTGGACGGCATACTCTGGTGGGGAGCTTGACGGAGATCATGTCCAAGTTCTTGGCCCTGGGGTTTTCCGTGGAGGATGTGGTCCGCATGACCACGGTGAATCCAGCGAAGGCCATCGGTATGGAAGACAGGCTAGGGGCGCTTGCCGCGGGTCGTGAGGCGGACATCTCGGTGTTGAAGGTTGTGGATGGCCGGTTCTTGTTTCGCGACTCCCGCGGGGGAACCATCATGGGTGACAAGGCCATTGTACCTGTGCTAACGGTGCGCGCCGGCGTGCCTATGCCCCTGGAATTCGGCCCCAGGTCAATGGGCTGGCTACCGGATTCTGCCAGCGGGTAGTGTGGGTTTAGGGGGCTTTGCACAAAACTCGCTTGGATGGCAAAAAGTGCCACCCTGAGTCCCGACGAGTCGGGATTCAAAATGAATTCTTGTGCAAAGCAATAGATACTTGGTTCTCGCTATCCCGCTGTCCGCTCGGTGAACTCGAAGGTGATCCCACCAAGCTCAGATGGGTCCATGTAGGCATAGCGAGCGCCTTCCCTGAAGGCGCTCTGCGTGACACCAACTCCATGCCGCTGCAACGAAGCCTCCACCTGCTGCAAGTCGGGTACGCGAAAACCTATGTGATGGAGACCCTCCCCCTTATTGGCCAGAAACTCGGCGTGGATAGTGCTTCCCTCTACTACCTCTATCAGCTCCAGCTCAATGGGTCCCATGGCCGCAAAAGCGACCCTGTACGCAAAAGGTCCCTTTCCCACCACCACTTGCTCCTTGGGATAGCGCCGTTCTCTGATGTCCCAGGGACCAATCCCGAAGGTTGAGGATAGGTAGTTGATGGTCTTGTCTAGGTCTCTTACCACAGCGCCGATGTGAAGCTGGGAGGGCAGCGCTATTGGGCCGGGATTCGGTTCCATATTGACACCTCCTGTCTCTCGCTTTCATTACAAAGGCTTTGCCGGTAGGATCCAAAGAGCGGCTACCTACGGGCGGTCGTCAACGAACTCCTTCAACCCCAAGCGCTGAAGGGTGTCAGCGGTGGGTAGGCCCGTCTCCACGTTCCAACCCATCTGGCGGTAATACTCGTCCACCATTGCAGGGAGATACGGTGCAATGCTAAGACCTTTCGCAGGGCCTACGGTAGGTGGTTCCAGGTGCTTGGGCGAGACATCAAACTCGTCTGCTTTGCTGAAGCCACGCCGCGCATAAACCAACCGCATCAATGTGGTCACCCGCTCGCCCACTTCAAGGGCCTCTTGCGGGCCAAAGTCCTGCCAGCCAACGGATTGCGCCAGGCATTTGCTAGCTGTGTCCACCGAGTCCTTGACTCCTCGTGCGGCGAACATGCACACGCCAAGACAGTCCCACCACAGCTTGGCGAACTGGGTTATGCGGACTGCTTCCACTTTACTCAGGGCCTGGCCAACGTTATGGGCTACGCCTGGCGTGGTCTCAGAATATCCCACTTCGGGATGCTTCATCATGTCGGTGCCATCTCCCTGCATGCATGGTCCGGTGCCTGCCACCATGTCACCGAACAATACACTCCAAAACTGCCTGTGGTCGTGCATAACAACGCCAGCACCCTTGACGTCCAGCAACCTATTTCGCATCTCTTCTATCACGCCTTTCTCCGTGCCCAACGCCGCGGGGAGTGCTTTGGCCCCACCGGCCAGTTTCGCCCCTATGCCCTCGCGGTGGATGGCTTTCTCAACCAACTCCATTGCTGCCTTCCAGTTACCCCATGTCAGGTCCAGGCCGTCGGTGTCCTCCAGAGTAAGAATACCCTCGTTGTATGCCTGGTACACTGCGCCCATGATGCTGCCGAAAGTGCCCGACTCCAGTCCCATGGCATCGTAGAAGTCGGTCAGAAGCACCACGGCACTGGGGTCATCCACGCCAATGGCAGCGGCGGCCCCCTCCATGTTCTCAGCTCCGCCGCATAGACTCCCCACAAACCCCGCGAAAGGCCCATCCGTTATCTCCACATCATAGGCACAGGAGATGTAGCAGTTGTAGGAAGGTTTTGGGGTAACATGCCAGCGACTGCAAGCCTCCACGTATCTCCTGGAGAACTCGGCGCCCCAAAGAGGGTCGGTCATATTCTTGCCTGCCACTCGGAGCGCCTTGCCTAGGCGGTCGTAGTAGTTCCTGGTGATGCCTGCGTTTTGAAGCCCAACTGAGGCTGGCTGGTCATATGTGAAAGTGCCCGAACTACCTAGAAACAGATTCCTCTGCCATTCAGCGGCGGCTTCCACCACACCCTGGGCGTTATAGAGGGGCACAGTGCCCGTGCCGCGTACCGCAATAGCTTTCAGGTTCTTGCTTCCCATGATGGCGCCCGGGCTTCCTTTGCCCGCCCCGTGGTTCCTGTCGGCCTTGACGCTGGCGCCTGGCAGAACCGCCTCTCCCGCAGGCCCAATGCAGGCAACGCTGATACCCTCTTCGTCGCCCAGCTCCAGCTTTATGCGGCGTTCCGTTTCTCTGGTATCCAGCCCCCACAGGTGCCTGGCATCCCTCAGCTCAACTTTGTAGTCGTCAATCCACAGGTACAATGGCCTCCGAGACTTCCCTTTGATCAAAATGCCGTCATAGCCGGCGTGCTTTAGGTAGGCTCCCCAGTATCCGTGGCCGTGCCCCACCCCTGCGGCATAGGGGATACAGAAGTTGTAGCAGACGATCGTCCAGTCGGAGGAGTTGACGGCGGGAGTACCGGTCAAAGGGCCAAGCATGAAGATGAGCGGCGCTTCGGAGTCGGTGGGGTCTACATCAGGAGCGGCTTCCTTCAAGAGGTAATAGAGTCCCAAGCCGGTGCCGCCCACGTACCTGCGCAGGACATCTTCTTCAGGAAGGGGTTCTTTACCAATCGTTTTCTGGCTGAGGTCTATCCGCAAGACCTGCCCCGCGTATCCGCCCCGGATTGTCATAATACCCTCCTTCCATACCTACCTTGGCCATACCTACCCTGGCTCGGCTCCGATGATTTCCATCAATATACGCCATGCACAGGTGAGTATCCAACAAACTCGTACGCCATTATGCCATGTTGAGCCAGGCCCAAGTCAGCCTTTGCACCTGCCAACGTTCCCTTTGCCCAAGCTCAGGATGAGCGGGATTGCGCATCAAGCAAGCCTTTCGGCTTATCTCGTTTATTACTATGCAGGGGAAGGGAAACACAAGCGGGTGACGTTCACCGCGGCCAGCTTTGCGTTGACGCTATCTGGAAGTGGTGCTACACTCGGTTTTGAACTCTCCTACCAGGAGCCGATACTTATGCCGGTCTACGAATACGTCTGTCCCCGCTGCGAAGCCAAGTTCGAGAGGCTTCGGCCCATGAGCAACGGCCACCAGGCCCGGTGCCCGGACTGCAACACGGACGCACCACGGGTGATCTCAATGTTTGCGGCCTTCACCAGAGGCGACAGGGGTGAAATGTCGCCCGTCGCAGGAGGCGGGTGTGCCTGCGCCGCCGGAGGCTCCTGCGCCTGCGCCGGCGAGTAGCAAACGGCGGATGTCCCCTGGCTTCGTTAACCGAACTGCGGGGCCTTGCTCCGCGCCACCCGCATACGCCACCGGCGCCACCACTCCATCACCGCCAACAACAGCATAATGCCCAGCGCCTCCGCCACGGAGGCCGCGCCTATGAGCAGCGTCGCGTCCCGCCAGAAGCCATCTGGGAACATCCTCAGCAGATAGGAGCTGTACGGGTCTAGCTGCCACAGGTTGTTGCTGAAGCTAGCGAAATGGAATAGGAGGAAAAGAGGCCCGAAAGCTAGCAGAGACACGGCCGCCACAGCGCCTACAAATACCAGCGTGACTATGCTTCCGATGATGAGGAGCCGGCGCACCCGCCCTCCAAAATTGCTCCCCAGAATGAAGAACCCCAGGGTAACGAACAGGAAGAGGTACACAAAGGCGCCTTCTTGCACACGATAGACCTTCCAGACCAGCACCTTCACATCCCGCATGTGCAGGATTTCTCGCTCCACAAACAGGGAGCGCGTGGTGTTGTCAACTGTGATGCGTACATCAAGCAACTGCTCGGAGGAGTTGAAGTAGTCACGCAACTGCCGTCCCGCTTCGGAAAGCTGCTCCAAACTGAGACCCGTGGCAGCGTCTACTTTGTAATGGCGGAAGCCATACTCGTACAGGGAAAGGCTGTTCATGGCCAGGCGCACGTTGCTGGTCACCAGAAACACGGCCAGAGCCGCTATGAACAGGGCGCTGATGATTCTGTTGATACTGATACGATACACGGAGTAGGTTCCTGACGATGGATGGTAGGTGCTTCCTGAGCAGTTGTCAAGGATGGGACCCGCTCCTATAATCGCCTGTAGACCCATGAGCGACGCAACAGGCAAATCCTTCAGCAACCTGGTGGACATTCTGGCACAGCTTCGAGGCCCCCAGGGCTGCCCGTGGGACCAGGAGCAGACGCACGACTCCTTGAAACGCTACCTGCTGGAAGAGTCTTACGAGGTCTTGGAGGCCATTGACCAGAAGGATGCCGCCAAGCTCCCTGAAGAGTTGGGCGACGTTCTCCTCCAGATACTTTTCCACGCCCAGATAGCCAGCGAGTCAGGCCAGTTCACCATCAACAACGTAACGGAGTCTGTGCGCGACAAGCTGGTGCGACGCCACCCCCATGTCTTCGGCGACGCCGTGGTCAAGGACGCCCGGGAGGTGGAGGCCAACTGGGAGCAACTGAAACGCCAGGAGCGTCCGGACGAAAAAGGCGCGTCCCTTCTGGGCCGCATCCCGAAAGATACGCCGGCTCTGGCCTACAGCCAGCTCATGCAGGACAGGGCCTCCAAGGCCGGCTTCGACTGGAAGAGCGTGGATGGCGTGCTGGAGAAGGTCGCAGAGGAGGTAGGAGAGATCCAGGAAGCGGAGTCCCAGGAGGCCAAGAGCCGCGAGTTTGGAGACCTGCTGTTAGCGCTGGTCAACGTGGGGCGCTGGCTGGGCATCCACACCGAAGACGCATTGCGCCAGGCCAACGCCCGCTTTGCCCGCCGCTTCGCTCAGATGGAGCGCCTGGCCGCAGAGCGTGGCCTCTCATTTGCCGACCTGCCGCTGGACCAGAAGGAGCGTCTTTGGCAAGAGGTGAAGGCCAAGGAAGACGTGGGGTAGGTACCCTCACTCAAGTCACATATCAATGGTCTATTTGCCTACCAGTCCTTTATAGTCGAACGTCATCTCCTCAACGTACATCTCCGCCTTCACCCGTTTGATAGCTTCAGCGCCAGCATCCCCCTTTTCAGTGGCCACGTTGAAGATGCCCAGGCTCTTGAAGGTCAGGGTGAACAGCACATCCTGAAGATTCGGCGTCAGGACCTCCAGTGTCCCGTTCTTCTCATTAGCTTCCGCGCTGTTCCCCTTGATCACGAAGTCATCGTGCCAGTCGTAGAAGGGATCAGCGTAGGCCTCGGCCAAGGTGATCACCAGGTTGGGAAATTCCAGGTGCGCCAGCTCTATCTGGGCATCACGTGCTTCGCCCACAGGATTCTCCGTGACCTTCTGCTTGATGACCAGGGCCTCGATCTTGTTCACCTTGCTGGTCGGCTGGTCCAGCCCGTCGATCTTCAGGCGGAAGTTCGCAGGAAGCCACTTCTTCTGTACGGCCGCTCCCTTGCCAGCCGCCGCGCCGCCGACTGTGCCTCCCTTGGAAGGTACACGCTTGGTGGTCTCTGGCGCGAACTTGATTGTCATGTAGGCCGGGTCCTTGCTGGCAGCATCCAGCGCCGGGAAGCCTATCTCAGTGATCAGCGCGTCTGTGAATGTCAAACGCGACTGCTCCTTGTAGTTGAAGTCAGCCGCAACGATGGCCCCGTCCTTCCGCGAGTAATTTTTGTTGAAGGAGGCATCTATCCACTTGTAGAAGGCCTCACTCATGCCGGCGCTCACCTGTATGATGATGTCCTCGTACTGCGGCTGGCCTATGTGCTTCCTCACAATATAGTCCGGCCCTGCCGGCTCGTTGATCACGTCCGCGGTGGCGTTGCCCCCTTCGGCGCTATTTAGCCAGCCCGCAAACTGTCCGTCCAGCTCCAGGGCGTACCTGCCCACCGCGTAGCTTCGATTGTCCGTCGTAATCGCCGCCATCAGCAGCAATGCTATCCCCAGCAGGATACCCACGTGGATTAACCTTGATAAACGTGTCATCGTTTTTCCTCCGGTTACCGCAGTACTTCTGAATTAGCCCAATGGCTGCCCTTCCTGCCACGGGATTCCGCCCGTCAGGGCCTTGTCCCAAAAGTCCTTGGCCTCACCCTCCTTCGGCAGGCTCAGGACAGGCTCTGCGTCCCCCTCTCCGACACGGAGAGGGGGAGTTTTGAATCTGGGGGATACCCCCAGACCCCCAGCGGGAACCGAGGTTCCCTGTGCCTTCCTGACTTTTGAGACAACGTCGGACTGCCCGGAGACGACTCGATGATACCTGAACCTGGGGGTCACGACAAGCCAGGGCTTGCAAAGCGGCTGGCCCAAGGCTGGCGCACCCTTGCCAACAGACATCCGTGGTGGTTCTGGAGTGGCGCGCTGGCTACACTCTTTGGTCTGGCGCTGGCGGTATTCCTTGGCACCACGGCTGTCGCCGTGGTATCCCTGGACCAAGACGTGTCCGAGATACTCGGTTCACTCCAGGGGCCGGAGGCAGGCAGGCTGACCAGTTCAGAAGGATACGTTGACCTCATCCAGCGGCTGAACGAGGTGGAAGATGAGCTGGGGAGTCTGCGCGGCAGTCTCGGCGTGCTCCAGGCAGGCCAATGGGTTCCAGGGTTGGGTTCCAGGATAG
>JAUSCR010000177.1 GCA_030651175.1 Dehalococcoidia bacterium
TTGGGGGACGAGGATATCGCGGCGTTGGTGGCCTATTTGGAGAGCCTGAAATAATGGAGCGCTGCTTGCCGGCCCAGAGGAGAGTATGACGACTGTAACAGGTGTGCGAGGCAAAACTGCCGCCTACAAGTGGTGGTGGAGCTGGGTGACCACAGTTGACCACAAGCGCATCGGCGTTCTCTACGGTGTTAGCGCCATCGCCTTTCTCCTTGTGGGCGGGATAGAAGCGCTTGTAATGCGCCTGCAACTGGCCCGGCCGGAGCAAGGCGTGGTCTCTCCCGAAACGTACAACCAACTCTTCACCATGCACGGCACCACCATGATTTTCTTGGCCGTCATGCCCCTGTCTGCTAGCCTATTCAATTTCATAGTCCCGCTGCTCATCGGCGCCCAGGATGTCGCCTTCCCACGGCTGAACGCCTTCAGCTACTGGCTGTTCGCCATGGGAGGCGTTTTCTTGAACTCAAGCTGGTTCCTGGGCGGAGCACCCAACGCTGGATGGTTTGGATACGCTAACCTTACTTCGAAGGCGTATAACCCTGGCTTTGGCATCGACTTCTGGGTGTTGGGGCTGTTGTTGCTGGGGATCGCTTCCCTGGCGGCCGCCTTCAACTTCGTCATCACAATCATCAACCTGCGTGCCCCGGGGATGACATTCATGCGAATGCCGGTGTTCGTCTGGATGACACTGGTCACCTCCATCCTCATGGTACTGGCCTTTCCGGTGATAACAGTTGCCCTGATTGAGCTGCTGTTTGACCGGAAGTTTGGCACTAACTTCTTTGTCCCTGCCGCCGGCGCCGATCTGGTGCTGTGGCAGCACCTGTTCTGGATTTTCGGTCACCCCGAGGTGTACATCCTCATCCTGCCCGCCATGGGTGTCATTTCGGAGGTTCTGCCAACATTCTCCCGCAAGCCTCTTTTCGGATACCCGGTGATGGTCATATCGGGCATCGCCATCGCCTTCATGGGGTTCTCCGTCTGGGCCCATCACATGTTCACAGTGGGATTGGGGCCCGTTGCCAACTCGGTCTTCGCCCTCGGCACCATGACAATCGCCGTACCCACTGGGGTCAAGGTCTTCAACTGGATCGCCACCATGTGGGGAGGCTCTGTGCGTTTCCAGACGCCGATGCTCTTTGCCGTGGGGTTCATTGCCATGTTCATCATCGGCGGGCTGAGCGGCGTGCTGCACTCCATTGCCCCCTCCGACGCCCAGCAGCAGGACACCTACTTCGTGGTGGCTCACCTCCACTACGTTCTATTCGGCGGGAGCATATTTGCTCTCTTTGCAGGCATTTACTACTGGTTCCCCAAGATTACCGGCCGCATGCTCAGCGAAAAGCTGGGAAAGGCGCACTTCTGGCTCATGTTCGTTGGCTTCAACCTGACGTTCTTCCCCATGCACTTCCTTGGGCTCGAAGGGATGCCGCGCCGCATCTACACCTACTCGCAGGGCCAGGGCTGGGACCTGTGGAACATGGTATCCACTGTTGGGGCGTTTACCATGGCCCTCGCCATCTTGATGTTCCTGCTCAACGCCGTGCGGAGTTGGCGGAAAGGGGAACAGGCCCCCGATGACCCGTGGGATGGGCGGACCCTGGAGTGGAGCATCCCATCCCCACCACCACCCTACAACTTCATTGCAATCCCCACGGTGCACAGCCGGGACGCCTTCTGGGAGCAGAAGTATCCCCAGGGGGGGGAGATTTCCACTGGGGGCCGCGGGGATGCCGTCGGCGAGCACATCGCCAGCGGACCGGCGCACGCGGCATCGGGCCAGGGGAAGGAAAAGGGGCACCCCGACATTCACATGCCCAGCCCTTCTTACTGGCCCCTTGTGGTGGCGGTAGGCATCACCCTTGGCGCCTACGGGCTGCTCTACAGCCTGGCCCTCGCTGTCACCGGACTGGTGGTGACGCTGGTGGGCATCTACAGCTGGTCCTTCGAGCCAGCGGTGAAGCAGCCGAAGGGTAAGCTAGGGAAAGACAAGAAGGAGTAGCGCCTTGGAGCATGTAGCCCCTATCCCTCACGCCGCCGAGACATCCACCGGCCTCCCGAGCCGGAAGTTGCTCATATGGGCTTTCCTCGGCTCCGAGTGCATGTTCTTCGGTTCTCTCATCGCCACCTATCTGGTGTATCAAGGCAAAAGCCTTGTAGGGCCATTCCCCAAGGATGTTCTGGACATCCCTGTCACCTCTGTGAGTACATTTGTTCTCCTCACCAGTAGCCTGGGAATGGTGCTGGCTTACGCAGGGATTACCAGGGGAGATATTTGGGCTTTCCGGAGATGGATCCTGGTGACGGCCCTCCTGGGGTCTACCTTCCTGGGGTTCCAGGCCTATGAGTTCTACCACTTCGCCAACCCCGTGTACGAGAACGGCGAACTCATCCGCCAGGGCCTGACCCCCCGGACAAACCTATTCGGCTCAACCTTCTTCACCCTAACGGGCTTCCATGGCGCCCACGTGAGCGTGGGGGTCATCTGGCTCCTATCACTGTTCGCCTACTCCTTCCGGGGAGACCTGACGCGCGAGGGGGCCTTGAGCGTGGACCTGGCGGCCCTGTATTGGCACTTCGTGGACATAGTCTGGGTTGTCATCTTTCCAGTTGTATATCTGATTGGGGTGCAGCCTTAGGGATGTGGCCTCCCCGGGGTGCAGGAGGCTGGAAAGACCAGCAGGACAGGAGTCATTATGAGCAATGTGTCTAAACCCAGGGAGCGTCCGCACCCAGGGCCGACGACTTATATCAAGGTGGCATTGGTGCTGGGTGCCCTTACCGTTATTGAGGTGGCGGCCTTCTACGTGCCCGCGCCTCAAGGATTGAGGGTGGCGTTTTTCCTTCTCTTCACCGCTGTCGAGTTTAGCATAGTAGCCATGTTCTACATGCATCTCAGATATGACCGCCGGATCTTTGCTGGGCTATTCTTGGTCGGTATCCTGGTGGCGACGGCCATCATTGCGGCACTGCTGGCCCTGTATGGAGTCATTGGTGGGGGTGGCTCTGCGCCACTCTCGGCATCACCAATTCCTACGTTTGAGGCCCCGCCAGCCACTGTTTCGGCTTCCTTGGGGCAGCGGGTCTTCGCTACCAAGGGATGCGTCGCCTGCCATACCGTGACTGGTGTCGCTGGAGCTACCGGACAGGCCGGCCCGGTGCTGGACGGCGTAGCAACCAGGGCAGCCAGCCGCAGGCCCCCGCTGACCGCTGAGCAGTATCTTCGGGAGTCCATCGGGACGCCCACGGCCTATGTGGTGGATGGCTTTCCGGCAGTGATGCCGAGCTCTCAGGGTGGGATGTCGGACGCCGAACTCCAGAGTCTCATTGCCTTCCTGCTGACGCTTCAATAGGGCAACCCGCCGCCGCCGGGCCCTGCGTGGCTGTCAAACATGTAGCTATCCCAAAAACCCTCTCCCTTGATGGGAGAGGGCAAGGGTGAGGGTGAAACACCCCTCATCCTAACCTTCTCCCGCAAGGGGAGAAGGGACTTTTGTTAGAAGGCCGTGTACTCAGGCCATTTTGGGATAGATTCGTTATTTATGAGGAGATAGGGCCGTGTTGGCTGCGCCTGTAGAGCTTCCATTGACCCATACTCCAGGCCCCGATGGGTTCCCCTTCAGCCATCTGGACTTCCACTGGGAGATCGTTGTTTTGCTGGTCCTGCTCCAGGCGGCGTACCTGTTGGGGGTAGGGCCGCTCCGCGAGCGGTTCAGGTGGGCAGAGCGGATGGACCGGCGCCGCGCGGCCCTCTTCTCTGCGGGTGTGCTGGTCTTGGCCGTTGCCTTTCTGCCGCCGCTTCACGACCTGAGCGAGCAGTACCTCTTCAGCGCCCATATGGTGCAGCACCTGCTGGCAGTCCTGGCAGCCGCACCCCTTCTTCTGGCGGGCACGCCTGACTGGCTGCTGCGGCCGCTCCTGCGGCCAAGCCCGGTGGCGCGCCTGGCGCGGTTTTTCACTCGCCCTCTGGTAGCCTTCGTCGTGTTCAATGTTGTAATGAACGTGTGGCACGTGCCGGCTTTCTACGACGCGGCTGTCCGCTACGACGTAGTCCACGCAGCTCAGCACGTGACCATGTTGGCCAGCGCTCTGTTGCTATGGTGGCCCGTCCTGAGCCCGATGGCCGAGCTGCCCCGGCTTTCGTCCCCTCTTCAGATGCTCTACCTCTTTCTAGTGACTGTGGCGCAGAAACCCCTCTTTGCCGCCATCACATTTTCGGACCACGCGCTCTACTCGTCCTATGTGGACGCTCCACGGCTCTGGGGTCTCTCGGTGCTGGAAGACCAGCGATTGGGCGGCGTAATCATGGCCGTGACCAGCATGGCCGTTTTTCTGGGAATCCTGGTGGTAATCTTCTTCCGCTGGTTCGACCGCGAAGAGTCCATCGCCGCCAACGAGCCCGTACCGCGGGCGGGACGACCGAAGGAGGTTGAGAAGACCAGGTGAAGGCGAAACCAGGACGGCAGTTTCCCAAAATGGCCTGGGCCGCCCTGGCTCTATCTGCCTGAGCTACAGGGGCAAGCTATGACACTGGCAGAAGGCCTAAAGTTTTGGTGGAGATAGGGGGGCTCGAACCCCCAACCTCAGCGTTGCGAACGCTGCGCTCTCCCAATTGAGCTATATCCCCCAATGCCATTCTAGCAACGGCTATCTAGGGCGTCAACTTGAAACGGGCGGGAAGAGCTTTTGCAGCCGCTCTGGAAGGCCCTCTATGGCGGCAAGGGTGGTCGCAGCCGTCATGTCTGTTTGAAGCGGCGTAAGTGAGACGCGGCGGTGGCGTACCGACCATACGTCGGTGCCCTTTTCCATGTCCCATGCCGGCCTGGTGCGGGTTATCCAGTAGTACTTCCTCTTGCCGTCGTCGCCCTGGCGCACTGTGTCGGCGTATCGGCGGCGGGCCAGGCGAGTCATGTCAATTCCTTCAATCTCTTTCGGTGCCAAGGGTGGTAGGTTGGCGTTGAGGAGTACGGGTCTGGGCAGCCATCCCTCCGCCACCTCATGAGCCAACGCCGAAAGGAGCCGCGTGGCGGCCCTGAAGTCTGTGGCGTGCAGCGAGCCCACGGATACCGCCAGGGAGGGAATGCCTCGGAAGTACCCTTGCAACACGGCTCCTACCGTGCCCGATACCAGCACGTCCTCCCCCAGGTTGAACCCGCTGTTGATGCCCGATACCAGCAGGTCCACGTTCTGCACCAGGGCCTCCAGCGCCACGATAACGCTGTCGGCGGGAGTGCCCTCCACTGCGTAGGTGTGGATGCCTTCCAGCGGAGCCACCACCTCCACACTCCGTACCGGGCTATTGAGGGTTACCGAGGCTCCTACGCCGCTCTGTTCCCTGTCGGGCGCTACCACCACCACCTCTCCCATGTCTTCCAGGACCTCTACCGCCGCCCAAAGGCCGGGGGCGTATATGCCGTCGTCGTTGGTAATCAGGATTTTCAATGGTTCCTTCTATTCAGGGATCGGTGCCTTGCAGCTTGCCATCCAAAGGGCTTAGCTGACGGGAAGCATACCATTTCCTGTATTTGGGGTTCTTCAGTGAGACGCCCCGGTCGTAGTATATTTCAAAAACCTCTCCCTCGGTGGTACGCACAGTGTAATAGTTACGATGGTGGCGCAGCCACCATCTCTTGCGGTTGGGCGGCGAGCTGCCGAAGCCGTGGTCGGGCCAGGCGTTCAGAATCTCCTGGATGGCGTGCTCTTTGCCCTCCAGGTGGAAGGAGACGGGATGGCGTAGCTCTCCTGATACAGTCACCTGGATCTCCTTGCCTAGGAAACGGTGTTGCATGGCTAGCCCTGCGCCTAATGAATGGTGATGTTGTCTATGAGGTGCGTCCTGCCGAAGCGGACGGCCAATGAGACCAACGCTGGACAGTCCACATGCTCCAGTTCCTCCAGTGTCTGGGCGTCGGCGATGCTAACGTAGTCAATGTGGGCCAGCGGTTCGTTGGAGATAAGGCGCACCATCTCCTGGCGCAAGGCGTCAGCGTCCCGCTGGCCTCGCTGCCAAAGCTCCCGTGCACGGCACAGTGCCCTGTAGAGCACCGGCGCGGCGCGGCGCTCCTCCGGCGTCAGGTAGACGTTCCTGCTGCTCATGGCCAGGCCATCGGGTTCCCGCACCGTGGGCACCACGATGATCTCCGTGCCGAGGTTCATGTCCTCGGTCATCCGCTTGACCACAGTCACCTGCTGTCCGTCCTTCTGGCCGAAGTATGAGCGGTCGGGCCGCACGATGGTGAACAGCTTGGCGACCACCGTGGCCACGCCGCGAAAATGCCCCGGGCGGCGTGCTCCCTCCAGGGGCTTGGTGACGCCCTCCACATCCACGTAGGTGGAGTGTCCTTTGGGGTACATCTCATCCACCGTGGGGGCGAAAACAATGTCCACGCCTTCGCTGCGCAGCATATTCAGGTCGCGCTCCATGTCCCTGGGGTAGCTGGCGAAGTCCTCTGCCGGCCCAAACTGGGTGGGGTTGACGAAGATGGAGGCCACGACAATGCGGTTCTCCTGCCTGGCTTGGCGGGCCAGGGCCAGGTGGCCTTCGTGGAGGTAGCCCATGGT
>JAUSCR010000183.1 GCA_030651175.1 Dehalococcoidia bacterium
CTCATCCGGACGTGTTCAACATCCTTCTTCAGATGTTCGACGACGGCCACCTGACCGATGCCAAGGGTCACAAAGTGGACTTCCGCAACACCATCGTGGTCATGACAAGCAACATAGGCTCAGACCTTATTCGGAAGGGCAGCTTCATGGGCTTCGCCAAGCCGGGCGAAGAGGACAAGAACTCCGAAGAGTCGTACAACCGGATGAAGGGGCAGGTACTGGACGAGGTGAAGAAGTTCTTCCGCCCAGAGTTCCTGAACCGGATAGACGCCAGCGTTGTGTTCCACCCCCTCAATGAGGGGCATATCCTTCAGATCGTGGACCTGATGTTGCGGGACGTGGCCAAACAGTTGCTGGAGAAGGGCGTGTCCATGGAGGTCTCCCAGGCTGCCAAGGAGTTGCTCGCGGAAAAGGGGTTCGACCCCAACTTCGGCGCTCGTCCGCTGCGCAGGGTGATCCAGGAGCGGGTGGAGGACAGGCTCTCCGAGGATTTCCTGGCAGGCAAGTTTGGTCCTGGGGACACTGTCCACATTGACGTGGACGGTGGCGGCGAAATAGTGGCCCGGGTGGAGGTACCCGTAGCGCCGGTGTAAGCCAGGGCGTTCTTACTACACGGCCTTTAGTGACCGGGTCCTTTCCTAGCGATGGGGAAGGGCCTGGTTTGTTTTTGCATAGCTAATGTCCAGACTCCGAAGTTCGGAGGGAATAATCTCCCCTTGGGGGTGCAGGGGGCATAGCCCCTTGCCGGGGTAGCAGGGGTGTCCCCTGATCTCTGTTTCTCTTCCCCCTTCTCCTGCAGGAGAAGGGGGATAAAGGGGGATGAGGTATCTGTGTACGGCAGAGCGAGAGCCAGTTGAATCGCTTGCCAATGGAAGCGCATGCTGCGTGCCCTGACGTTGGCCTATTCCAGAACAGAGCGAGACGTGTGCTAGAATGGCCTCACCTGTTCGAGCAGGCTGCTGAAAAAGGGGAGTCCAGAGGGGCGAAGCCTCGGAGCCTGCCCTGAGCAAAGCCGAAGGGGCAGGGGACTGGGGGTGTCCCCCAGATCCTTTCCCAACCCCCTTCCTGGCCAGGAAGGGGGACAGGGGGATGGTCGGAGGAGTTTTTCCGCACCCTACTAGGAGCCAGGTGTGACCCAGGGAAAGTCTCGTACTACCTTCGTATGCCAGGAGTGCGGCGCTCATACGCCCAAGTGGGAGGGGCGTTGCCCACAGTGTGGCCAGTGGAACACCCTGGCCGCTATCCAGGCAGCGCCCCGGCCTAAGCGGGACCAGTGGCTGAAGGCAGACTCCCCTGATGTCCAGGAGCTGTCCGCCGTCTCCACCGCAGCTCTGTCCAGGATAGGCACGCCATTTCAGGAGCTGGACCGCGTGCTGGGCGGAGGCATAGTTCCAGGCGCGCTGATACTAATGGCCGGCGACCCGGGCATCGGCAAGTCCACCATTCTTCTACAGACGGCGGCCTACCTGGCCGGGCAAGGACACCGGCTGCTATACGTCTCGGGCGAGGAGTCTGCCCAGCAGGTGCGGCTGCGAGCAGAGCGCCTGGGCGTGTCGGGAGACGGCCTGTTCTTCCTGGGAGAGACGGAGATAGAGCAGATTCTGGCCCGTCTGGATACCGTTCAGCCATTTCTGGTAGTGGTGGACTCTGTGCAGACATTGTCCTCCCAGGAGGTGCCCTCGGCTGCGGGAAGCGTCGCCCAGGTGCGGGAGTGCACCAGGCGGCTTACGCAGTGGGCCAAAGGGCATGGCGTGCCCATCCTCCTGGCGGGTCATGTCACCAAAGACGGAACCGTGGCAGGCCCCAGGGCGCTGGAGCATATGGTGGATGTGGTGCTGTACCTGGAAGGGGACACGCTAAGCCCTTACCGCATACTCCGTGGAGCCAAGAACCGGTTCGGGTCCACCAACGAAATCGGTGTGTTCCAGATGGGGTCTCAAGGCCTGGAAGAGGTGACGGAGCCATCGCTCCTCTTCCTGTCCAGCCGGTTGCAGGGCGTATCTGGGTCCGTGGTCATCGTGACTATGGAGGGAAGCAGGCCACTCCTGGCGGAAGTTCAGGCGCTCACTACGCCCACCGTCTTTTCCCAGCCCCGGCGCGTGGCCACCGGCGTGGACTTCCACCGCCTGCTACTGGTCGCAGCGGCCACCACCCAGCGCCTGGGGATTCCGCTGGGAGGACAGGACATCATTGTCAACATAGCGGGCGGCCTGCGAGTAGGGGAGCCTGCCGCAGACCTGGGCATTGCTCTGGCGCTGGTGTCCAGCTTCCGTAACACCCCTTGTGACCCAACCACTGTTGCAGTGGCCGAGGTGGGTCTAGGAGGGGAGCTAAGAAGCGTTCCGCAGCTTGAGCGACGACTCAAGGAGGCGGCAAGGCTGGGTTTCCGGCGAGCCGTTATCGCCCAGGCGCAGCTCAACGATGCCCAGACCAGCGGCCTGGAGTTGATAGCAGCGCCTACCCTGGCCGATGCTGTTCGCAAGCTCTTCCCAAGGATGCGCCATCGGGACAGCACGCAGGGTAAGGATGAGGCCGCACCTCCCACGGGGCTGCCGGCGCGCTGGGAGCAGAACCCTGAAGCCGACGACAGCGACCCTTTGGAGGAACAGCAATGAAAATTGAGCTTCTGTATTTTGACGACTGCCCCAACTGGCGGGAAACTCTGGACGATATTGGCGCTATACTCCAGGAGCACCACATGCCTCTGGAAATGGAACTGGTCAAAGTTGCTTCCGATGAAGAGGCGGTGCACTTGGCCTTTCCAGGGTCGCCGACGGTCCGAGTGGACGGCGTTGACGTGGAGCCGGATGCCCCGACCACCGGGTTTGGCCTGGCCTGCCGCATCTACACGGTGGAAGACGAGCCGCAAGGACGGCCTCCGAAGGAGTGGATAGCTGCCGCGCTGGATGCGGCGCTAGGGTGAGGTACTGTATGCTCTTGGCTAGTTTGAACCGAGAGGTTGAGAGGTTCGCATGAGAAAGTTTTCTGGTCTCTTTGTTCTGGTGATAGCCACGATCAGCGTGGTCGCTCTCGTTTTGCTTGGCGGCGGCGCATCCGCAGAAGACATCCCACCCGTACAACTGGGCAAGGACGTTCAGCTACCACCCAAGCCCAAGTACCCACGACTGGACTCTCAGCTCAACAACATGGTGGAGCAGTTGAGCGCGGGACCAGCAATAGCGGCATTTGGCAGTGCTCCTCTGTACCAAGACGAATCGGTCGCCGTCACCATCCGCCTCTCCGGCAATGCCTCTGAGATTGTCGCTTTCCTGGACCAGCATGGCGCAACAGTAGCCAACGTCGGTGCCGATTACATAGAGGCATACGTTCCTGTCGCGCTTCTGCCCGACCTGGCAGAACAGCCGGGCGTGCTGCGGGTGCAGGCCATCGTGCCGCCGCAGCCGGCACTGGTCACTAGCCAGGGCGCTGCTGTACATGGCGCGCCTGCATGGAACACAGGCGGCTTCACCGGCGCGGGCGTGAAGGTAGGGATCATAGACGTGGGCTTCATTGGCTACAGCGGGCTCATGGGCACGGAGCTGCCTTCCACAGTAGTCGCCAGGTGCTATACAGCCATAGGCGTGTTCACCTCCACAGTCTCGGATTGCCAGACCCAGACCGTCCACGGCACCGCAGTAGCAGAGGCGGTGGTGGATATTGCTCCCAACGCCAGCCTCTACATCGCCAACCCCATATCTGGAGGCGACCTGAAGGCTACCACCGCATGGATGGTCTCCCAGGGCGTCAAAGTTATCAACCACTCCGTGGGGTGGACTTGGGATGGGCCGGGAGATGGCACGTCGCCTTTCAGTAACAGTCCACTGAAGGCGGTGGACACGGCGGTGACGGGAGGAGTCTTGTGGGTGAACTCGGCTGGTAACAGCGCTCTGGACAACTGGTTTGGGAGCTACAGCGATGCCGACCTGGACGACCGGATGGAGTTTGCGCCCAATAGCGAAGTGAATAACGTCTTTCTGACTGCTGGACAAGGGTTCATCGCCCAGGCCCGGTGGAATGACAACTGGGGTGCCGCCGCCAGCGACCTGGACCTCTACCTGTGGAACAGCAGCATGACTGCCATCGTAGCTTGGAGTGTGGACCCGCAGTCCGGCGGGCCAGGACACTATCCTGGGGAACTTATTGACTTCACACCGACGGCGTCTGGCACGTACCGCCTGACCATCAGCCGGTTTGCAGGACCAGTGCCCCAATGGGTCCAGCTAAACTCGTTCTTTGGGCAGAGTCTGGGAATAGCTGTGGCAGCCACCAGCATAGGCAACCCAGCGGAGAGCGCCAACACCGGCATGCTGGCTGTGGGTGCTGCCAGGTGGAGCACGACTTCTACCATTGAGCCGTTCAGCAGCCGTGGGCCCACAACTGATAACCGTACCAAGCCCGAGGTGGTTGGGGCAGACCGTGGGGACTCTGTCTCTTACGGCGCTGGAGCGTTCGCGGGCACCAGCCAGGCATCGCCCCACGTGGCGGGCCTGGCGGCCCTGGTGCTGTCGCGGTTCCCCGGCCTCACGCCTGTCCAGGTCGCCGACTACCTCAAGGCCAACGCCCTCCCGCGGGGCGCTGTGCCCAACAACACCTGGGGATACGGCTTAGCCCAGTTGCCGGCTTTGCCTACGCCCACGCCCACTTTTACGCCAACTGCAACTGCAACCCCTCCGCCAACGCCTACTTTTACGCCTACTGCCACGGCGACGGCCACGCCTACGCCTACTGCCACGGCTACTCCTACACCCACGGCCACAGCCACGCCTACCTT
>JAUSCR010000190.1 GCA_030651175.1 Dehalococcoidia bacterium
TGCTGGCGCTGGGCAGAAAGAAGGTGCCAAGCTGCTTCCCAGCGGCCACGTCCACCAGCACGTCCGGCTCGCGTCCTCCCGCTATAACCACGGCGACGCCCCAACTGGTAGCCAGCCGCGTCGCCTCCAGCTTGGCAGCCAACCCGCCCCGGCTCCAGGAATGGCGCTCCTCTTCCTTGGCCAGGTCGCGGATGGGCTGGTCTATCCGGTCTACCCGCTCAATCAGCCGCGCCTCGGGGTGAAGTGCTGGATCCGCGTTGTACAGGCCGGCGGTATCGCCCAACATGACCAGCAGGTCGGCGTCCACCAGGTTCGATACCAGGGCCGATAGTGTATCGTTGTCGCCAAACACCTCGTCGCCTAGCTCCTCGGATGTCACCACGTCGTTCTCGTTGATGATTGGTATAACTCCCGTTTCAAGCAAACCAAGAAGCACGTCTCTGACGTTGAGGTAGCCCCGGCGGTCCGATATGTCGGCGCGGGTGAGAAGCGCCTGGGCAACCAGCACTTGGTGGCGGCCAAACAGCTCCTCGTAGGTGTGCATAAGGCGGCTCTGGCCCACGGCGGCCAGCATCTGGCGGAAGGGGACGCCGGGCCGGCCTTTGGGCTGGCCCAAGGCCTGTCTTCCCGCAGCCACGGCCCCGGAGGTGACCAGCAACAACTCACGGCCTTCTTGCCGCAGGCGAGCCATCTGCTCAACCAGGCCGGTCATTACCGCCACGTCCAAGCCGCCGGCACCGCCGGCCAGGACGCTGGTGCCGGCTTTGACCACGATGCGATGGTAGGCGGTCTGGCCCAATGGTGATGTGTTGGAAGTTTTGGAGGTCAAGGCGCAAATCCACTACGAAATTAGATGCCAAGTATATCAGCCAGACGGCAGGCCAACAAGGAAGCTACGCCCCCCACATTGACAGGCCCAATCCTCATCCGTACCATGATTGTCTCATGGACGCCTTTCCAGCCAAACATGTTTTCCCCCAGACCGCTGCCATAACCGCCAGCGGACACCTTGTGCTGGGCGGGTGCGACGTGGCGGACCTGGCGGCGGAGTACGGCACACCGCTTTACATATTCGACGAGCAGACACTTCGGGAGCGGTGCCAGGCATACCTGCGGGAGTTCCAGGGGCGCTACCCCAATACCCGCGTGATATACGCATCCAAGGCATTCACCAACCTGGCGCTGACCAGACTTCTGGTGGAGGAGGGTCTGGGAATGGATGTGGCCTCAGGAGGCGAGATGGCAGCCGCGCGAGTTGGCGGTATGCCTCCCTCCAGGGTCTACTTCCACGGCAACAACAAGAGCCGTCAAGAGCTGGAGGAGGGCCTGGCCTGGGGCGTAGGCCGCTTTGTGGTAGACAACTTCCACGAGCTGGGCCTTCTGAACGACGTGGCCCGGAAAGCTGGGCGCACCCAGGACATCTTGCTGCGGGTATCTCCCAACGTAGACCCGCATACTCACGCCTACATATCCACAGGGACACTGGATAGCAAGTTCGGCTTCCCCATCGGCACAGGCCAGGCACAGGAAGCGATACGGCAGGCGCTCTCCTGCTCCCACCTGCGCCTGGTGGGACTCCATTGCCACATAGGGTCGCAGGTGTTTGAGACCCAGCCCTACCAGGCGGCCATCCGCGCAACCCTGGAGTTCGCCGCCAAGATGCGAGAGGATGGACTGGAGCTGAGGGAGTTCAGCCCTGGTGGAGGTTTTGGCATACCTTACACCAGGAACGAACAGCCACCATCCACGGCCCAGTACGCCGACGCCATCACCTCTTCCTTCAGCCGGGGTTGCCAGGAGCTGGGATTGAGCGAGCCTTTGCTGGTCATAGAGCCGGGACGCTCCATCGTTGGCCCCGCGGGCGTCGCCATATACACAGTGGGCGCACGGAAGGCAATCCCAGGCATTCGCACCTACGTGAGCGTGGACGGTGGCATGGGCGACAACATCCGCCCTGCTCTGTACCAGGCCAGCTACGAGGCGGTGGTTGCCAACCGCATGGGGCAACCCGCGACGGAGCGGGTGACGATCGCCGGCAAGTTCTGCGAGTCCGGCGACATCCTTGTGCGAGACGTGGACATCCCCGCCACGGAGCCTGGAGACCTGGTAGCCCTGCCCGCCGCGGGCGCCTACTGTGTGCCCATGTCCAGCAACTACAACATGGCCCCCAGGCCCGCCATCATCATGGTGCGGGATGGAGTCGCTAGGCTCATCCGCCGCCGCGAAACCTACCAGGACCTCATGGCGTCGGACGTAGCGTAGTCCCGCCACGGGGCCAGGCAGCAACATGTATAACATCATCCATCGCACCAGGGAGCGGATACGCAAGAGCGTCCTCAGAGACCTCCGCCGGGAGCCTGTGGTAGAGCGCTTTTCCCTGCGCGTGTGGCCCTGGCGGGAAGCCTGGCTGACACGCTGCGTTGCCCTTCTGGCCGTCCTGGACTTCCTGAGCACCTACGCTCTCCTCGAACTCAGCCACAAACGGTATGTCTACGAGAGCGGCCCTATGGCAAGGTCGGCCCTTGAAACGGGAGGGTTCCAGGCTCTCTTGGTAGCGGACTTCCTGGCTGTGGGCATCCTGTGCCTCCTGGCGGTGGGAGCCAGGATTGCCTATTCCCGGTTCGGGTATCACGGCTACGCCAGGGCAGCCTACGTGGCGACGCTGCTGCCCTACGTGGCAGTGGCCTCTTTTGCTACCGTAAACAATCTGGTGCTAACAATAGTGTAGCTATCCTCTCTTATAGCTTATTATGGCTCCCTGGAAAATCCACGGCCAAGAACATCTGACTGCGACCCTAGACCGGGGTCTGCATCAGGGGCAGCTTGCCCATGCATACCTGCTGGTCGGCCCGCCCCACGTTGGCAAGGACACACTTGCCCTCCAACTGGCCCAGGCTGTCAACTGCCTGGGCGAAGACCCTCCCTGCGGCCAGTGCACCCAGTGCCGCCGGATTGAACGAGGCATCCACCCGGACGTCCAGAGGATAGCGCCCACCCAGGATGAGCGAACGGGCCGCCTGCACACCGAGATACGCATAGACCAGGTCCGCGCTATTGAGCGCGCCACCGCCATGCAGCCATACGAGGGCAGATACCGAGTGTTCATTTTTGACGGAGCTGAGAGGCTAAGCCTGGATGCGGCCAACGCCCTGCTGAAGACCCTGGAAGAGCCACCAGCCCACGTGCTGCTGCTCCTCACCACCGTCGAAGAAGAGGCACTGCTTTCCACCATCCGCTCCCGGTGCCAGCGGCTGGAACTGCGACCCTTGCCAGAGGACAGGCTCGTGGCCGTGCTTACCGAAGAGCATGGCGTGACCACGGAAGATGCCCGGCTGCTGGCCCGCGTATCCGGCGGCAATGTGGGATGGGCGGTGAGCGCCGTCGCCAATCCCAAGCTGCTGGACGAGCGCCAGCGAAGGCTGGAGACACTGCTGTCAGTGGTGGATGGTGGCCTAGAGCGGAGGTTCCAGTACGCGCAAGAGCTGGCCCAGCAGTTTGGCAGGGACCGGGGCGCTGTCCGGGAGGAACTGGGCTTCTGGCTACTGTGGTGGCGGGACCTCCTGGTACTTATGCAGCAAGCGCCGGACCTGGTGGTCAACGTGGACTGGCGGCAAACCCTGGAAGATAGGGCACGCCGTTTTCAATCAGGGGAGGTCGCCATTGTGGTACGGGAACTGGTGGCAACACTGGAGCGCCTGGAGCAGAACGCCAACCCTCGCATGACCCTGGACGTGCTGATGCTTACCCTACCCGCTCCCAAGCCGGTCCCGGCCCGCCAGGAGATGGCATAACAGGGTGTTGAACAACCCTCTTCAACCATCTCCCTACCCCAGTTCCTTCGGCCTACTCAGGACAGGCCTGGCCAGGAAGGGGGTGAAGATTGAATCTGGGGGACATCCCCAGACCCCCGTCCCTTCGGCTTCGCTCAGGACTCACTCCGCCCACGGAATGAACTGCAGCCACTCCTCTTGCAGAGTGCGGCGGTGGAACTGGTAGTACGGATTGGGGCGTGGTGCACGGGGCTGCCGCCGCAAGGTCATGCCAGCCTCTTTGGGTGTCCGGCTTGCCTTGCGATGGTTGCAAGGAATACAGGCCGCCACCACGTTCTCCCAGGAGTGAACTCCTCCGCTGAACCGGGGGACAACATGGTCCAGTGTCAGGGTGCGGCTTTCCTTGCCGCAGTACTGGCAGGAGTAGCCATCGCGAGCGAATATCTCACGGCGGGATAGCCTTCGCTCAAGGACAGGCCGCCGCACCATCAGCATCAGCCGTATAACAGATGGAGCCACCACAACAACAGTTGGGGTGCGCAGTTCGCCCCGACCATTGACCAGCAACTCGGCCTTGCCCCGATCCAGCAGCACCACGGCCCGCCGGACGTTGCACACGTTCAGCGGTTGATAGTTCTGGTTCAAGACCAGAACAGGCGCGTTGACCAGTCCAGTGACCATGTGTTAGATAGCCCTTTCCTCAAGGCTGCTTGGCTTCGTTAATCCGCTGCTCAATATCCTCCAAGGCAAGCCTGAAGTCACCGGGGACAAACCCCATGGCGTTGGCCGGGATGGCTTTGGTGATGTCAATAAACACGGGAACCAACGTGGACTCTACCAGAGCGCCCTGGATGGAGCCACGAAATCCGGTCATCTCTACAACCGTCCCCACGGGTCCCTCCGTGGGAAGGTCGCTTCCAAAGCGCGCGACGGCTAGGATGACCGCCCCCGCCAGGGCCAGGCCAAAGACAAGGCCCACCAGGATGGACCCCAGGGAATCAACCCAGCCCAGGAAGACCAGGCTCAACATCTTCTTGACGACGCCTTTGGCCACCTGAGCAGCCACAAAGACCCCCACAACGATAACTACGTAGGCCAACACCGTGGCTACGGCGTCGCTCGTGCCCTGCTCGGCGATCCAGGAAGCTATCTGCCCGCTGAAGCGCCCCGCAATGAATATGCCTACCACCACTCCAATAGTGTTGAAAATGGCGCCCAGGAGGCCCATCTTCCAGCCAATGAGCAGCCCAATGATAGCAACCCCGGCAACCACATAATCGAACCAGTTCATGTCTTTTGCTCCTTAGAGGCAGCCGATTCCCGCAGCGCCGCTTCCAGCACCCGGTCCATGTCCTTCGCATAGACGAACTGGATATCGCGCCTCACCTTGGCGGGTATGTCTGCCACGTCCCTGCGGTTCTCCTCGGGAAGGACGAATGTCTTGATGCCGGCCCGATGCGCCGCCAGCACCTTCTCCTTGATTCCGCCTACCGGCAAGATTTTGCCCCTCAGTGTAATCTCGCCCGTCATTGCCACGTCCTTACGGACGGGGCGGTGAGTCAGCGCCGATACCAATGCAGTGGTAAGGGCCGCACCGGCCGAAGGGCCGTCCTTGGGGGTGGCCCCCGCTGGAACGTGGATATGAACGTCCAGCGTGGCAAAGAAACCATCCTTGACGCCCCACGCCTGCGACCTGGCCCGGGAGTAGCTCAACGCAGCCTGGGCCGACTCTTTCATGACATCTCCCAGACTACCTGTGAGGATAAGGTTCCCCTTGCCCTTAAGGAGCGCCACCTCTATGGATAGGACATCGCCCCCTGTGGGTGTGTACGCTACGCCGGTGGCCACGCCCACCTCGTCCTGCTCCTCAGCCGTGCCCCAGGCGAACCGGGGCGCTCCCAGGTAACCAGGTATGGATTGGGGAAGAATAATGCTTGAGGTGGACTGCCCTTCGGCCACGCGCTTGGCCACCTTCCGGCAGATGGAGCCAATCTCCCGTTCCAGGTTACGCACACCGGCCTCACGGGTATACTCCCGAATAATGCGCCGGACCGCTTTGGGAGAAAACCGGAGCTGACTGTCGGTTAGGCCATGCTCCTTGACCTGCCTGGCTAGAAGGAACCCCTTTGCAATCTCCAGCTTCTCCTCCTCGGTATAGCCGGGAAGCTCAATCACCTCCATGCGGTCGCGCAGAGCTGGAAGGATGGGGTCCAGGACGTTGGCCGTGGTGACAAACAACACCTTGGACAGGTCGTAGGGGACCTCAAGGTAATGGTCGCTAAATGAATGGTTCTGCTCTGGGTCCAGCACCTCCAGCAGCGCCGATGAGGGGTCGCCTCGGAAGTCTGCACCCACCTTGTCTACCTCGTCCAGCATGAACACAGGGTTGACGGTGCCAGCGCGGCGCATGGTCTGGATTACCCGGCCAGGCAGAGCGCCAACGTAGGTGCGGCGGTGGCCGCGTATCTCCGCCTCGTCCCGAATGCCTCCCAGGCTTACCCGGACAAACTTGCGGCCCATGGCGGCGGCGATGGACTTGCCAAGGCTGGTCTTGCCAACGCCTGGAGCTCCCACAAAGCACAGAATTGGGCTGCGCAGCTTTCCTTCTGACAGCTTCCTTACCGCCAGGTACTCCAGAATCCGCTCCTTCACCTTGGCCAGGCCATAGTGGTTCTCATCCAACACCCGGGCAGCCTGCCGTATGTCCAGATTATCCTCGGTCTGGGTCTTCCAGGGCAAGGAGATAAGCCAGTCCAAATACCCCCGAACCACCGAGTTTTCGGGGGAGACGGGCGATATCAGGGCCAATCGCTCCAGCTCATCCACGGCCTTCTTGGCGGCCTCTTCCGGCATCCCTGACTCTTCTATCTTCTTCTTGAGGGTCTCGACTTCCCTGGTTTGGGGGTCAGTCTCCTGCAGCTCCTTCTGGATGGCGCGCAACTGCTCCCGGAGAAAGAACTCCCTTTGAGTCTTGTCCACGGAGCCCTTTATCTCTGAGTCAATGCGGCTCTGCACCTCCAGCACATCCACCTCCTGGGCCAGGTGCATGTTTACCATGTGGAGCCTCTCCCCGGGGTCCAGTGTCTCCAGGACTTTCTGGCGCGCCTCCATGGGCATGTTGAGGGCGGAGCAGACCATGTCCGCCAGGTGGCCGGGACCACTGGCGTTCATGGCGGCCACGTAGGAGTCCCATGTAAGGTGGGGTGAAAGGCGCACGCACTTTTCGAAGAGGGCAAGCACGGAACGCATAGACCCTTGCGATTCGAGGGTGTCTACCTGTATTTCCTGGAGAACCTCTGCTTTGGCCCTGTACCAGGGCTCCGTCTGGGTCACCTCAAGGATCCGCACCCTCTCCTCGCCCTCCACCCACACGGTGGCCGAGCCGTCGGGCATCTTCAGCATTCGTCCCACGATGGCCACAGTGCCCACGGGGTACAGGTCAGCCACATCGAAATCGCGGCTGTCAACGTTACGCCGGCCCACCACCAGGATCCTGCGATCGCCAGAGATCGCCTCTTCCACCGCGCGTTGGTAAGCCGGCCGCATCACCGCCAGTTGGGTGAGCAGCCTGGGAAACACCAGGGTGTCCCTCCTGGGAAGGAGGGGCATCTCTAGTACCTTTGTTGTGTTTACGTCCGCGCCTGCCGCCAGATTAGTCGTCAAAGGGATCACCTTCTTGCTACAAGGGTCTATGAGCCTATTCCAGTCAGTTTACCACAGGTGATTTTATCTGAAAACGCCAGCGTATAGCTGGTTCCATCTACTTTACTGACTGCTGGGAGCCTGTCGAACCATATGAACGGGGAAGAACCATCGGAATTAGATGTCACTTTATTCAGTTGATGACCATTAGTGCCAGGACAAGCCGGCTACCACGCGCAAGCGAACAGAGCCGTAACCCTGGCGGCAGTGGGCTATGCTGCGAGTGTATAATGCCCCCGTGTCCACATCCGACCCCGTAATTCAGACTCGCGGCCTTACCAAGCGGTTTGGCAGGCTTACCGCGGTGGACAGCCTGGACTTCCATGTCCAGGCGGGCACCACCTATGGCCTTCTGGGACCCAACGGATCGGGCAAGACAACGCTGATTCGGCTGCTGCTGGGTATTGTCCCGCCCACCTCCGGCGAGGCGTACGTGCTGGGCAGGCGCATCCCCAACCGCGAGGTGTGCTCCCAGATTGGCTACATGCCCCAGGCCATAGCCTTGTACGAAGATCTAACCGTCCGGGAGAACGTGCGGTTTTACGCCCACCTGATGGGAGCCTTCTCCCAAGCGCAGGTGGATGAGGTTATCAAGCTAGTGGACCTGGCTGACCGCGTCTCGGACCTGGTATCCACCCTGAGCGGCGGGCTGAAGCGACGGGCCTCTCTGGCCTGTGCGCTAGTGCACCGCCCGAAGCTGCTGTTCCTGGATGAGCCTACCGTGGGCGTTGACCCGCAGCTCCGAGTCCAGTTCTGGGACCACTTCAAGGCGCTGAACGGCCAGGGCGTGACTATTCTAGTCTCAACGCACGTTATGGATGAGGCGGAGCGGTGCGACCGCCTGGGCCTGCTGCAAAATGGCCGCTTGCTGGCCGAAGGAAGCGCGGAGGAGTTGAAGCGGCAGACGACCAGGACAACGCTGGAAGATGCCTTCTTGCACTATGCCAATGGGATGGCTACCTCATGAACCTGAGCCGGATAGCGGCCCTGGCCATGCGCATCGCGCTCCAGTTCCGCCGGGACAGGCGCACCGTGGCACTCATAGTCGGGGTGCCTATTGTGGTCCTCTCTCTGCTCGCTTACCTCATCAACTTGGGGGCCAGCGGTATTGTGGTGGGCGTGGCGCAGGAGGACACTTCGCCGGTGGCATCAAAACTTATGGAAGAGCTGCGGAAGGTGCCAATTCTTGAGGTACGGGAGGTTAACCGGCAGGACGTGGATGGCTTGCTGCGGAAAGGGGAGTTGGAGGCAGCTATTGTCATCCCCCAGGGGTTCACGCAACACCTTCTAGCACGGGAGACAGCACCGCTGGAGATATGGGTTGAGGGATCGCGTCCTGGGAAAGCGCCCATGCTGATGCAGGGGCTGAACCAGGCCATCGCCCGGCTGGTTGTCGCTGGCAGCGGCGCGGGTGCCGTGGAGCCGGAGGTTACATACGTTTACGCCGGCCCGGAGTACAAGCCAATAGACTACTTTGCGCCGACCTATGTGGCGCTTTTCGCCTTCCTGTTCGTATACTTGCTGACTTCGGTGGGCTTTCTGCGAGAGCGCACACTGGGCACATTTGAGCGTTTGTTGGCATCGCCTCTGACGAAGGTGGAGATGGTGCTGGGATACATGGCGGGGTTCAGCATGTTCGCGCTGCTCCAGTCCACAATCATCCTGCTGTTCACCGTATACGTCATCCGCATCCACTACGCCGGCAACATATTCATAGTCTTTTTGATAGTTGCCATCATGACCCTGGGCGCAGTTAACCTGGGCATCTTTCTGTCCACCTACGCCCGCAACGAGCTTCAGGCCGTCCAGTTCATACCAATGGTTGTGGTGCCCCAGGCGCTTCTTGGAGGCGTATTCTGGCCCATCAAGGAGATGCACGTAATCTTCCAGGTTATAGCCCACCTGCTGCCGCTGACATACGCCAACTTTGCGTTACAGGCGGTGATGAT
>JAUSCR010000130.1 GCA_030651175.1 Dehalococcoidia bacterium
GGCGGGAACGCCGAGCCGGTGGAGCAGGTTGAGCAGATCTACTTCGAAGTAGCCGAGAGGGACCGCCCCGCGGCCCTGGAGGCACTATTGAGGGAGCCTGGCCGGATCACCCAGGCGCTGGTGTTCCGGCGCACTAAGCTAGGGGTGGACAGGTTGGTGGAACACTTGCAGCGCCGTGGGTGCGACATCCAGGCCATCCACGGCGACATGCCGCAGTCGCAGCGCGACGCTGTGATGGCCCGCTTTCGCGCGAACCAACTGCGGGTGCTGGTTGCCACCAACCTGGCGGCGCGAGGGCTGGACATTCCAGACGTGTCTCACGTCATCAACTACGACATGCCGGACAATGTGGAGGAGTACGTACACCGCATCGGCAGAACGGCGCGCATGGGACGACTAGGCACCGCTATCACCTTCGTCTCCGAGTCGGACTTTGAAATGCTGGATACGATACATGCCCACGTAGGTGATGAGCTGAAGAAGGAGCGGCTGGCGCTCTATCACAGCTAGCCAAGGGCCATCTGCCCATCCAGCAAGCTCGTTCCCCTTGTGCCACATTCCTGCCCATCCAAACGTTGGTCTTGCGTTTCAAGCCGCGCTGCACGACTATATACAAGTGCCAGGACGCTCTGGTGTACTGCCTAGGCCTGCCTGGTAGAGGGATTTGAGAGAAAGCGCCCTGGTACAATGACAAACTAGGCGTAAACACCACACCCAAGGAGGTTGGCATGGTTTTGGCACGCAGGATGGGGAACCTGGGCACAGAGTCAGCTTTCGCTGTACTGGCAAAGGCCAGGGAGCTGGAGGCCCAGGGCAGGGACATCGTCCATTTGGAGATAGGCGAACCTGACTTTGCCACTCCCAAGCACATCAGGGACGCGGTGGTGCGGGCCGTAGAACAGGGCTACACCCACTACGTTCCTACGCCCGGCCTAACCGAGGTCCGCCAATCCATAGCCCAAAACGTTGGTCAGCGACGGGACATAGATGTGGACTGGCGCCAGGTAGTGGTGACACCCGGGGCCAAACCAATCATGTTTTTCACCATCTTGGCTCTGGCCCAAAGAGGCAACGAGGTCATATACCCAAACCCGGGCTTCCCCGTTTTCGAGTCCATGATCCGCTTCTGTGGCGCGCGGCCGGTGCCCATGCCCCTGCTGGAAGAGAATGACTATCACCCAGACCTCCGGCAATTGGCCAGCAAGATCACTGATCGTACCCGGTTGATCATACTGAACTCTCCTAATAATCCTTGCGGTTCTATCCTGACCCAGGACGAAATAGAAGCTATCGCCGCCATGACAAAGAGGCGACCAAATCTGTATGTTCTAACGGACGAGGTTTACAAAGACATCCTCTACGAAGGAAGCCATTTCAGCATCGCTTCCGTTCCAGGCATGGCGGACAGGACTATTATCCTGGACGGCCTGTCCAAGTCTTACGCCATGACCGGCTGGAGGTTGGGCTACGGTGTGTTCCCGGAGGTACTCACTGAGCACATCATCAAGCTGGCGGTAAATAGCGTGTCTTGTGCCACGGCCTTCTCCCAGCGCGCTATCATAGATGCTTTGGAGGGCCCTCAGGATGACGTTGCCGCTATGGTAGAGGAGTTCCACGGACGGCGGGGGGTGTTTGTGGATGGTCTCAACAGCATCTCCGGCATCCGTTGTCCAATGCCCGAGGGCGCTTTCTACGCCTTCGCCAACATTGCCGGCACTGGTCTATCCAGTGAGCAGTTCGAGAATAGGGCGCTGAACGAAGCGGGGGTAGCTTGCCTCTCAGGAACAGGCTTTGGCAAGCACGGAGAGGGGTACGTCCGGTTCTCCTACGCCAACTCGGTAGAGAATCTGCAAAAGGCCGTCGCGCGGCTGAAAGCGTTTGTTCCCTGAACGAAGTGAAGGGGGCAGGGGTCTGGGGTCCGATGGCAGAGCCATCGAGATGCCGACTACCGTCGAGCGCCGACCTTATCGAGCGTCCTCGACGGAGTCGGGACATTCTCGATTCATCGGAACTCGCGACAAAGTCGGAGGTGTCCCCCAGATGTATTTTCAACCCCCTGTTAGGGGCCTCGGTGATCTGCCTGACGGACTGGTCACACCGTCTTCGCCGCTTGAACAAGGAACTCCCAAGGCAGCCCCGCTTTGGACAATACAACTCTAAGTGTTACTCTGTTTAATACTCACCTATGGGTAATCTCATTACGGAGGTTGGTTATCCATGATAGAACGGCCCCAACGAGCCATGGTAATCTTTGCCCATCCAGACGATGAGATAGGTTGCGCCGGCACTATCGCAAGCTGGACCCAACAGGGCACTGAGGTGGCTTATGTGGTGTGCACCAATGGCAACAAAGGTACTGAAGAGATGGAGGTCACGCCGGAGTACCTGGCGCAGACCCGGGAGCGTGAGCAGCGGGACGCCGCTGCTGTCTTAGGCGTGCAGGAGGTTATATTCCTGGACCACCCTGATGGAGAGCTGGAGGACAATCGCGAGTTCCGAGGTGAGCTGGTGCGGGAGATCCGGCGGTTCCGCCCCCAGTTAATACTGACCCACGCCCCCATGAACAGCAGCCGTCATGCCCATCGTGACCACAGGATGTGCGGGACTGTCACTTTGGACGCGGTGTACCCCTACATCCGGGACCCCTGGCATTACCCTGAACTAACCAAAGCGGGGCTTCAACCCCATAAAGTTGGGGTGGTGCTTCTCTGGGGCAGCGAAAGCCCAGACGAGTTCTTCGATATAAGCAAGACGTTGGATATTAAGGTCAAGGCCATGCTGTGCCATAGAAGCCAGTTTGTAGAGCGCCCAAGCCGCGACCCAAACCGGGAGCTGGGCCAGTTTATGAGAGAGGGAGCGAAGCGGGCTGGGGAGCAGGCTGGCCTTCCTTTCGCGGAGGCCTTTCAGAAGATGGAGTTCCGGCTATGAACGGTGGTCCCAAGTCGGTAACAAAGATTTCCTTTGGGTCAGATGCAGGATTGAGGGGAAGGCGGCCCAATGTTCTGCGGTGGCGCTGCGCAATACGCTCCAGGTGTCCCTCCTGCCCAGCTTCTTGCTTTCTGTCATCGGCACGGTCATTTACATTACCCTGCGCAACCTGATTGCCTAGCAGCTACAGGCTAGCATGCAGGAGTGTCCCTGCTGCTATAATGAGACATACGTCCAAATTCGTAGTCAGGTGGGCGATTTTCGGCATCACCCGTTGAGCAGCTTTACACGCCGCTTGCCTGGCTGCACGAATACAACCCTTCTTGAAATCATGAGAATCACATCCATTCCCAGGAAGACATGGGCAACCTTACAGATTGCAGCCGGAGCAGGGCTGAGCGTCCTATTGGGATGGCTGATGATCCGTGGCCTGCACTGGGCCACGCTCGCCGACAGCATCTTGGCGTTTCCCGCTCCATTGTTCATCCTAGCTCTAGGTGTTTTCCTTCTGGGCATAGGTCTGCGGGCCTGGCGGTGGCACATACTTTTCGTTCGGGAACGCGTCAGCTACGTCAGGCTGTTCCTTATCCAGAATGCAGGCATTGGACTCAACAACGTATCCCCCCTTCGCGTCGTTAGCGAGCCTTTGCAGTTGGCGCTGATCAGCCGTAGAGAAGGCATAAGCGCTGCCACCGCCCTGGCCACGCTGGCGATGGAGCACCTCATGGACGTCTTTGCTACCGCGGCGCTGCTGGGGTTGAGCGTGATTCTAGTGCCAGAGCTGCGGGGATTCAGCATCCAACTGGTTGCGGCAGCTATCTTAGGAGCCGTGAGCCTGCTGGTATTCCTTTTCATAGCCCAAGGCATGAACGCCATACCCGGCGTTCGCAGGATAGCGTTCCTGCGAAGGGCTGTGCTGGCCGTCCGGACCCTGGGGGATTCTCCTTTGCGTCTGGCCCTTTCCTTCCTGGCAACCCTGGGACACTGGGGCCTGATAGGCCTGAGTGGGTGGATAATCGCCAGGGGGTTGAACATAGAGGTAGACATTGCCGCCGTGGTGGTGCTGTTCATGGGAAGCATCTTCTTCGTATCTGCCGTGCCATCGTTGCCCGGCGGGGCCATCACGTTCGAGGCCGCCGTTGTATACACCCTGGGCCTTTTCGGCATCCGGGGAGAGCCCGCCCTGGTCTTCGCTCTGATAATGCACGTGATCATGTTTGCGCCGTCAACCATCATTGCCGGATTGGTGCTTCCCAGAGAAGGCATCAAGATGTTTGGACGCAAGGACCCACTGGAGGGGCGTGATAGCAGGCTCGTCTAACGCCAACAACTTGCATTTTCTGTCTACCTTCTTGTCCAGATACGTAGCATCCCTCCTCCCTGCCCTGGCCGCTGGCATACTACTAGGCATGGTAGCCTGCACCTCGCCGGTGCCCACCCCATCCCCCACATCCACCCCCACCCCACCGGCCAAAGCCTACCAGAGCAGCGCTGTCATCGCCTCGCCAGTGGCAGCGCCCCACCTGGATGTCCACCAGGATGTCTCCGAGGCGCTTCTATCTCTGGGGCCAGGCATAGTCTACAGCCGTCTGATGCGCCTCCGCTCCGGGCCTGATGTGACGCTTCCCAGCATGGCGCTGGAGTGCGACCTGTGCAGCCGCTGGGAGCATCCTGACCCGCTGACATACGTGTTCCACCTGCGTCAAGGAGTGCGCTGGCAGGACATACCACCCGTAAATGGGCGAGCGCTGATTGCTAAGGATGTGGTCTTCAGCCTGGACCGGATGCGCACTCCAGGGTGGCCCGGGGCTGCCCTGCTCCAAGGAGTAGCCTCCATAAAGGCCACCGACGCTCTGACTGTGACCATCCGGCTGAGGTATCCGGACGCGGACTTCCTGCTGGCCCTGGCCAACGGTCAGAGCAAGGTGGTCGCCCCCGAAGCTGTGGCCGTCAAGGGCCACCTGCGAGAAGGCCCAACCATTGGCACAGGCCCCTGGGTCATGAAGGAAAATGGGGGAGAGGGAGTGGTGTTGGAGGCAAACCCTCGGTACTACGAGCCTGGACTCCCTGGACTCCAACAGTTGAGGATATTGCCCATCCCCGACCAATCCACCCGCCTGTCTGCCCTCCTCATCGGACGTCTAGACATGACGCCAGTTGATGCTGATGGATGGGCACAGCTTCAAGGCTTTGGTGCAAAGGTATCCATTGGCGAGTTTCCGCAACCAGGCGCCGGCGTGCTCCTGGCGCTGAAGGCCACCGCACCGCCCTTCGACCGGGCGGATGTCCGGCAAGCCCTCTTCCAAGCGATTGACCCGTGGAGAACACTGGAATCGGTATGGAAGGGCCAGGGCGATGTGGCCGTGGGCATACCTGCGGCGTCCACGGACTGGCTGCTGCCCAGGGATGAGATGCAGAGGTATCTGAGGAACCCCGCCCAGGTGAAAGAGCTGCTGTCCAGGGCGGGCGTTCAGCCACCTGTGGCCTTCACGCTAACGGTGGCCGACTTTGGAGACCGGTACCTGGCCCAGGGCCAGGAGTACGCCCGGATGCTTGAAACCTCCGGGTTTCAGGCCACGGTGAAGGAGGTCAACCCGCGCGTCTATGCCGAGGAGGTGTGGGACAAGGGCGAGTTTCAGGCCTTCCTGGGTCCGATGCCGCCGGTTGCTACGTCCAACGCCTTTCTTCTTGGCCTGCTGCACAGCCGGGGCAGGTGGTCTGTCACTGGCTACGCCGATGCCGAGCTGGACCGGATGATCGAAGCGCAGTCGGTTGCGGAGCAGGGCAGAGGCGAGCTTATCCTGGATATTCAGCGGTACGTGCTGGACAGGGGCATCATGTTCATGCCAGTGACGGGGACCAGGCTGTGGGCCTGGCAAGGGCGAGTGGAAGGGTTTGCGCCAAACTTCGCCGCCGCCGAATACTTTCACTGGGCGCGGCTGAGGGTGAGGCAGGGGTGAGGGGGCGTCCGCAGCTCCACGCTACCCGGTCAGTTGCCAAAGGCGCAATCAACCGATATGATAGATATGTAGGCGTACAGCAACATAAACGTTCAGGCACCCAGGAGCGAGCATGTCCAAGCGCATGACAGTTATTTTCGAGGATGAGGCACTATATACCGCCTTGAAGGTGGAGGCGGCACGAACAGGCCGCCACGCCAAGGATATTGTTGCCGAGGCCGTTCAAGAGTGGTTAGAGGCCAGGGAGGACGAGGAGCTACGAGCCGACCTGGAAGAGAGGCGTACTGAATGGGAAGAAAAGGGTGGACGCTCATGGATCGCCGTTGAACGCGATATGGAACGGGCGGTGAGCAGAAAGGAGAAAGAGGCGCAGTCAGCAAGTGTATAGCATCGAAGTCACGCCAGCCGCAGACCGCGACTTGGACGTGCTCAAGAATCGCATGCAGAGGCGTGATTTCGAGCGCTTGCGCGGTGCCATAAGAGGTCTAGCTGGTGAACCTCGCCCCCAAGGGGTCACCAAGCTCCGAGGAGCCGAGGGGGTATACCGTATCAGAGTCGGACCCTACCGAGTCGTCTATGATATCCTTGACGACCGGGAGCTGGTGGTCATCCTCAAAGTTGCTCGTCGGAGCGAAACAACCTATAGCCGATAGCTGCTTCTTGCCGCCTGACTTGGTGGCAAGGCTGGGGCAGCTTATTGTTCGGCCCTAGCCTAATTTTGCGAATTCACCGTGACTTTTTGAATTCTTCTTTGTATGCCCAAATAAGTGCTTTACGCGATGTTGTGAGGCAAGATTGTCTGATCCGAGACAAGTTCCTTTTGAACATCAGATCAGGCATCTTGGCCTCAACCATTACCTCTTTCGCGACCTCCACAACGCCATCTAGGCTGATGGTAGCCGCGAAGTCTTTGAACTGGTGTTCCCTTCCCAGGATTGTCTTCATGCGATACTTGGATGCTTGTTTTGAGTGATGTAGGAGCGTAGCCCATTGAGGTGCAAAACTGTTTTTCTTTAAGAAACGGCTGACCTCGGTGCCAATTGCAAATATCTTGACATTAGGCTTACGAACAAGATCGATTTCCTCTTGTAGCAATGGATACCAGCGATGCCAGCGCGCCTCACGATCCTGGCTAGCGTGGCCGACAGTCATTGCCGCCTTACCGATATTCGTTAGGTGATAGGTTTGCCCCTTCTCGCATAGGAATCTCCTTATACAGAAATGCAGGATGAAGTCCTCTAACGAAAATAGGAAATCTCGGAAGCCCGCATCGATTTGGTCTTGTGCGTCTTTGAGCGACCTTGCCCAGCTTCTCAAAGATGGCTCCATCCCTATGAAGATGAAGTCTACCGGGCCACTGGGTGAAACATTGGGAAGAAAAATGGAACAATCGCCATCTTGCTTCGCTTGTTCTCGAAAATATCCTTCCAACGCAGCGTAGTTGTCAGAGAATGACGAGACTGTCATACTTCCTCCCTTACCGCCGCCCTTCAAACCTAAGCAATCATGCATCACACCTAGTAACAAAATGGTGGGCCTCTGTGGATTCGAACCGGCAGGTATGGCTGAACCCTGGTTTCCACAGGTATCGCCGTCTGCGGGGTGTTTACATGGCCCGCCGGGCGGCGCGGCCAAAGTAGGCCAGGGCCTTCTTCACAGCCTCCGCACTTAAGCTCCCGTCTTGGGCACAGGAATATCCATCTGGCGGCATATCTTTCTAGCGAGGAGAATCTCTATCTCCCGATGTCGCGGAATCGTAGCAAGGTGCCCATTCTCTGGATTCAGAAAAACCGAGTGTTTGGCACCCTCACGTTGGAGAATACAACCTTCTTTTACCAGGTGGCTTACGAGGTCGCGCCGTTTCACGAGCTAAACTTGAACCCGGATTTTTCTCTTCACGATTTTTCCGGGTGTCCCTTTGGCCTTTAGTTCCTGCTGGCTTTCTAAGATGAGTTGCACCGCTTCTTTCAGGTTCTCTTCTACTTCTTTAATCGTTCTTCCCTGACTAAAAGCTCCTGCAACTGCGTCCACCCATCCAATGTACCATTTATCCCGCTTCTCAATGGTAGCTTCAAACGTCTGTTCCATGGTGTGGCCTCCTAGCTGGCAAAACCAGTATACAGCAGCCAGAGATTTAGGGCTTCTTTTACCACGAAAGAATTAGCTGGGTTGCATAGCCAGCCCGCAGCATTTACCTGGCCCGTCGGGCGTGGGAGCCGAAGTAGGCCAGGGCCTTCTTCAAGGATCGCACCAAGACATCCACCTCGTCGTTGGTGTTGTACACGTAGAAGCTGGCCCTGGCCGTCGCCGCCAGCCCCAGCTTGTTATGCATGGGCATCACGCAATGATGCCCGGTGCGGATTGCTATGCCCTCCTGGTCCAGGAACGTACCCAGGTCATGAGGGTGGACCTCGGTGGTGAAGGCCACCAACCCGCCCCGGAGCCTGGGGTCCGTTGGCCCCACTATGGTTACCTCCTCCATCTCTCCCAGTGCCTGCAACGCATAGCCGCCGATCTCGACCTCGTGTTGCCGTACGTTGTCCATGCCCAGGGCCTGGAGGTCGTCCACCGCTGCGCCCAGGGCAATGGCATCGGCATAGTTGGGCGTGCCGGCCTCAAACCGCATGGGCAGGTCGTTCCAGGTGGCATGGTCATACCACACCTCCCGCACCATCTCGCCGCCGCGCAGAAACGGCTCCATGCCTTCTAGCACCGACGGCTTCACATATAGCAC
>JAUSCR010000198.1 GCA_030651175.1 Dehalococcoidia bacterium
CGGGGAAGGTCAGTGGCCATCCGCCTGTCTTGGGACTGCCGGAAGGTGGCGTCCAGCACCACGGAGCGGCCCGTCGCCAGGTGCTCTCTGGCCTGGGAGAGCATGGCGTCGTAGGTGCGTCGGGACATGCTGGGTGCGTAAATGCCCTCGCGGAAAGATTCGTACCTGTGCTCCGTGGGCGCAATGCCCTCCAGGCTCTTGCGGGTGACGTCCGAGGATATGTATGCGGCGTTCTGTCGCCTGGCCAGGTCCTGGGCTACCGTTGACTTGCCGGTGCCCATGAGTCCGGCCACCAGGAAGAGGGATGGCTGGGGAATGACGCGAGTGTAGGAGTGGGCCAGGCGGTAGTATGCCTGGGCGGTGGCCAGCGCCTCTTTTCTATCCGTGGGAGATAGAAGGGGATCATCCAGGCGGAAGCTGGTTACCTTTGCGCGCACGTAGGCGCGGTAGCTTTTGAAGAAGTCCAAAAGCTCCTCCACGCCGGTATCGCAGGAGGCCTGGATATAGGCCTGGACGAAGGCGGTGGAAAGGTCGCGGCGTCCATGGAAGTCCAGGTCCATGGCAGGGAACGCAACGTCCGAGGCCACGTCACCGTATCGGAAGCGGCGGTTGAACTCGATGCAGTCCAGGATATAGATACCGTTCGCCAGGAATACGGCGCCAGTATGCAAGTCCCCGTGGCCATCGCGGATGCGGCCTTCTGCCGCCCGACGCAAGAATGTATTTGCCCTGGTAGCCATGAACGCCTGGCTGTAGGCGACCATGTCATCGTATTCGTCCTGGGTGAGGCAGAGGCCGATGTAGCGCCTGGTCTGGCGGAAGTTCTCCCGAATGTTCCGGGTCACCGCCTTGAAGCCGCCCTGCTGGGTTATGGCGGGGCTGGTGTTGGCTCTTCCGTGAAAATCGGCTACCAACTCTCCCAGGCGGCTGATGTCTTGGGTGGACACGGCTCCTGCCTTGAGCAACGCGGCAAGCGCCCGGTCAGTGGGGAGTTGGCGCATCTTCACGGCATACTCCACTGTCCTGCCCTGGCCGCCAATGGTAAGCTGGCCGCCCTGCTCCCGTATCTCCACAACGCCCAGGTAGATGTCAGGAGAGAGGCGACGGTTCAAGGTCAGCTCCTGGCGGCAGTAGTACCTGCGTTTCGACAGGGTGGTGAAGTCCAGGAAGCCGTAGTTGACTGGCTTCTTCACCTTATAGACGTGGTCTCCGGTGAAGAAAAGGGAGGAGATGTGCGTTTGCAGCAGGCGGACCTGAGACACTGTCTCTGGGTATGCCTGGGGGCGGAGCAACTGGCGTACCAACTCCTCGTGGCTGGGGAGGGGTGGAGGTCCGGAGGTGTGTGTTTGGCCTCTGGCGTGATTGACCATGTTCAACGGCAGCCTGCTAGGGAGACCCTCTGGTGGCCCTCTGCTCGTCCCTGGCCAAGGAGTACCTTAGAACAACCTCTTCGGCTTCCGTCAGATAGTATCCGCACTGAAGGCACGCGACGTAGCGGCTGTGAATATCCGTATCTTGGTATAGGTCCCCCTTGTCGCAGCGGGGGCAGCTCTTCAGCCAGAGCATGGCGGTTGCCTCCTTAGAGCATACAAGAGTATACATCATAGCTCTCCGACTTTGCCCCATTATCCCTTTGCCCTAGCCTTGGAGGTATCCTCACGCTCTTTAGATAAGGTAACTATCCCATCATCGTATAACTCAACGGGGGTATAAACATGGGTACCATTTTGCCGCTAGAAGTCAGGTGCAAATTGATTAACCGTATCGGTGATTTGCGTCTCCAAAGTATTCAGGAGTGGTATGACAGGGGTGCTATCTGGGAACGCTATAAATCTGGTGGCATCCAACTCCATGTTCATTGTCCGGGTTTGGGTTTCTGCATCGAATGCAGTAGAGACTCGCAGTGTTCGCATGAGATTCTGACTAGCGACGGTACTAAGATGCATATGCTTGTCAGGGTTGGAAAGACCGGCGAGTTCTTTGAGCCAATTCCCTCCGTTATACGGTTGCAAAGCCTCGATAGCTGCTTTGTGGGTGGGATTGACCCCACGCAACAGCCCTCTCTTAACGCTCTTTTTGAACTGACTTGGGTTAGAGCAAATAGGGAACTGCGTTCCCTTCTTCTCGGAACCAGAATCGAGAAAGGCGAGAGCGTAGACCAAATAATCCAAGGAAGCCCTGAGATTGTAGACAGTGTACCCGAGCTCCCTAGACCAAGCGGGATCGGAGATAGGTTCGCCGAAATCAAACCAAGGAGTGATAATTTCTGTGTTTCCCTCGGCATTGATGTTCACTTCGGACTCACCTTTGATGGCAACAGTATCCGGGTCAATTTTCTCGATACTCCGTTGCATGTTCTTGAGGGTGCGTATATGTTCGCTTGTCCACCCTATCCTGATGTATACTCCATCAAGCAGTGGATTAGCCATGAGGTAAGCTCCTATTATGAAGAAAAAGTCTCAGAAGACCCCGAAGGGCCACGAAATCCCCGTACCGACAAAGGGCGACGTGTTCAAGGTGCTGGAAAGGGCGGCGGAGCCAATCACGCCGCCCAAGCCCTCAACTCCCAGACGCCGCCCGAAGAAGTAGCGTCTCAAACTGAGCACGGGCATCCGCTCGGTGGTTATACCGCCAAGCATACTCATTCAGGTAGCCTTGAAGATGTTTAGCAGACACCGAGTGGTACACCCCACCGATTCCACGCTTCGTGAGCGACCAGAAGCCCTCTATCGTGTTGGTGTGCACATCCCCACTCACCCAGACCTCCTCCGAGTGGTTGACAGTCCCGTGCCTGTATCCGGCCTTTTCAAGACCGTTGTAGGAGCGGAGTTCGTCGGTGTAGACCGTGGACGCTGGAATGACACGTCTGGTCAGGTGAGGCATAAGCGTAGCCTTCTTCACATTCGGCACCGTCATGGCACGAACCTGTCCATGCCGCTCCACCATGCCGAACACCGCAACCTTGTGGGAATTAGGGCCAGGGCGACCACGTGGTGTTCCCCGTCGGCGACCACCGATGTAAGTTTCGTCGGCTTCTACGGTTCCAGCAAGCGGCTCCTCGGTTTGCTCCATAAGGTGCTTCCGAATCAGGTAGGCCATACGCCACGCCGTCTTGTAGGTCACACCAAGCTCTCGCTCCAACTGCTTAGCGGATATGCCGCATTTGGTGCTAACCATAAGATACATGGCGTAGAACCACAGATGGAGCGACGTGGACGACTTCTCGAAGATTGTTCCCGCCAAAGGGTGCAGGTGGTGTCCGCAAGCGATGCACGTCCAGGACGCCCTAAGCTGGGCGGAGTCGTAGCGTCGGAAGCATCGGAATTGCTCACACTTGGGACACATTGCATGTTCCCCGTCGGGCGAGAACCGCTTGCGCCACAGCCATTCAAGGCAGGTGGCATCGTCAGGAAAGGTCTTCATAAACTCCATGAGCGAATACTCGGAGTCGGAAGACTTGGCTCGGATTGGGTTAGTGCGATTGACAGGTGGCATTTCGTATCTCCTTTAGCTACGACCAGTCTACCACCAATCGCTTATATTGTCAAGGGATAGTTACCTTAGATAATGAACAGGATCGCACTGGCGAAGTCCCGACTAGTCGGGATCTGGAGTGGGAGTCCCGACAAGTCGGGATGAGGAAGGGGATTGAGAATGAGTCCGCCGGACCAGCTACAAAACCTTATCGGTGAGCTTACAGCATCCGTTCAGGCATTCCATGAGAGGTTTGGCCTGGTGGGGCCGTCCACTCAAGAGGAGCTTATAAGCCGCATACCCATCCAGGACGAAGAGGTGCGCGAGCTGCACCAAGCCATCCTCAATGAGCCGCCAGACCATGTAGCCGCCGAAGCGGTGGACGTGCTCTACGTGGCCATCGGCACGCTGCTCCGCCTGGAGCCTGGTCTGGCCGAGGCTGCTCTGCTGGAGGTTATCCAGAAGAACGCCGCTAAGACCTGGGATACCCACCACATCAACGCCGCCGGCAAGGTGGTGCGGCGGGATCGGGGAAAAAGCGAACAGGCCGCACCGTAAACGGTGCGGCACCATGCCGCAGCTTTCAAGCTGCGGTGTGGTAGTGGTCCCGCTCATGTCCTTCGACATGCTCGGAGTCCGTGAAGCGCCTTAGACTGCCCCTTCTTTCTTGGACAGAGGAGCGTTCTGATACAATAGGGCCACTCCGGCAGTGTATCGGGTTAGTACATGGATAGGTTTGAGCTCACACACAATACGTAGTAAGAAAGGAGCAACAGCATGGCAGACACAATCAAGGTTGAGAAGGGTAGGTTGATTATGGACGTGGAACTAACAACGCCTACTCCTAGTGCCAGTGGAAAGACGATAGTTTACTTCAGCACTAGGGGCAACCAGAAGCTGAACGATGGGTATGTGATAGGCGTCAATTTGTATAAGTACAAGGACTAATATGCTCACCCAGCCTATCAGCTACGGTGTGCTTGAGTTAGGAAGGAGTCAGGTATGAAGGCAGCTATACTCCGCGAATACGGCCAGCCCCTCACAATCGAACAGGTTGAACTGGACCCTCCCAAGGCTGGCGAGGTGCATGTCAAGATTGAGGCGGCGGGCATATGCCGCAGTGACCTGCACTTCATGAAAGGTGAGGCGCGGATAAACCTGCCTGCCGTCCTGGGCCACGAGGGATCGGGCACTGTCATGGATGTAGGACCAGGCGTCACCGGCGTGAAACCGGGGGACCATGTTATCCTCTCTTTCGTGCCCTATTGCGGGCGCTGCCACTTCTGTCTTACCAACCGCGCCAATCTTTGCGACGCGCACGCCGCCACGGCTGGTGTCCTCTTTGATGGCACCACCCGCCTCCACAAAGGCGACCAGCGAATTACACATATGGGAAAGGTGGCCTGCTTTGCCCAGGAGGCCGTTGTCCCAGAAACGGGGTGCGTCCCTGTAGGCAAAGACGTTCCTTGGGCGCAGGCTGCCCTCATTGGCTGCTCCGTTACCACAGGGGTGGGAGCTGCCATGTTCAGCGCCAGGATAGCTCCAGGAAGCACCGTGGCGGTCATCGGCGCTGGGGGTGTTGGGCTAAATGTTATCCAGGGGGCGCGGCTGCTGAACGCAAGCAAAATCATAGCTGTGGACATTGGCGAAGGCAAGCTGGAATTCGCCATGAGCTTCGGCGCCACCCACACGGTGAACCCCACAATCCAGGACCCGGTGGAGGCCATCAAGAAGATCACAGGAGGAGTGGGCGCCGACTACACCTTTGAGGTGTTCGGCTCGCCGCAGACAGCGCTCACCGCATACAACGCGGCCCGCAAGGGAGGTACGGTGGTGATAGTAGGGCTGGCTCCTATTGGAGATGTGGCCGGTTTTGACCTGGTGTCCATGGTGCGCCAGGAGAAGACGGTGAAGGGCAGCTACTACGGCAGCACCCGCCCCGCGGTTGACATGCCCACCATGGTGGAGCTTTACCGCCTGGGCAAGATAAACATAGATGACCTGGTGACCCGCCGCTACAAGCTGGAGGATATCAACAAGGCATACCAGGACCTGGATGGTGGCGAGATTGGCAGGGGAGTGATAACGCAGTTCTAGTGGCTATACGAACCGCACCATGAATGGTGCGGCATGATGAAGCAGCCTTTGGCTGTGGTGTGGTAGTGGCCCCGCTCACTCCCTTCGACAGGCTCAGGGTGAGCGGATTTGTTTACTTTCGCTCGTGGTGATCTCCGACTGCGTCAAGAGTCCCGATGAAATCGGACTTGCCGAACCACCAAGAAAAGCAGCGCAGCCATGAACACCAGAAGGGACATCCATGCGCTGCGGCGACTGTTTCACATGGCTGCCGCGTCTCTTTTCCCAATACTTGCCCTGTTTCTGGAGAAGCGCACGTTTCTGCTGCTCCTGCTGGTGGTCACGGCTCTGTTCGTATTGGCGGACGTGGCGCGGCTTCGGCTAGTACGCCTCAACCTATGGTGGGGTAAGCTGTTTGGCCCGCTGCTGCGCCAGGGTGAGGAGCGGCGCGTCACCGGAGCCAGCTATATCTTATTGGGCACCCTGGGGGCCTTTGTCCTGTTTTCTCGCGACGCAGCGGTGCTGGCGGTGTTGTTCACGGCGCTGGGGGACCCCGTAGCCGCCATGGTGGGCATACGGCTCCCAGGCAGGCGACTCTTCGGCAAGTCGCTGTGGGGCACCGCGGCCATGATTGCGGTGGGCCTGGGAGTGGCCGGCGCAATGCAAGTTGCCGGCGTCATAGACTTCCGATGGGCCATAGCGGTGGGCGCTCTGGTAGCCGGCATCGCCGAGCTGCTGCCGCTACCCCTGGACGACAATCTTAGAGTGCCTCTGCTGGCTGGAGCTGCCATGGCGCTTCTGGGCACGTAGGCTGCCAGGCCAAGTTGACCCTCATGCCCGAAGGAAGGTGGGTGATACCTAGAGTCAGCGCCTCTGTGGGTGCCGCTGGTACTAAGGCGAAGCGGGATCGGGCTCCCATCCCCAAGGTCTAGGACCCCACTGCGCCGTGAACACCTGGCCTCGCTTTATCGCCATAACGGGCACCAGTGCTGTTCGCACTCGCAGCTTGTCCCGCAGCGCATCGAAGACGTCCCAGTCGCCCTCCTTGACCTCCAGCACCGATATATCCGCCTGACGGCCTACCGCCAGAGTGCCCAATCGGTGCTCCTCGCCCAATGCCTTGGCCGGGTTCAGAGAGCTCATGGTGACCACCTGGTCCAGGGTGAACCCCAGGGCCAGGAAACGGGTCATCATCTCCGTCATACTGTGGACCGCGTTGAGCCTTCCTGGGATCGTCAGGTCGGTGCTGATGCAATGGGGGAGAATGCCCTGGTCCAGGATCTGTCGGGCCACTTTGAAGCTGAAGTTGCTTTGTCCGTGGGCCGTGTCCAGCCAGACGCCCCGGTCAACGGCCTCCTTGACCTCTGGCACCAGCTTGCCCTTGGCATCCAGAACGCCTCCCTTGTTGGCCGTGAAATAGTGGGTGAGTATGTCCCCTGCCTCCATAATGGGCAGCAACTCGCGGATGATGTTGGTTGGGTACTGCTCACCCGAACCGCCTATGTGTACCATCAGCTTGGTTCCGCTCTCCTTGGCGGCCCGCTTGCCCAGCTTGGGGAACTCCACGCCCATCAACTCCACTGCGGGGCTAACCATGCGAACCTTGACCCCCCGTACATAGGGCTTGTACATCTCCACAGCCTGAATTGTGGCGTCCAGGTTGATGTCCGCTGGCCCTTGTACTTCAGGCATACGCGCTTGACCCGCAACACCAATGCTCATGAAACCGGTAACGTCCGTGTTGGCCTGGGAGATCACGTAGCGTACGAACGCCCCGAAGGTATTGCACCCGGTGCTTCCGGCGTCCACCACTGTGGTGACCCCCGCGTAAACGCCGGCCACGTCTGGGTTCACCCTATTGGGTATCACCCCATCGGCGATGTGGGTGTGGATGTCTATGAGGCCGGGAGTCGCCAACTTCCCGCGGATGTCAATAACACGCGCGGCCTCTTGGGCGGGTATGTCCGCGGCGATGCGAGCGATGTTGCCACCCTGGACTGCAACATCTCTCTTGGCGTGCAG
>JAUSCR010000001.1 GCA_030651175.1 Dehalococcoidia bacterium
TCACTACTCTATCCCCTAGGGGATGAAAGCGTATTGCCACTTTTCCCTCCTTAAATTGGTGCAGTTGTATTAAGCCATGATTAGCAGTCTCGGCCAGTGACTGCTAATTCCTGCGACATCATATCCCTCCTTTACCTTTAGACATGCAGTTGTATTAAGCCATGATTAGCAGTCTCGGCCAGTGACTGCTAATTCCTGCGACATCATAGAGTGATCCTGGAATGTTGTCAAGGGGCCTTGTGGTAGTGTATGAATACGACATACGTACGCTCAGAGGAGTAGTGACTTTAGCAGCAGTGGTCGGTTCGCCGTAGCTGCGGATGTCGCCGCGCTTTGGTGGCTCCAAGCTGCCTGTGGTATAATTCGCCTACGACGGCATGGTGGGGCGAGCTGGCGCAGATTGGGGCCGTCCTTCGACAAGCTCAGGATGAACGGTTATGTATCCAAACCCCCGACTTAAGTCGGGGGTTTGGAAATGAGTTCATATACAATGAGAGGCGCTAATGCCACCATTTGAAGAGCTACGCGTTTTCACCGGTTCGGCTCATCCGGAGTTGGCGAAGGCTATTTGCGAATACCTTGGCATTCCTTTGGGCCAGTCCAACGTATTCAAGTTTGCCAACGACAACACCTTTGTCCAGTTCCAGGAGAACATACGGCAGCGAGACGTGTTCTTGGTGCAGCCTTTTTCGTATCCGGTGAACGACAAGATCATGGAGTTCCTGATTATGATTGATGCCGCCAAACGGGCCTCCGCGGGACGCATTACTGCCGTGATTCCCTACTACGCCTACGCTCGTACGGACAAGAAGGACCAGCCCCGGGTGCCCATCACGGCCCGGCTGATAGCCGATCTACTCACCACCGCCGGGGCCGATAGGGTGCTGACAGTGGACCTGCACGCCGGCCAGATTCAGGGCTTCTTCAATATACCGGTGGACGAGCTGACAGCTTTGCCCCTTCTGGCCAGGTATGTGGGCCAGAAGGAGTTGCCCAATCCTGTGGTGGTGGCTGTGGACATCGGCGCCACCAAACGGGCGCGGGACCTGGCGGCCCGAATTGGAGCACCCCTGGCCATCATGGAGAAACGCCGGGTGGGGAATGCAGACCGGACCGAGACACTGAACGTCATCGGCGAGGTGGAGGGCAAGATCGCAGTCACCGTGGACGATGAGATTGACACCGGCGGGTCTTTGATCTCCACAGTCGCCGCGCTGGAGGAGAGGGGTGTGACCGAGGTGTACGCCTGCTGCACCCATGCTGTCTTTTCCAATAAGGCCGCAGAACATCTCACCGCTACCAACCTGCTCAAGGAAGTTATAATAACCGATACCCTTCCTGTCTCTGACGGGAAGCGGCACAAGAAGATCACCGTTCTATCCGTAGCGCCCCTGCTGGGAGAGGCCATCCACCGCATCCACGGCGGCCTCTCCATAGGCGCTATGTTCGAGTGAGTGGAACAATACGATGGCCGAGCTAGTGACAAAGACGTACGCCATGCCCGTCCAGATCAGCAAGATTGAAGGGGTGGGATACCGTGCTGAATGCACGATCCTTCCTGGATGTTTTGTAGACGGGTCCACGTTAGAAGAGGTGCTGACCGACATCCAGGAGGCCATTGTTCTTTACATAGAAGCCTCACGGGAGCGGGGCCTGCAACTCCCTGAGATGGTATCAGCCCCCGGTTCGGCGGTGCCAACTATCGTTCCTGTACCAGCCTGCTGAAAAAGGGGAGTCCAGAGGGCTTCGCCCCTTTGGCGGGGGGCTGGGGGGTCCCCCAGATGTAGTTTTTACCCCCTTCCTGGCCAGGAAGGGGGACAGGGGGATGGTCGAAAGGGTTCTTTATCACCCTGCTAGCAGCTCAAACTGCCAATGAACGGACAGGAAGTAAACGCCTAATGTTCACCGGTATCCTTAAAGGGTTGGTTGACTCCAACGAGCGCGCGCTGAAGGCTCTTCGACCCATGGTGGAGGAGGTCAACGACCTTGAGCCAGCCTTCCAGGCCCTATCCAACGACCAGCTCAAAGAGAAAACGCAGGAGCTCAGGGCGCGCCTGGAACAGGGCGAAACCCTGGACGACCTGATGCCCGAGGCCTTCGCCGCCGTGCGGGAGGCCGCCAAGCGTACCATAGGCCAGCGCCACTTCGATGTCCAGCTCATGGGCGGCGCTGTCCTGCACCAGGGCAGAATCGCCGAGATGAAGACCGGCGAGGGCAAAACTCTGGTGGCTACCCTTCCCCTTTATCTGAACGCGCTGGAGGGCAAGGGCGCCCATCTTGTGACAGTCAACGACTACCTGGCCAAGCGCGACACTCAGTGGATGGGTCCCATTTTCCATCTGCTGGGCCTGAGCGTGGGGTGCCTCCAGCACGACGCCTCCCATCTGCTAGACCCGGAAATTGAAGGGGAGAACCCCAGTCTGAAGCACCTGCGCCCCGTCCGCCGGCAGGATGCGTACGGCGCCGATATCACATACGGCACCAACAACGAGTTTGGCTTCGACTACCTGCGCGATAACATGGTTGCGGACGCCTCCCAAATGGTCCAGCGGGAGCTGCACTACGCCATTGTGGACGAGGTGGACAACATTCTCGTTGACGAGGCCAGGACCCCGCTCATCATCAGCGGCCCTGCCCAGCAGTCCACCAAGCTGTACTCCACCCTCTCCAAGACGGTGCCCCGGCTTTCTCCTGAGGCTGACTTCAAGTTGGATGAAAAGGAGCGCTCGGTGGTGCTCACCGACGAGGGTATCTCCAAAATGGAGCGCTGGCTGAACGTGGGCAACCTTTATGATCCAAGCAACTATGCGCTGACCCACTATGTGGAGAATGCCCTCAAGGCCCACGTGCTGTTCTTGAAGGACAGGGACTACGTGGTGAAGGACGGCGAGGTTGTCATAGTGGACGAGTTCACCGGCCGCCTCATGCCGGGCCGCCGCTACTCCGAGGGGCTTCATCAGGCCATTGAAGCCAAAGAGAACGTGCGTGTCCAGAGGGAGAGCATCACCTACGCTACCATTACACTCCAGAACTATTTTCGCCTCTACTCAAAGCTGGCGGGCATGACCGGCACCGCCGCCACGGAGGCCGAGGAGTTCTGGAAGATATACAAGCTGGACGTGATGGCTATCCCCACGCACCAGACCATGATCCGCCGGGACGAGAATGACCTGATATATAAGACGGAAAAGGCCAAGTTCCAGGCCGTGGCCGACCAGATTGATGAGCTGCACAAGCAGGGACGCCCGGTGCTGGTAGGCACCACCTCCATAGAGAAGTCCGAGCGCATCAGCGAGGTCTTGAAACGCAGGGGCATCCCTCACCAGGTGCTCAATGCCAAGCAACACGAGAAGGAGGCCGTCATTGTGGCCCAGGCAGGCAGTCTGGGTGGTGTCACCGTAGCCACCAACATGGCGGGGCGTGGCACCGACATCGTTCTGGGTGGCTCTCCTGATGGCAGGTCGCCAGAGGAGTGGGAGGAGGCGCACAAGAAGGTGGTGGAGCTGGGCGGCCTTTATATCCTGGGCACCGAACGCCACGAGGCCCGCCGCATTGACAACCAGCTCCGGGGCCGCGCTGGTCGCCAGGGGGACCCTGGCACTTCCAGGTTCTTTGTTTCCCTGGATGACGACCTGATGCGCCGCTTCGGAGGGGAGCGCATCAGCGGTCTAATGGACCGGTTTGGCATGGAGGAGAGCGTTCCCATTCAGGCAGGGCTGGTTTCCAAGGCTATCGAGCAGTCCCAGGTCAAGGTGGAGGCATTCAACTTTGACATTCGCAAGCACCTGGTGGACTACGACGATGTGGTGAACCTCCACCGGGATGTCATCTACGGGGAGCGGCGCAAAATCCTTTCGGGCGCCGACCTCAAGGCCAACGTGCAGGACATGATGCACGGGGAGATCCAGGCCCTGGTGGGCAAGTACATTGGAAAGCGGGACCGGCAAGATTGGAACCTCGACTCTCTGGAAGCGGACCTGCTGACTATCATGCCCATTCCTCCAGAGCTGGGTAAGGAAGAGCTGCCCAGCCTGGAACCGGCGGAGATTCAGGACGCGCTGCTGGCCCACGCCGACGCCCTTTACGAGCAACGGGAGAAGGACTTGGGGGCTGAACTGATGCGCACCCTGGAGCGTGCTGTGATGCTCCGAGTTATTGACTCCCTCTGGTTGGAGCACCTGACTGTGATGCAAAATCTTAGAGAGAGCATTGGGCTGGAGGCCTACGGGCAGCGCGACCCGCTGGTGATGTACAAGAAAGAGGCCCATGAGACGTTTGATGAACTGCTGACCAACGTTCAGCACGACATTGTGCACACCATTTTCCACGTGCTGCCGGTACAGGATGGAGCCACGGCTCCCGCCGGGGTGACACACCGCCAGGCGACCAAGGCTGCCGCCACTTCGGCGGTCAGCCGGCCCAGCGTCATGGCAAGCGTCTTGGGAAGTGGCCGCTCAGCGGCAGGCGACGGCGCTAAGAAGGTAGGGCGCAACGAGCCTTGTCCCTGCGGCAGCGGCAAGAAGTACAAGCGGTGCCACGGAGCGGCGGCGTAGGAGCCGTGGCCCGCACCGCTCGTTTCCACGCCATCACATGACTGGCAAACCAAGTTCCAATGTAAGCAAAGGCAGTAGCACATTCACGGAGATCAATGTGACACGAACGATACCGATCATTTACACCATTCACGGTTGTGACGCCTGTGTAAAGCTCATGAAGAAGCTGGATGCGGAAGGCGTTAGGTATGAAGAACGCCGTGCGGAGCTGAGCCAGGAAGTGATGGATGAGGCTCGGTCATACGGGAACGTGGTCCCAATCATTCGCTGGCCCGATGGCCGGGTAGAGGAAGGTTTTGAGGGCGGCATCGGCTGCTACATCGGCTAGCACGAGGGTTCCTTCCCACGTTATTGAATCCATTTCATAGTCCTGCTCCTTCTCTGAGTTGTACAATGTTTCCATGAATTTGCGCATTGGGCCGTATCCCCTGACACTAAGAGAACTCAGCGGCGGCCTGGGAGACCTGGGCGTCCTTATCCCTTTAGAGGCTGCCCTGATTGCGGTGAACGGTCTGAACCCCACTACCACTCTTCTTGGCGTGGGAGCAATCTACATCCTGGCGGGTCTGTATTTTCGCATCCCCATGCCGGTCCAGCCTTTGAAGGCCCTTTCGGTCATTGCTATTGCTCATAGCTCGGCTCCAGCGGTCATAGCCGCCGCCGCTTTGCTCATGGCCGGGGCGTTGGCACTCCTTTCGGTCACCAGAGCCATCAGCCTGTTGGAAAAGGTGTTTGCCCTGCCAGTGGTGCGCGGTGTTCAGATTGGCCTCGGCCTTCTTCTGCTCAAAAGCGCCTACCAGATGGTTTTCCAGAGGCCATTCCTACTCGACGGCCAGCAGTCGTACTTGGATGTGGGTAGCTTATCGGTGCACACAGGGGCTCTGCTGGGGCTGGGCAGTGTGGTCCTGCTGCTCCTGCTCGTCCGCCTGCGTGCGGGTCCGGCTACGCTAGTTGTTGTTGGGGTGGGCGTGGCTGTGGGCCTCCTGGCTTCAGAAAGCAGCTCGGTGTGGAGACTGGGGCCCATGCCCGTGAGCTTTGGGGCGCCATCGGCGGGTGATTTTTGGACAGCCCTTGTGCTGCTGGTGGCCCCCCAGTTGCCTTTGACATTGGCTAACTCTGTCTTCGCCACGGCGGATGCCGCCAAGTCCTATTTCGGCGAGCAAGCCACAAAGGCTACGCCCACGCGCATCGCTTTCAGCATCGCCTTGGGGAACCTGTGGGCCGGCCTGACTGGCGGCCTGCCTAACTGCCACGGTAGCGGTGGCCTGACGGCGCACTACCGGCTGGGAGCCAGGACGCCCCTGGCTACCACGTTCCTGGGACTAGTGCTCATTGGTATCGCACTCCTCTTTGGCCGGTCCGCCTGGGAGGTCCGCAGCCTGCTGCCTGCCGCCACTTTGGGGGCGCTCCTGTTCTATGTCGGAGTGCAGCACATCTTTCTGGGACTGAAGGTGAAGACCACAGTCCAACTGAGTCTGGCTGTCATCGTGGCGGCGGTGTCCACGGTCTTCGGAGGTAATCTAGCCATTGGCGCCGCGGTTGGTCTGGCCCTTTACTGGAGCTCCAGATGGCTTTCCAAAAGGTACGGGTGGCAGCCGCAAGATGGAAAGGCTGCACACCCCTTCCTTACCAGGATGATTGGTGCCCTGGAACGCATCGTACCGTCGGGCTAGATTGAAGGTGGCCACAGGTTCAGAAGTAGACTACGGGCCGACGGTTCGCCAGACTATCCACAAGAGGCGCTGCGGGAGTTGGACGCGGTGGTGGCTTCTGTCCACTCGGCCATGGGCCAGGAGCGGGAGAGGATGACTCAGCGTATAATCATGGCAATGAGTGTTTGCTATATCACCCTACGGTCTAGCGGGCTGCCGAAAAAGGAGAGTCCAGAGGGGCGAAGCCCTGGAACCTGCACTGACCACGTCCTGGCTTCCCACTAGCCTTCCCTCGTCACAAAGAGTGGTGGTTTTGCGAGCCACCCTTCGCCGCCCTAAGGGGAGTTTGCCTATTCATGACAAGAGTCCATCACCAGAAACATCACTATCGGAGGGTCTGTTTTTCCATGTCGAGAACCTGGTCAGCAAGGAGAGCCAGCATACTCCACTCAGCCTCGTGGCGACGGGTTGCCTCAAGATCGCCAGTATACCAGTCGAAGAGGACGTGGCTAGCGCCCAGGGAACCCAATGCTTCAAGGTCGCGTCGCACCTGATCAACTGTCCCTTCGCCAACCTGTCGCGTCTCCTCGGGCTGTGTTGTAGCTGTAATGGTTAGGCGAATACGAGGCGACAGCGCAGGGACTGGACTCTGGGCTTCTTCAGCGATCTCACGGAGTCTCGGCAGTCCGCTGTTACGTAGCCAGTCAAGAGTAAAGCGAATAGGATGCCAGGCTTCACCAAAGCGGACAGCTCGTTTGAGCGCGGCGTCACTGCTGCCGCCGACCCAGATGGGCGGGTGAGGTTTTTGCAAGGTATCAATCCCGGAGACATCTTGAAAACTGACGTAGCGTCCATTGAAGGATGCAATCTTGCTGGTCCACAAGGCTTTGAGGGCGGTTAGATATTCGTTGCCGATTG
>JAUSCR010000008.1 GCA_030651175.1 Dehalococcoidia bacterium
CTGGCTGTCCTTGCCACCGACGCCCCTGTGGAGGCCTCTTTTCTACAGCGCGTCATAAAACAGGCTGCCGACCGCTCCTTCAACATGATTTCCGTGGATGGCGACACCAGCACCAACGATACCCTCCTGATTATGGCCAACGGCGCTGCCGGGGGCGCTCCCATTAGCGAAGGACCCCCAGAAGCAACTCTCTTTCAGGAGGCCGTCACCCAGCTATCCATTTATCTGGCCAAGGAGATCGTCCGGGAGGGTGAAGGGGCCAGCAAGCTTTTTGAGGTCATAGTGGAAGGCGCTAGGAACGAGAAAGAGGCGCGCATGGCAGCCCGGACCATCGCCAGCTCAAATCTAGTAAACACGGCTGTCCACGGCAACGATCCCAACTGGGGACGCATCATCGGTGCCCTGGGACGCAGTGGCGCCCATGTGCGGGAGGAACGGCTGGCCCTCTACGTGAACGACGTGTGTCTCATGGAGAAGGGGGTGCCCATACCCTTCTTCAAGGACGCCGTGGTGCTCCAGATGAGAAGCCCGGAGGTGTCTTTCCGGGTCAATCTCCACCTGGGCAATGGGAGCGCCGTTGCCTGGGGATGCGATCTCAGCGAGGCTTACGTAACATTCAACAGCGCCTACACCACATAGCATTCATGAACCTATCCCAAATTTCCCTCCATCACCGCAGCCTGAAGGCTGCGGCATCGATGCCCCCGCCTAAAGGCGGGGGTAGAGGATGATTCTCGTGATGAATTCATGTCCCTGACTGCTAAAGCCCGAGCAGTGGACTGAAAAGGTTTCCTATGCCTGCCAGTTCCAGACCCGTTGTTGTCAAGATAGGTGGTAGCACCCTGGGAGCGGCCGATACCTCGCTCCAGGACCTGGTGACACTCCAAAGGCAGGGGTGTGTGCCGGTGGTGGTGCATGGCGGAGGCCCGGCCATCAGCCAGTGGATGCAACGGCAAGGTCTGACGCCACGGTTTGTCCGTGGGCTTCGGGTGACAGACGCCCCCAGCCTGGAGATTGTGGTGGCAGTGCTGGCCGGACTCATCAACAAGCAACTGGTGGCAAAGGTCATGTCCCTGGGTGGGCGGGCTGTTGGGATAAGCGGCGCCGATGGTGGCCTCCTTCAAGCCAGGCCGGCCAATCCGGAGCTGGGTCTAGTGGGAGAGGTCGTGGGAGTCAATCCGGAACCAGTGCTGGAGCTGATACGGGCAGGCTACATACCTGTGGTGGCCCCCGTGGGCATCTATCTGCCCGGGAAGGCAGAGGATGAGTGTACACTGTTGAATATCAACGGCGATACTGCTGTCGGCCATCTGGCCTGGGCGCTGAACGCGGATAAGCTGGTCTTTCTCACAGACGTGGAGGGCGTTCTGGACTCATCCAAGCGCCTCATACCCAGGGTCACAGTTAGGGAAGTCCGGGGTCTAATCTCCTCAGGGACGGCGGACGGCGGTATGATCCCCAAGCTGGAGGCCTGTGTAAAGGCTCTGGAGCGGGTCACGGTAGCCCGCATACTGGACGGACGGGTCCCTCAGGCGCTACTGAATGCCATCAACGGTAAGGGTGGTGGCACCTGGCTGACGGGAACGGCATAGAAAAGGATGTGAATTAACGTGCGCGAAAACGGCGGGATTCCCCCATTTGCTGGTTGGGAAGGTGTCACGGCGCTGCCCGGACAAACAGGCAGGTGGCTCAAGTTGGGCCTGGCTCTTGGTGCCGTTGGTCTCTTGCTGGTGGGCCTCAACGTTGCGCGAATCATATTTACCGACTGGCTTTGGTTCGATAACGTTGGCTTTCTGAACGTATTCAGCAAGATTCTGTGGACGCGCGTCTGGCTGTTCCTTGCCGGAGCCGGACTGGTTGCCCTGCTGATAACGCCAAACGTCATCCTGGCACGGCGCCACGTGCGCGGGGAGTCTGTGCTGCCACTGCCCGCCGAGTTCCTCCGCTGGGTGGACCGGCTATTGGTGGTGGGGATCATAGCTGCGGCATTGGTGCTAAGCATCGTCTTGGGGGCTGCTGCGTCCGGCAAGTGGGAGCTTGTGCTCAAACTTGTGAACACCACACTTTTTGGAATCCAGGACCCGGTGTTCCAAAAGGACATATCCTTCTTTGTTTTCACGCTTCCAGTGCTGGAGACGATTCAGAGCTGGTTCTTGACTGTTTTCGCTGCGCTGATTGTGGCGACAGGCCTGGTGTATGTGGCCCACTCCTCGCTACGCGGCGTACCCTTCGTGGTCACACCTTGGATTAGGAACCATCTGGCAGTGCTGGGGAGCTTGATATTCTTTGACTTGGCGTTTCGGCACTTCTTGAGCCGGTATAACCTGCTCTTCTCCGAAACTGGAGCAGTCGTTGGGGCCACCTACACTGACATTCATGCCAGGATGCCTGCCCAGTTGTTTCTCGCCGCCATTGCTGTGGCAGCCGGTGTCCTCCTCTTGGTTACTCTGCTGCCCGCGCTACGGGGGCCACGTGGCACCCGCCTGATTATCGGAGCTGTAGCCCTATGGGTTGGCTCCCTCATTTTGGTTGGCAATCTGTATCCCTCTTTCGTGCAGCGCCTCACCGTGGGTCCGAATGAGCTGGAACAAGAGAAGCCCTACATAGCCAGGAACATTCAGTTCACCAGGGCCGCCTTTGGCCTGGACCGCGTGGATGAGCGACGCTACTCAGCACGGACGGAGATCTCCGCGGGGGACATTCAGGCCAACAAAGCGACAGTCAACAACGTCCGTTTGTGGGACCCTGCTCCTCTCATGGACGTCTATAACCAGATCCAGCATCTACGTTTGTACTACAGCTTCAAGGACGTTGACGTGGACAGGTACACCGTGAATGGCGAGTACCGGCAAGTCCTCATTGGGGCCCGGGAGCTTTTCCCCCAAAACCTGCCTGCTGAGGCGCAGCGGTGGGTCAACCAGCGGCTGCAGTATACCCACGGGTACGGCGCCGCGGCCAGCCCCGTAACGGAGTTCACCGGCGATGGCAAGCCAGTGTTCTTCGTCCAGGACGTTCCTCCCAAGGGGCCCATACCAATCACCAGGCCGGAGGTCTACTTTGGTGAGAACACGGGCAACTACGTCATAGTCAACAGCCTCCAGGCGGAGTTTGACCGTCCTACGGAAGAGGACCTTCCCGTATATGTCAAATACGCGGGAGATGGTGGTGTAAAGCTCAGCGGCCCTCTGCGCCGTCTGGCCTACGCATGGCAGTTTGCAGACGTCAATATTCTCATAAGCAGCCAGATCACGGCTGAGAGCAGGATCCAGTACTATCGCAACATTCAGGACAGAATCAGAAAGGTTGCGCCTTTCCTGGTGCTGGACCGGGATCCATACCTGGTAGTGGAGGACGGCCGTATGGTGTGGATCCAGGATGCCTATACCATTACAGACCGATATCCGTATTCACGCCCATTCAACAACTCCTTCAACTACATCAGGAACAGTGTGAAGGTGGTAATTGACGCGTACCACGGCACCATGGAATTCTACGTGGCTGATCCCGATGACCCAATAGTCCGGGTCTACGGAACTATTTTCCCCGGTCTGTTCAAGCCCCTGGAGCAGATGTCGCCCTTCCTGCGGGCCCACCTTCGCTACCCAGAGGACCTTTTTACCGTCCAGGCGGAAAGCTACCTCCAGTACCACATGACAGATCCCACGGTGTTCTTCAACAAAGAAGACCAGTGGAGCGTCCCCACAGAGGTTTTCATTAGCAAGCAGCAACCAGTGGCTCCCTACTACGTCATCATGAAGCTCCCCGGAGAGGATAGGGTGGAGTTTGTGCTGATCCTTCCGTTCACACCAGCGCAGAAGCCCAACATGGTGGCCTGGTTGGCGGCACGCATGGACGGGAATGAATACGGCAAGCTGGTTCTCTTCGAATTCCCACGCGGCGCCCAGGTAGACGGCCCCAGCCAGGTAGAGGCGCGCATAGATAACGACACATTCATTTCCCAGCAGTTCACTCTTTGGAGCCAGGCAGGCTCCAAGGTAATCAGGGGTAATTTACTCGTGATCCCCATTGGCGAGTCCATACTGTACGTGGAGCCTATCTTCTTGCAGGCTCAAGACCTTGCGCTTCCTGAGCTGAAACGCGTCATTCTGGCCTCATCCAAGAAGGTTGTCATGGAGCCGACTCTGGACGGGGCATTGGCTGCGCTTCTGGGCGTGCCATCGGGCACCGTGACACCGCCGCCGCCATCCGGCGGCCAGCCAACTCCTGGGATATCGGAGGCTGCCCAGCGGCTGGAACGCATCCAGAAGGCGCTCCAGGACCTGAAGAACGGCCTTATCAGCCTGGAGGATGCGGTGCGCGCGCTGGCCCAGCTAATGCAGGAGGAGAAGAAATGACATCCTGGCAAGAGATAGAGCGCAAGTATTACATGCAGACAGTGCGCCGCCAGCCTGTGACCATAGTCCGCGGGCAAGGCACCAGGGTATGGGATGAAAACGGCAAGGAGTACCTGGACTTCACCGCCGGCTGGGCGGTGAATAACCTGGGCCACTGCCACCCGGCCATAGTGGACGCCATCCGTGCCCAGGCAGCCACCCTTATGCAGACATCCAACCAGTTCTACACCGTGCCGCAGCTCCAGCTAGCGCAAGTCTTGGTGGAGAATAGCTGCATGGACAGGGTCTTCCTATGCAACAGCGGCGCAGAGGCCAACGAGGGCGCTGTGAAGCTGGCCCGCAAGTACGGGCGGCTGCATCGCAACGGTGCTTACGAAGTCATCACCGCCCTCAACTCATTCCACGGGCGCACCCTGGCCATGGTGGCTGCGACTGGGCAGCCACACTACCAGGAGAACTGGAAGCCGCTGCCCGAGGGATTCGTCAACGTGGAGTACAACGACCTGGCAGCCATACGACGCGCCACTACAGACAAAACATGCGCTGTGTTGCTGGAGCCATTGCAGGGGGAAGGCGGCGTCAACGTCCCAGCCGAGGGGTATCTGAAAGCGGTGCGGCAGTGGTGCGACCAGCATGGTCTCCTCCTCATGTTCGACGAGGTGCAGACTGGCATGGGTCGCCTGGGCACGCTGTTTGGCTACCAGTCCTTTGACGTGGAGCCGGACGTTATGACACTGGCCAAGGGCCTGGGTGGAGGCGTGCCCATCGGCGCATTCCTGGCCAAGGAAAAGGCTGCTGTCCTGGAACCCGGCGACCACGGCTCTACATTTGGCGGCAACGTCCTCACCTGCGCCGCCGCCTACGCCGCCGCCCAATTCACCGTGGACAACGACATACCTGCCCGCGCCAAAACAATGGGAGCGTATCTTAGAAAGGGACTGGAAGGATTGAAGGCCCGGCACTCCTACATCACCGATGTCCGTGGCATGGGGCTGCTACTGGCTTTGGAGTTCAACGCCGAGATTTCAGCCAAGCTGCTCTCGGCCTGCAATCAGGAGGGCTTGCTGCTCAACGCCGTGCGTCCCAACGCCATTCGCCTAATGCCGCCTCTGACCATCTCCAAGGAAGAGGTAGACATGGGCCTGGTACGGCTGGAGAGCGGGCTGGGGAAGGTGTTTTGATGTCATTCTGAGCGGAGCGAAGAATCTGGGGCGGGGCAACACAGACACCATGAACCAATACTTCGTTTACATCATGTCCAGCTATCGGGGAACGCTGTACACCGGCGTGACCAATGACCTAGCCCGCCGTGTGTATGAGCACCGAAACAAGTTGGCGGAAGGTTTCACGAGCAGGTACAATATCGCAAAGCTCGTGTACTACGAAACAACAATGGAGGTAGAGTCTGCGATTGCGCGAGAAAAGCAGATAAAGGGCTGGGTGCGTAGCAAGAAGGCCGTGCTCATTGATTCGATGAACCCCTATTGGGTAGACTTGGCTGAAGGAATGTCATTCTGAGGAGTCCCGATGTGTCGGGGCGACGAAGAATCTGGGGCGGGGCGACACAGTCCCCAACCTCCCCAGACCCTTCGTCCCGGCGTCGGGACTCAGGGTGACACTCTCTGTCATTCTGAGCGTAGCGAAGAATCTGGGGCGGGGCGGGAGAACATGGCTAAGGTTTCTGGCGTGTTAACTGGTACGGCTGGAGTTTATTACGTTGCTTCTCAATTGGCAGCGCGGGGATTCCACGCGGCAATAACCCACGGCAATGCGCCCTCTGTAGACATTTTTGTGGGTCTCCTGGATGGAGCATCAACCGTGTCCCTACAGGTGAAGACCTCTAGTCAGGCTTTGAGAACTAGAGGTAGGGGACCGAAAAAAGTGCCTTATCAATACGACTGGGTTATAGGTGAACGGGCAGCACGACTGAATCACCCCGATCTCTTTTTCGTGTTTGTCAACCTAAAGGGGGGTGAGTTCGTGAACACAGAATTGGCAAAGCAGGCGCTACCTGAAGTCTTTATCGTTCCATCAGGAGCGGTACACAGCGCGTTTAACCACTATACCAATAGGTACTGGAATTGGACGCCGGGCGTAGAAGAGGTTGAACCATACAAAAACAATTGGGAGTTGCTGCGCAACCATCTGGCTGGCAAAGTCAGCCAATGAATGTGACAATTTCTAGCAAAGGTTGAAGCAAAGGCATGGCTACACCCAAGAAAATCGTACTGGCCTATAGCGGCGGGCTGGACACCTCCGTCATCCTTCACTGGCTGGTGAGCCGTGGCGACCAGGTGGTCACGTTCACGGCGAACCTTGGCCAGGAAGAGGTCGCGGAGGAGGTCATGGAGGAGGTCATCGGCAAAGCATCTCAGATTGGCGCTGCCCAGACCTACGTGGAAGACCTCCGCGATGAGTTCGTCACCGACTACATATTCCCTGCCATCCGCGCCAACGCCGTCTACGAGGGCAGGTATCTTATGGGCACATCCCTGGCCAGGCCACTCATCGCCAAGGCCCAGGTAGAGGCGGCGCACAAAGAGAAGGCACAGGTGCTGTCTCACGGCTCCACAGGCAAGGGCAACGACCAGGTACGGTTCGAGTTCACCTACCACGCCCTGGCTCCTGAGATGGAGGTCTACGCCCCCTGGCGGGACCCTGTGTTCCTACAAAAATTCCAGGGCCGCCCGGACATGCTGCGCTACGCAAAAAAGAACGGCATCCCGGTGAAGGCCACACGCCGCAAGCCGTGGAGCAGCGACCCCAACCTCATGCACATCAGCTACGAAGCGGGGGAACTGGAAGACCCTAGCCGCAGGCCCAGGGAGAGCATGTTTCAGATGACCCGCTCTCCCCGCCGCGCCCCCAACCGGGAGACGGAGCTGGAGATCGAGTTCCGAGATGGCAACCCAGTGGAGGTGCGCAACCTGAGCGATGGCGTCATTTGTAAAGGGGCGCTGCCCCTGTTTGCTTATCTCAACCAGGTTGGGGGCATCAATGGCGTTGGCCGCGAGGACATGGTGGAGAACAGGTTCGTGGGTATCAAGTCGCGCGGCGTGTACGA
>JAUSCR010000016.1 GCA_030651175.1 Dehalococcoidia bacterium
CAAGTACCCCGGCATCCGCGACTACATCGACAAGACAAAAGCCCAGGCCCGCGAGCGCGGCTACGTTGAGACGATGCTGGGACGCCGCCGCTACATTCCCGAGATAAACCACTCCAACTTCCAGGTGCGCCAGGCCGCCGAGCGCATGGCAATCAACATGCCCGTGCAGGGCACCGCCGCCGACCTCATCAAAATAGCTATGATCCGCATCCATGCCCGCATGAAGGAACAAGCCGTCCACAGCCGCATGCTCCTCCAGGTCCACGACGAGCTTATATTCGAGGTGCCGCCCCAGGAGATGGAGCGTATGAAGGTAATGGTGCAGGAGCTTATGCCCTCCGCCATGCAGCTTTCCGTCCCCCTCAAGGTGGACCTGAAGCTAGGGCCGACATGGGGAGATTTGGAGTAGTGTCAGGTTCCTTCTCCCCTTGCGGGAGAAGGCGAGGATGAGGGCCAAAGCTACATGCAAAGGAAGCCTGCCATACGCTTCACCCGCCATGCTCGCAACCGGATGCGGTGGCACCGCATTGAGGATGGAGATGTGGCATCTTGCCTCGAAAACCCTGAGTTAACAGAGCCAGCCATAGGTGGCAAAACGCATTCCTGGCTACGGAGTGGCGACGGCTTTCTTCGAGTTACGTGGATCGAAACAAATCGTGAGATACTGGTAATAACCGCTGTTCGCAAACACAGACCCCCCGGGAGGTGAACCAATGAAGGTTGAGTATGACAGAGAGGCGGACGCTCTCTATATCCAATTCCGTCCCGAACAGCCCGACGACAACCTGGACATAGAAGAGGGCGTGACCATTGACGTGGACAAGCAGGGACACATTATAGGCATCGAGATTCTGGACGCCAGCAGGCGCATTGGCGTGGAGAGTCTGGTGAACGTCTCCTACGAGGGTATGCTTGCAGAAAAGGCTGGGTAGTATGGGAGTTCACAGAGCTTTGGGGTCAAGCTGGCTGGTCCAGCCTTGACGGTAGTCGGAGAGAGCTTGGTCAGCCAGGGAGGTAAGCTTGTCCTGAGAACCGGCCAGGAGGCTTTCCCATTTGTGCTCCGAGGCAAGTTCTTCCATCAGCCACCTGGCAATGGCGTCTTGCTCCTCCTCCGGGAGCCTGGCGACCCTGGCAAATACCTCTTCTAGCAGCGTTGTCATTGTTTAGCCTCTAGCCTATTATAGCATTGCTTCTATCCCCGGAGCTTTCCGTCCCCATCAAAGTAGACCTGAAGAGGCCCCACCTGGGGCGATTTGGAGTAACTGGACATGAAATGCTTGAAAAAAAAGCCATCCTCCTTCATCATGAACTATGAAACCTAAGATTCCTTTGAAGGCTAGTGTTATCTTGTGACTCCGAAAGACATTACAGGGCAATTGGTAGAGAAGTTCTGGGAGTTGCGTCCTCAATATCCTAGCTATAGCGCCGCGTGGGAAGCGCTTCAACACTGGAGCGAAGAGGATGGCAGAAGACGGGGCTTGCAGAATCCAGGGCAAGGTTGGAATTCGGCCAGCGGCGGAGCGTTCGAGCGAGTAAGCCAGAAAATCATTATTGACCAAGTAAACACAAGTCCACTGGCGCAGAGAATTCGAGTCACCAGAGGGGATGAAACACCGCAGGACGTTAGAGAAGGGATCCTATCGGAGTTGGTTTGGCCCAAAGGCCAAATCACGCAGCCTGAAAGAGCTGAGTCCAATGTTGATGTAGTCGCCATGCTGCTAAATGGCGAGAAACCGACCAGAGTCATCAGTGTCTATAGCTGTAAGTCTTCAGCAGCTGAACGTTACCAACAAGACTTATATTGGGCAGAAAAGCTGAAGGCTAGAGGCATAAAGTTCTGTTTTGTGACAATCGACAAGAGCCTATTGAAGCACGCTACGACTGCCGACAGGGCAAGAAAGCCAGGCAAGACAGTCACATTGGCTCAAGCCATGTATGACCGCGTCTACTTGCTAACTCAGTTGCAAATCGTCAGCAATCCCTTGACTTTCAAGACCATTGATAGAGTCGTGCAAGACCTAGATTTGTGGATAAAGGCCTATTAACCCTTGTAAGCAAGTTGGAATCTCTCCTATCTCGGGAAAAAGCGATGTCTAAGGGCCTAATCCTAAAAACCTCCGATAACACCGAAAACGCCTGCTACGAGCTCGGCCTCTTCGGTGCAGACATGCTGGCACGGGATCAGGTCCTAATGATTGAGCCTGGTGACAAACTATTCTTGCTCAACGTGGAGTCGAACACTCTTGCCGGAACATTTGAAGCAACTTCAAATGGCGGCTATCGTCTGGTTCCCGATGCCTGGAAAGGCCAATACCCTTATCAAGTCAAGATACGCCAGACCAACGGCCAACGTATCATATCCCAGGCCAAAGAAAGCTTGAACCAAGTGAATATCCGTGCACATTCGCTACTCCACGACTTTGAAACCGACGCGCTTCACGATTTGTTGCAGGCTTGTGGAAACGGCCGTCAACCGACATCTCCTATTGCAGTACCTTCTGCCGATGCCCTTCACCAAATCAGACGCAGGTTAGTGAAGGCAAGGAGAGAAAGGGGCATCACTCGCCTAGACTATGACCGGCCAAGCCTGGAATCCACAACCCTCTGGGACTATCCAAAGCAGAGCTATGGGCGTAATCCCAAAGGCAATAACAAGTACGCTGGGGTTACGCCAGCTTTCATCATTTACAACCTGATAAAGCGCTACACCTTACCGGGCGACTTGGTAGTTGACCCCATGTGTGGCAGCGGCACTACCATAGACGTGTGCCGAGAGGAAGGTCGTCGTGTCCGCGGCTATGACATAGTCCCAACGCGCTCGGACATCATCCAGAATGATGCTCGCCACATCCCGTTAGAAGATAGCTCCGTGGACATGATCTTTATTGATTCTCCTTACGGAGACAACATCAAGTACAACGATAGTCCGCTCTCCTTTGGCAATATTTCTGCTGAAGCTGAGGAATTCTACGATGAACTTGAGAAAGTCATGATAGAAGCCCACAGAATACTCAAGCCAGGGAAAGTTCTTGGTTGGCTAATTGGCGACCAGTGGGTGAAGCATAAGTTTACCCCTGTGGGCTTCAAAATCTATGAACGGCTTACTCGGCACTTCGAACCTATGGATACAATCAGCGTGACTCGGCGCTCCCAGACCTCCAATACAGGAATGTGGCACAATCGGGCCTTGCGGTTCAACTTTTATCTACGTGGGTTCAAGTACCTGCATATAGTGCGTAAGCCCTCTGGTGAGCAAAGTCCACAAGCGGCGGAAAGGCAAGTCAAATGGGCTCAGTACGACAGAACTTCAGCCAAAGGGACATAGCAAGGTCAGTGTACAGAGGATAAGACAAAGTGAAGCCTCTGCCATCTCCCACTTGCGCTAAGGGCACCGTTTCCCCTACCTTGTTCCAGGAAAGCATTTAGTCCACACTGACGGGAGCATCGGGGAGGGAATAACAAATGCCTAGTTACAAAGGCTTGTGTTTCGGCTGTGATATATGGGTAGCAGAAGGCGATACCATTGACGTGGCAGTTGCCCGTGGACAATACCATTTGGAATCCTTGGGGGCCTGTGGAGGGCCGGTTGTGGTCAGCAGGGTTCCCGCAGGGCGTACCGTGGTCCTGTTGAGCGGCACCGCCCAAACACAGTTGAAATCAACTCTTATGTCGGCCTCGCACCATGAGCCTAGCCAGCGGCTTAAAGCGTTAGGAGTTAGGTAAGTCCGCCTACTGGCTGCTTTTGCCATCGTTTGCCCCCAAAGTTCAGGCTAACCCCGTCCATCTCCGGAAGCTCATCGTCCGCCCGCAGCGTCGCCACCAGCCACTCCTCAAAGACATCCCGCAACTCATCCTTCGCTTCTTTTCTGGTCTTGCCGAAGCCCAACGCCCCTACGAAACCAGGTACCGAGGCCGCGTACTCCCCTTCCCCTATCTTCTCCACCACGGCGCTTGCCATCGCCTTCTGAATGTACCCCGCAATCATGGGCACACCTCCCAACTCTCTTCCCTATCTTAGTCTCCATCCGTTCCATGTTCAACTCCCGCCACCTCCCCTCTTCCCCATACGCCGGCGCGCCTTCTTCGTCCCCCTTCCCGCAGCGGGAAGGGGCCAGGGGTTAGGTCGGCTTCCGGCTCCGCTCCTCCAACTCACGATCGCGGTCTTCCCGCATTTCCCGGATGATCTGCACCGAGTCAGGTTCCGTTTTCAAACCGCTAGCCTTCACCCGTTCACGCGCCTCCTCCACTGTCAGCGTCTTCTTCAGCGTCGCCTCCTCCAGCAGCGCCAGCAGCTCACCCTGAAGGGAGCGGTGGTTCCTCTTGGCCCTTTCGCGCAAGCGCTCTGCCACATCGTCTGGCACGTTCTTGATAGAAAGACTCACAGGCATAGTCTAACCTCCGTAGTTCCATTTCAGAACTATTATAGAACCAATGAGCATATGAGGCAAGCCCACCCCCTCCTCCCCATAGGCCAGAGCTTCCTGTATACTCAGTTCATATCAGACTAATCAACCTCAGTTGGGCAAAAGAGAGAGGACGACATGACGCTACGACGATGCCTCCTGGAAATGGGAACCGGTGTGGACATGCACGGCAAGGACTCCACCAAGGCGGCGCGGCGGGCCGTCTTTGACGCCCTCCGGCACAGCAGCCCGGCCTTCCCCCACGTCTTCGGATACGACCCGCGTCTGATGCACGTGGAAGTAACCGTCGCCGTTCCGAACCACGAATCGGTGAGACCTGGCGAGGTCCTTCTGGAGTTGCCCTATGGCATCAAGAGCATCAACGTGGTGGAAGGTGGGCTTGAGATTCCGAGCGGGGGGCAAAGCGACGACTCCACCATCATGGCCAACGCCGCCATCATCGTCAGCCTGAACGTTCCGGATTAGGGTCTAACGGCCCTCCGCCTGGCTTGGCGTTGTCTCAAAAGTCAAGAAGGCGCAGGGAACCTCGGTTCCCGCTGGGGGTCTGGGGGTATCCCCCAGATATATTTCTCACCCCCTTCCTGGCCAGGAAGGGGGCTAGGGGGATGGTAGAGGGAGTTTTTCATCACCCTGTTAGGGCCTGCCGGCCCTCCGCCTGGCTTGGAACAGCAGGCCGTGGCACACCTCTCCTGTCGGCCCTGTGTTGGCTCGCACGGGCCGGAAATGGGAAATGTCGGGTAGGAAGGGAGGGATGTAATAGACCAGGAAGAAATATGGCAAGGGGGATTGTGAACTGTCCTGCCTGGGATTAACCTGTCCCATGAAAGGTGGCTGCGCGGCAGAAAATCACCGCCTTAGCATAAAGGAGGCCAAGATGGCAACAATGGACTTGGGGGATGTAACAATCCACTACGAGGAGGTCGGTCAGGGTCCACTAGCCTTTGTATTGTGTCAATCCGACCATATGACCTGGGGGCCAAAGCACCATGAGACCCGATACCCGAGCGGCAAGAAACAACTGCTGGCTGAGATAGGTTACTGGAAGGCTGATTTCGGACGGGCAATATGGTGGGAGTATCGCGGGCAAGGAGAGTCTTCTGAGGCAGCAAAGTACTCCCTTCCTTTAGTGGCGTCAGACCTGGCCCGTCTGCTTGACAAACTGGAGATAAAAAAGGCCGTAGTATACGGGTTGGAGTGGGGCGGCTATATGGCACAGCAATTTGGACTGGATTACCCGGAGAAATGTGGTGCGCTGGTCCTTGACTCGACATCTTCTGAGGTAAATGCGGCTGTCTCTGAAAGATGGTATCAGAACGCCTATGAACGTCAAAAGGACCCTGTGGCCTCTCCAGAACGTCCGGAGTGGATCGTTTTCTCACACAGAGCCGTTGGCACAATGCGAGAACAACCTTTCACACCCAGACTGAA
>JAUSCR010000019.1 GCA_030651175.1 Dehalococcoidia bacterium
GGGAATTGAGGCGCGCCGTGGTCGCCTGTCTCTGTCCCTGGCCTCCGGTACCCGCGTGCAGGCCCAGGTAGCCATCCTGGCCACGGGGGTCGCTCCTAACGTGGGCCTGCTGGAAGGCAGTGGTGTGCGGGTTGCGACCGGCGCTTTGGTCAACGACTATTGCGAGACCAGCGTCCAGGGCGTCTACGCTGCCGGTGACGTGGCCGAAGCTGTTGACGGAGTCACAGGTCAATCAAGGGTCAACGCCACCATACTGAACGCCGTGGAGCAAGGACGCGTGGCAGGTCTGAACATGGCTGGCGTGCGTGCGCCGTGCCTGCGAAACGTTCAGGTGAACGCATTCACACCTCTGGGCCTCCCATGCATCTCCATAGGCGAGGTAAGCGGCGTGGACAAGCGACATCAGGAACTCTCGTCCATGTCCGGCGAGAGCTACAGGAAGCTGGTCTTTGAGGGGGATAGGTTGGTGGGGGCAGTGCTGATTGGCGAAGTGGATGGCGCCGGCATCCTGGCAAACCTCATCGAGCGTCACGAATCTCATCCAAATCTCAGGAAAGAGCTGGATAAGGGTAACGTCTCCCTGACATACGCCAAGGCCCTGGCAGGCGCAGTGTGACCACTGCCCCGGCGTGACAATGCCACACAGAGCATGCCGTTAGCATCGCCCCATGCTCTTGGCACGCCGCGCATCCAGGGTAGCGCCCCAAACCTTATCGGCCCAGCAGTCTGCTGAAAAAGGAGAGTCCAGAGGGGCGAAGCCCCTTTGGTGGGGGTCTGGGGGTATCCCCCAGGTCTATCTTTCACCCCCTTCCTGGCCAGGAAGGGGGCCAGGGGGATGGTCGCAGGAGTATTTCATCACCCTGCCAGGATGCGAATAGGATTCGAACGGGAACATGAACAAAGCGCCCAGAAAACACCGTCCGCGGGTAGGACAGCAAGAGGTGGACCTGAAGGCCCATCCGGAAGCCCTGGCTGCCCGCGAAGTGGTGGATTGGCTGAGAGGCGCCATCTCGGAGGGCAAAGAATGGCCGCGGGCGTTGCTGGAGGCCGTGGGCCGCTGGCCGCTTCCTCAGGAGGAGATAGACGGCGACCGGTACCAGTATCTTCTGCTTGGTGAGGCCTTTGACTGGATTACCCTGGCAGGTAGGCTTTTGGGAGGGATTGATGGCCTTGTACCCGAGGCGGAGAAGGAAGCACTTCTGTTCCAGAGCAGGCTCCCGAAAGATATTCCGGAGTCGGAGTTCCGGAGCCTGATGGGGCCAGAGAAGTACCGCGCTCATCTCAACTACTTCTACGGGGTAGTCGCAGAGGAGTCGCTGCTGTTGGCGGTGGAGGAGGAGATAGGCAAGGAGCGCGCGAGTCTGGGGCTGCGGGACAGCAACGACGCGGTGGAACTGGCCCATCAGAGGGTGTACGGCGATACCCGCGAGGCCCTTCTGAGAGCCTTTCGGCAGGAGATGGGCCGCCGCGACACCGCCTCTATCTCTCTTACGGAGCTAAAGGAGTTCACCTACTGGCTTTTCAAACGCCGCGTGAACTCGGCGGATAGCTCGCGGGTGGCCAGCGACACCAAGAAGGGCCTGGAGCGGCTGTTCCGCTTCGGAGGCGCGTAGCGGATTGGTCTTTACCGGGCATAGCTAGCCTTCAGCACCCTGAGGGCGCGCAGGGTGATCCACTTGCTGGGCTGGCCTTTCATCTCAATGTCGGCCCAGGTCTTGCCATTGTAGGTATATTCCATCTGCCAGCGTCCTTGGCCGTCCTGCTTGCTCTCCACCAGTTCCAGGGCATGGGCCAACCTTGGGTCTTTGGCATGTCCCAGGGTGGCCAGCACTTCCAGGTTCTGCAATACGTCGGCAACGTAGCTCATGGGGTAGCCGAACTTGAACCAGTTTCCACTGGGCTTGCTCCCCGTGCCGAATTGGTAGTCGGCAACCGCAGGGTCACGGCTGAACAAGAAATCTACCCCTTGCCGGATGGCTTGGCCAATGAGCGGCGTTCGCTGCGTTGCGGGCACCTTACTGAATGCCAGCAATGCCTTGATACCTCCCCAACCACATGGCAGGCCAACGTTCACGGCGCAGGCAAATCCAGGCCCGGTCGTACCTGACTTGTAGTACTTCTCGGTGGTGCCTTTAGCTTCCTGGCCTGCAACACCGTGGCCGGTAACAGCGCGGGCATGCCACTCCAGGGCACGCTGCAAGCGTGGGTCGCCCAGCCAGCCCAAGTCTATGAGGGCCGCTCCCAGGTTGCCCGCGTGGCAGTGAACGAAGTTCGAGGGGGCGCCAGTCCCCGACAGACCACAGTTGCTAGCTATGTAATGGGACAGGACGTACTGGCAGGCGGCTTGCACCTGGGGATCGGAGCCATCGGCACCAAGCTGAGCCAGGAAGTTGACCTGAGTAGTAGTGCCAGTGTACCGCTCGTATCCCGGTCCTGGTTTCTCCCAGTAGCCATCCGCTTTCTGGGCAGCAAGGATGGCTGGCACGGGGCCAGTTGACATAATGGCGGTGCGCGCCTCTTGTACCTCAGAGTCGTAGGTGCTGCGGCCCAGGAGGTCGCGCAGGGCAAAGTAGCGAACGGCTGGTTGAGCCTGGTCGGGTTCCAGCAGCCAGGGAAGCGGGTCGCCATGAAGCCTATCTTGCCAGCCACTCATATCTACCCCCTGGCCCCAGACCCTTCGTCCCGAAGCCTCGGGACTCAGGGTGACACTTTTAGTGGCTTGCTAGTGGCCGCCGAAGCGAGGCTGCCGCTTCTCCAGAAACGCCTGAATGCCCTCCTGGGCGTCCTGGGTTGCCCTGGATTGCGAGAAGAGGCCAGCTTCTAAAGCCAGGCCGTCCCGGAGGGACTGGTCCAATCCCTGGTGCACCGCTTGCTTGATCCACATCAAAGACTTGGGCGGCTTGGTCAGGAGCACCTCTGCAATCCGCCGGGCCTCCGCCAGCACCTGGTCATCCGGCACCACCCTGTTCACTAGCCCCAGGGCCAGGGCCCGTTCCGCTGTAATCAACTCTCCAGTCATCAGCAGCTCCAGCGCCGCAGTCCTACCGATTAGGCGGGGCAGACGCTGGGTTCCTCCCCATCCGGGAACGAAGCCCAGGTTAACCTCCGGCTGGCCGAAGCGCGCCGACTGTCCGGCCACTCTTAGGTCGCATGCCATAGCTAGCTCGCACGCGCCCCCCGGAGCGACACCTCGCACGGCAGCAATGACAGGCTGGGGCAACGATTCGATTTGGTCACACACTGCCTGCCCGCTGGCTGCGAACTCACGGATCTCGCTGGGGCGTCGCAGCCCTTTGAGCTCCTGCAGGTCTGCCCCGGCGCTAAACACATTAGGAAAGGCAGAGGCAATGATTACAACGCGGACGTGCGGGTCAGAGGCGCACCGCTCCAGAGTCGCCGCTATCTCCTTCAGCGTAGCCTGGTTCAGAGCGTTCACGGGTGGCCGGTTCAGTGTCAGGAGCGCCACGCCGTCGCTGATGGTAAGCTCTATAACATGGGGCTTCGGTTCACTCACCATGCCAATGTGCCTCCCTGCTCATACTGTACCATACCGCTTGACGTCCGCCCACGGCGTGCGCCGACATGTAGGCCGAACGAAGGCCAAGGCAGGAGATTGGCTGAGGGTATCCACTGTACCTAGAAGCGAGGCCGATGAATTGGCTGGCACTAGGCAGCGAAGCGAGTTGCCGTGGCAGGGGTGGGTGCAGGCCGTTCCTGTGTACGGCTGATGCCTATGCGTCGGGCCACCACCACCCTATTGATGTTCAGGCTTCCAGCGCCGTGCTGCCGGATGAACCGTGCGCGCTGCTCGAACTCCTGCATTCCACCATAGGGGGCCAGAGGATCGTGGCTGCCAATGAGGGCGTCCATACCCATCACATCTCTGACCTTGCCCATGGTCCGCATCGTATACTCCCGACCGTACAGGGAGCTCGCAGCGCCCTCCCAACTTATCTCCATTCTGTTCGTATACATCCAGTAGGTGCGGCTGCCGAATAGGCTGTCCAGATGGGCTTCGATATACGCCTGCACTGCGACCTGCTGGACAACCCTGTTTTCGCCTGGGCTCTTCCCGCCGCGCATCTTCGCTTGCATGTAGTCCACCAGGTTGTCCACCACTTCGTCGGAGTAGCCGGCCGAGCCACGGCCTCCGTGCTCCTGTTCCAGGGTGGTGTTGGCTACCTGCCAGCCGTCGTGGTCGCCGCCGATAAGGTGGTCCCCAGGGATCCTTACGTCTGTCAGGAAGACCATGTGCTGCTCCGTGCCGTGAACCAGACTCTGGGGCCTGACCTCCACCCCAGGGGATGGATATGGGATCATGAAAAAGCCCAGGTTCCGGTGGCGCGGCGCATTGCGGTCTGTTTGCATGGGGCCCCAGAGCCAGTCGGGGGCTGGTGAGCAATGGGCGCTCACAAAGGCATTTGACCCGTTTAGGATCCAGTCGTCGCCGTCGCGGACGGCCGTGCTTTGGTAGCTGGCCAGGTCGGAGCCGGACTTGGGTTCGGTGAACTTCTGCCAGAAGACCTGTTCCCCTTTCAGGAACGGCACAAGCCACCTCTGCTTCTGCTCCTCGGTGGCCCACACGAAGAGAGATGGAATGAGCAGGCTGTTGCTAAAAGGCCCCTTGACCCCGTGCCTGCGGAACTCCTCTTGAATGACAATGTCGTGCGATACGCTGAACCCTCCTCCACCGTACTCCTTGGGGTAGGTGGGGTACATCCAGCCCTTGGCGCCCATCTCCTTGTGCTTCTGTCGCCAGAACTGGTACATCTCCGGGGTGAAGTCGTCCGTCTCCACTGGGTTCTTCATCTCTTCAGGAATGTTGGCTTGCAGCCAGCTTCGTACCTCTTCCCTGAACCGCTCCTGCTCATTGGTATAGTGGTATTGAAAGTCCATTATGATGCCCCTCCAACAGCGGTGTGTCTGCCAACTAGCCGCATTTTACGGAGTCATGGGTGCCGTGTCAACGCTCGGGGTGGAGTGGGGCTGACGATTATCGGAGCACATGCGGTTGTTGGATGGATATTGCGTCATGCGCCCATTTGTGCCCAGCTTTTATCAAGTTTCATTGCATGATGGCCGACCAACGTAGGAATGCATCCTGTTCAAAGAGCAGGTTGACGGGCGTATACTATCGCCACCACAGTCAGGAGGTGTCGGATGAAGATTGGGGTTATACTGCCGGCCTATGCTCGGTGGCTCCGTGGAGACGCCATCTGGGCCATATGTGAGAAGGCCAAGGAGATAGGCGTGGATTCCCTCCATTTCGAAGACCACGTCATTTTCACTCCTCATCAGTACGTGGGCTATGGCAACGGGTACATGGACATATGGACATCCATGTCGTATGTCTCCGCGGTGACCAACGTCCAGGGCTGGGCGCCCATCCTTGGTCAGAACGTATGTGTTATCCCATACCGGCCTCCTATTCAGCAGGCCAAGTGCGCTGCCACTGTGGACTCCCTTTCGGGCGGGCGGCTGATGCTGGGGGCTGGCACCGGATACAACGAGCAGGAGTTTGCCGCCCTGGGCCTCAACGTCCATGAACGGGGAGACATGACCGATGAGTATTTGAAGTGCATGATAGAGTTGTGGACTCATCCTGTGGCATCGTTCCACGGCAAGTACGTCAACTTTGATGAGATGACCATATCTGTGCGTCCCCTCCAACAGCCGCATCCACCCATCCTGGTGGGGGCCACGGGCAAGCGACCCTTCCGGCGCATCGCCGAGTACTGCCAGGGGTGGGTTCCCGGCGCCGGTGGCCGCGAGGGCGGGTCCCTCGAGGCACTGGCGGCTGGATGGGAGGAGATCAACAAGCTGTGGAAGGAGTACGGGCGCCAGGGCAAGCCCTACTTTGCAGTTGGGGGTGTTAGGCACCACCTGACCACGGACCGAGCCCAGGCTGGCGAAGCGGTTACCAGAGGCATTGGCAAAGAGGGCGAACGCGTCTACATTTCCACCTTCCCAATGACCCATGTGGACGACATGGTGAGCCGAATTCGCTCCGTAGGCGACGTAGGGGCCGATACGTATGTGGTTCATCTGCCCTCGTACAGGCATGGAAAGTTCACGAACAACCAGGACATGATGACTAACCAACTGGAGATGCTGGGCGAGCACGTAATACCTAAAGTCGCTCGGGGGTAATGGGTGGCTGTACAGGGATGGGCCTAGCAGTCTGTTGAAAAATGGGAGTCCATTCCGACTAGTCGGGATGGTGGGGGTCTCTCACCAAAGGGGAAGCACCGGATGGGGACTCTGTCCCCATTGGCTAGCTTAGCCTGCTTGACGCCGCTCACCCAAGGAGTTGCCGCGTACGCATAGTGTAGGGCGCAATGCAACTACTCGAAACGCCATAGTGTGCTGGCAGTCTTGCCAAAGACCCATTCTTTGTCGTCGGCGCTCTTGAAACGGACATGTTCCATGGGGAACCGCAAAGCGTTGCGATAGCCTTCCCGCCCGGCCGACGGCGGGAAATCGCTGCCCCACATGAGCCGTCTGGCCCCAAAAGCGTCAATGGCCATTTCAATCAATGGTGGCACACTATCGAAGGGGAAATTCCTAAAAGGGCGTGCTACGTTAGCAAACTCTCCAAAGCCTGGTACCTTCATAAATACATTCTTGTACTTGGCCAGCTCCACAACCTTCCTAAAAGGCTCGTATGGCGGGCCGGTCCTGTCTGGCCCACCCCCGCCGCTGTGGCCCAAATGTTCCATGACTATTGTTAGGTTGCCCAACTCCTTCACGACCCCCTCGAACTCAGGCGAGCCAAATCCAGCCAAGGATCCACTAACGCTCACAGGAATGCCCAACTCCGCGGCCTTGTGCCAGATAGCCAGCGGGTCTTTGCCAGGGGAGCGGGTAGTGTGAGTCAAGCGCAGACCCTCTGCCCCCTCCTTTACCTTCCTCTCAAGTTGCTCGGTGGCATCGGCCCGTTCAGTGAGCACCCTCACGACTAGAGAAAAGCGCCCTGGGAAACGGTGCTTGCACTCCATCATATAGGTGCTGTCGTCCTCTCCACTTGACTGCATTAGCACCGCCGTAGACACTCCGTTTCTGTTCATCTCTCCCAACAGAGTTTCCACCGGCTCGCCCCATCTAGGTGTAGCATGGCAATGACTGTCTCTAATCTCCATGTTGCCAATCCTTTCGTGGCAGGCGCTATTATCTTGTCAGCGCTAAATATACCAGGCGTTGCAGTGACCAAAGCAACTTACAACGTTGCTGAAGCGGGACGGTTCCAAGGGACAAGAGAAGTGCTGCGACTTTGGCAAAGTTATTGCCATTATGCCAATCGGTGGGGCCTGCGCCCTAAGGCGACGCAGGCCCACAGGTGAACTGGGCTACCGCCTACGCAGAAGATCTAGCTGGGGTGCTTGCTGAACATGATGAAGCCGTTACCCGTGGGTGTAGTAGCGCCCGCGAGAGCGGTCTCACACCGTATCCTGATCTGCCGCTTGCCCGCCATTCCACGAAGCTGTTCAATGCTATCAATGAAGAGGGCGGTGCGGGTGCGCCCGGTCCCGTTGTTTCCACCGCTGGATAGGAAGGGATGCGGCCCCTCGACTCTGATATCCCCCGCGTAGAAGTCCAGCGCCTCTCCCCGCTTCACACCGTGCCACTGGAAGCCCTCCAGGAATTCCTGGGTGAACTGGAGGTAGCCGTCGTACGGGTTGAACACGTCTACGTCTTTGGGACCGAGCCCGGAGCCCTCCCACATCCTCCGCGCCAGGATATCGGTCGCTTCATTGCTCTCCCCCAGGGTAGGCACGGTGCTCCGAAGCCGATAAGTGGTCTGGCAATGGTTCAGGATGTAAACAAGCTTCTGCTTCATTGCCCTGGCCCGCTCGGCGGTGGTTACGATGAAGGATGTGGAAGAATTGACCGGCCGGTCGGCATCAAGGACCCTGAGAGGCTCCTCGACATACCGCGAGTTCAGGTAATCCTCCGCAGTTATTTGATAAGGCTCATGCAGGCTATAGTACCCCCAAGGGGTCATGAGGCCGTTCCTTCGCTGGTTTACGGCGAAGGGGGCCAGCCCGTCAATGCTTTTGCCATACTTGCGGCAATACTCCTTGAAGACGATGAGGCTAGGCATCGCCGCTCCAACCTGATAACCCCACGGTGCGGTGAATGCGCTATTGTCGCGAGCGTAGTCGGTTGCGTTCTGCCCTGCCTGTCCATACCTGCCTTCTATATTGCCCATGCCGTAATTCACTAGACAGACTTTGCAGAGACCGTCGCCAACGGCCTGGGCGGCCAAGCCTATCACCTCTCCTACGCCGGCCCCAGGGGAGGCAAACTTGATGTTCTTCAGCCCCGCCTGCTTGGTCAACCACTCTGGACTCACATTGGTGATGCCGTCTTCGGTGTCGTAGGGCGGTGCAAAGTACGGCCGCGGCGCCCAGGTGTTATTTACCTGGGCATCTCGGGTGGTGACGACGCCGTCAATGTCGTCTAGCTTCAAGCCAGCATCCTCTATTGCCCTCTTGGATGCGGCGACGGCGTATGCGCCCAATGTCTTGTCCAGGCTCTTGCCGTCCCAGCGCCGGTCCATATAGGACGTTCCCCAACCTGCGACCGCAACCTTTCCCCGGTGCTCCCAAACCCCCATCCCGTCACGGTTTCTCATCCAACTAGTGCCAGGTTGACTGACCATCTTTCCCTCTCCTTTTCGCCTGTGTAGATGTTCGTTGTATCTGCACAGACCGGCTGGGCTATTTTACAACCCGCCACTCGTGAATCAACTGGTCCGACCCCTCCACCGGCTCAAACATCACCTCTACAGGGCCTCCGACAGGGACCTCGCCCGGCGGGGTGCCAGGAAGGTTAGACAAGAAGTTGAGGCCCGGGTCCTCGTCCAGGGTTATCACAGCCAAGTTGAAGGGTTGATCGGCCTGGAGCCGCCGGATACGGGAGTCCCGTACCACGAAATACTCCAGGATGTGGCCTCTCCCTTTCACCTGTTTCCACTGCAAATGGGCGGCGGAGCCACACTTGGCGCAGTTCTGGGCCGGCGGATATTGCAGGCGGTTGCAACTGGTGCAGTTCTGCACAACCAGCTTCCGCTGGTTGCAGGCATCCCAGAAGGGCTTGCTCAACTCATTAGGTACAGGTATCTGCTTTGGCATGTTTCCATCCTCTTCGTAAAATGGTGTCCCATAGCCTGAGCGCTATCGGTCATGGGAAAGCGATTATATGTCTGAAGCAGTTATTGGTCAAGGGCAATTTCCCGGGCGGCGGCAGGGCGACGGCAACCTAACGTTATTCAGGAGAAAGAGGCCGTTGCTGCGTGAGTTCGAATCGCCCACGGTGGGGCTCAGCGGGCAGCACTCGAACTTTCTACGGCCTGAACTGGTGCCCAGGCTGGGGCAATTGTTGACTCACCCCTGATCGCTTGGTTGGGAGGTATAGGACAGGGTACTGCTTCACGCTTGTCACACACCACTATTACAGCGTTCTGCCCTTGATATCATGACCCTCCGCACCTCATACCGCGTTAGGTGCGGAGGGCCTTTCTGCTGTACTCTAGCTGGTTAGTCTTTCAGCCACCAACGGTCTCCACGGGCATTGCCGCTGCTTCCAGCCACGTGCATGGCCATCCCGATGGTCACCCCCTGCAATCGCTTCCACCAGAAGCCTTCGACGTCAGTATCCGGGGTAGGAGCGTAGCCTTGGTCTTTGAAGATGATGATATCCTCTATTTGCCTGAATAGCGCAACCTTCTTTGCTGGGTCAATCTCCGAGGACATCTGGATATAAAGCTTGTCCACCTCTGGGTTGCTATAGCCTGGGAGGTTGCGGGCACCACCTGTCACCCAGTTAGAGCCTATAATCTCGTCGGGGTCGCTGGTGGTCTGACGGTATAGGAAGATGGTTACGGAATAATCCAGCGCGGTGTTTTTCGCTTGATAGGTGACGGAAGGGTACGTCTCTATGTTCGTGCGGATGCCGAGCTTGCGTAGCTCTTGTTGCAGCAACTCTGGCTCCAGCCAGTTAAGCTGGTTCGTCTGTCTGATATTATCCAGTCCATTGGGATATCCTGCCTCTACCGCCAGGCGCTTAGCTTGTTCAACTTCCTGCTGCTTTTTGGCCCCGGTTCCCCAGCCAGGCAGGACGTCCCATACCTGGTTTGCCGGGCGGCCATAGGGCACGTCGGCTTCGGTGTAGACCAATAGATGAGGCGTGTAACGCTCGCCGGCATACACTTTGCCGAAGGCTGGACGGTCCAAAACCAGATTCACCGCTTGCCGCACCTTCAAGTTGTCAAAGGGTGGTTTTGTAACGTTCATGAATACACCGTGCAAAGCGGTGCCGCGGCTGAAGACTTGCGAGTTGACTTTCCCTTCGTCTCTGAGTTGTTGGTACTTGGGCATGTATTGGTCCGCCGGCCTGGTAGGAGTAATCCAGAAGTCGATTCTATGGGTCAAGAAAGCCGCCACCCGAGTGTTTATGTCAGCCACTGTAGTCTGGTTGATTTTGTCTATATAAGGCAGTCCTGGCTTGAAGTAGTTTGGATTCCTTTCGAATTTCCAGCTAGCTCCCGGGACGACCTCTTTGATCAAGAAAGGGCCAGAGCCTGCTGGTGCCTTGGTGAGGTCGGCCCTGGTCGTGCCAGCGCGGTATATCATGCTGGACGCAGTGCCCAGGACCTTGGGGACGTACAATGACGGCCTTACAAGGTTCACCCGCACCTCGTATTTGCTAGGCGTTTCAATGCTTTCAATGAACTCTTTCAGGACTCCTGAACGAGGTGAAATGATGCCATCCACATCCCCAATCATCATCCTGATGGAGTACTTCACATCCTCCGAGGTCAGCTCCTGTCCGGTATGAAACTTGATGCCTGGGATCAAAGTGAACACCATGGTCTTGTTGCCGTTTGCCAGGTGCCACTCAGAGCATATATCACATTCGATTTTCTGGCCCTCATAGTTGATCAGTAGGTTGCTGTAGAGTTTAGCATTCGCCCAGAAGTAATCCGGGCTGCCGGAATGAAATTGGCCATCGAATGAGGGTGTAAAAAGACCAAGGCCATCCTCCAACGTGCCTCCATACCTGGGCTTTTCGGTCACTGGCGCGGCAGAGGTCGGTGTGGCCACCAGTGTAGGAGTAGGCGTTGCCACAGGTCCCACAGCCACAGCCGTAGGAGTAGGGGTTGCCACAGTCGCCTTTGTCGGAGTTGCGGTTGCCGCAGGTGCCTTTGTCGGAGTGGCGGTAGGTGTTGGGGTTGGTGCTTCTGCCTGTCCACAAGCCAGCCATAAGGATACCAGAGCCGCTATTATGGCTACCCGAAGAAATGGTTGGTAGATACCCGCAACGCCGTTTCTCATAGCATCTCCCTCCCAAAAATGCAACCGCCTTTGGGTAAGGCATCCTTATCTATTGTCTTGGGTGGATGCGGATGTTGGGGTTGTTCCGTCTTGCCTATACCAGAGTAAGGTGCAGCACCCTTCCGTGATTCTCAGGCGTTATTGCTCAGTGTGCGCTATTTGCTACTATCCGTCTTGTGCATACGATGGTAAGGTGCAGTTTCATGATTGTCAAGTGTTGCTATCGAAGGTGACTATTATCGGCGCTACTTAGGGTATGGACAACGAAGTACGCTACACCTACCGCCACGGGGAGATGACACTAGCAAGCATTCTTGGGGGAAGACAAGGCTCTCTGCGCCTAACGCTTAGGGCGTAGCGCATTCGGTCGCGTCCTAGCTGCCTGTCGCCAGGTGGTAGAAAATGTAGGCTATGGTGTAGGCGAGGCCCATGCTTGCGAGCACCACCAGGGCAGTTTGAGAGGCGCGGACCAGACCAGGTATTACTACCTCTTTTTGTGCCTTTGTCCCAAAGGCACCACCGCGCCTCATGCGCGATGTCATTCGCAAGGTCAGGACTGCCCCAACACCCATCAGCAACCAGGTAGGCAGGTCTGCAAGCCCATATATCACGGAGCTCATGTTGTGTCTCCTTACAATGTCTGCCTCGCCGCCATTGTGGAACGGTGCACGGGGCAATAGCATAAAAACGTGGCCTGGTACTGTTACAAACACGTGAATTTTTCACCAGTACACCGGACCCGGTTAGGGATACTGATAAGAAGGAGGAGATTACACAACGCTGAACAGGGGTTGGGTCAGCGATTGGGCGGGGCCATCCTGTGAGACAGAGGGTTGGAGATGCTCGGACTCCTCTGCTTTACCTTGAACCCGGCCTTGTGGGGCGACCGGGGAACGGATTACGCAATGTGCGTCTTGGTGTAGACGCCGGGCGACCAGCTGCCATAGCTTCATCTTCCCACACCGGAAGTACGTAGAGCAGTGTAGCCAGGATAATAAAAGGCAGCACCAAGATGGGTACTGCAACAATCAGGCCCTCCCTATCTATTATAGGGGGCACGTAGGAGTTAAGCCCCCTGAGGCTCTTGGAAATCAACTGACCGCCTATGACCACATTCCACCTCATGGAAAATACGCCCACCAGTATCAGACTTGCAGCGGCGACCTGGACCAAGCGCTTCGTTTGGCGTTTGAGGTTTGCTCCCTGGGTCACCACCAGCGCCAGCGCTGGCAACGCCGAGCCAAAGCCCAGTTGGATTACCAGGTAGCTAATCTGAAGCCGGCGGGTTATGAGCTGGGTGATTGCCTCCAGGCTCTCCTCTGATTCGTAGAGCATACTGATTATCTCCAGACCTTCCACAGTCACGGCGACTGCTAGAAAGCCAAGAAGCCACTTGCCCATCGTATCCATACAATCCTGGTCTATGGCCTCCTTCTTTATCCAGGATACGACGGCGTACAGGACCATGAGGAGGGCGATGCCCGAGACGATGGCGGAGATGAGAAAGATAATTGGCATGAGAGGCGTTGACCACCACGGGTTGGCTTTGACGGACCCGAACAGGAAGCCAACGTACCCGTGAAGCATGGCTGCGGCAGGTATTCCTATCGCTGCCAGTATCTTGATTATCTTCTCGTCCAACCTGGCGGCCCCTTCGGGAATCTCCAGCACACCCAGAGCCAGCGCCGTGTACAGGGTTTTCCAAATGCCGCGGCTGGAGTTGGCATAGGCCACTATGTCCTTCCTGAACACCAGCCATACTTCGGTCGTCAGCAGTATGAAGTAGAACAACCATATGTAGCCAAAGCCAGCCATGGCCGAGCGGAATTGCGGAGTAATGAATATCTCAATGCCTCTTTCAGGACGCCCCAGGTGCGCCTGCAAAGGGAGGGGAGCCACGAGCAAGAAGGCCAAGGCGGTGAGCAAGGAGAGCCGGGCCACTTTGTCCAGGTTCGCGATACCGAAAACCTGGTGGAGCGCTGAAATAATGAAGGCCCCGGCTACCAGGCCGGTTATGTAGGGGTAGAGAACGATCAGAATGCTCCACTGGATTTCGGCCTCGTTGGGATACAAGAACCCTTCCATGTTTACCGCACCTCTACATTCAGCCCAATGTAGTAGACCTTGGGCTTGGTGCCCAACGCGGGCTTTAGAGTGTAAACACGCGCATCGCGCAATGCCTTGCGTGGTGCGCTGTCAGGGTCCCTCATGTCGCCGAATATCCTGGCGTTTACGGGGCAAGCCTCAACGCAGGCCGGAAGCAGCCCCTTGGTGATCCGGTGGTAGCACCATGTGCACTTGTCGGCCACTCCGGTTTGTCCCTGCGGAGTAACATCTGCGTGTGGTGGCACAAGGTATCTCGCTCCGTAAGGGCAGGCCTGAATGCAGTACCGGCAGCCGATGCACCGCTTCTGATCAACCAGAACAATGCCATCCTTTGTCATATATGTGGCCCCCACAGGGCAGACCTGGACGCAAGGGGGGTTGTCACATTGATTGCAGAGCTTGGGTACAAAGAAGCTTTGCGCGATGTGCACATCGCGATACTTGATGTTTTCCGGGAAGCTGCTGAAGCCGCCTATGCCGCCATCAGGGGAGTCCACAAAGACCTCACCATCCTCGCTAATCACGTATCTCTCTATCCATGTGCGGTTGCAGTCCGGCTCATTGGGGACATGGTTCTCCAGCTTGCAGGCTACCATGCACTTGCCGCAGCCGATGCAACGGGTGGTGTCTACCAGGAATCCGTAGTAGTGGTCTCCCCAATCGTAGCTTTCAGGGTCTACTTCATGGAGAGAATCGGCCTGCGTCAGCTTTGTGAACAAGGGGGACAAGACACCAGGAGCTAGAATGAGCCCTGCAAGGCCAGCGGCTCCCCGGGTGAGAAGAGCCCGTCGGGTAAGTTTCATTGAGTTGTCCCTTTGTGGCACAGTTGGCATACATTGCTGGTACGCCCGGCATGGCTCGCTGGGATCACGGGCGCTCCAGCTATCCCACGCTCGTGGCAGAGGAGGCAATCGTCCCGTCCAGCCAGGCTGTGTGGGATGAGCGGAGGCCCGGCGGCAGCGTTGGTGGCGGTTGGGGTGCCCGTTGGCGCTGCCGTCGCCGCGGTTGGCGAGGAAATGGGGGGTGCCTTGGATGGGGTGGCAGACCCAGGCTTGTGGCAGAGCTGGCAGATCTCGATAGTCCGTCCGGCGTGGTTCAAGGGCGCTGGCTTGAGTCCCTGGCTCCCGTGGCACAAAAGGCAATCGGCCCTACCTTCCAACGAATGGGGGATAGCAGGGGGTTGGCCGATGACTGGGTTATGAGGATTATGACAGGTAGCACAAGAAACCCCAGGGTTATGCTGCGTGCTGATCACTTGCGGGAAGCTACTGGGACGGGAGAGCAGCCTCTCGTGGCACGTCAGGCAGAGGGAGCTGGCCCTATTGACTGTCAACGGCTGCTTCTTCTCAATATGGGCCACAGCAGGGCCATGGCAGTTCTCGCAGCTCACGCCGGCATGTGCTGAGCTTGACCACTGCGTGTATTTAGGCGAGTGGCATTCGGCGCACAGGGCTGTTTCGCTGAACGTCAGGGGCAGGCCGGCCCATTCGGCGACGTTATCTCCGCGATAGTACCCGAACTGGCCGAAGGAGTCGGGCGTTAGCACCTGCCTTGCTATGATAATTCCTGCAATAAAGAGACCCAGCACTATGCCCGCCCTTGCCAGATGCCGCATCTCCTTGTTCACTGGTCAAATCTCCCGACACCTGTGGGACGTCTCCTCGTGAGCTTCTCCCTGGCATACCCCACCTATGATTCTCTCGTCTCTTCCTGGGGCCTTGCCGAACTGTTTGTAGGCAGACGGAGAAGGCTGTTCAGCACTTCAAGAGGGAACGGAATAATGGTGGTGCTCTTCTCATTGGCAATCTCCACCAGCGTCTGTAGATAGCGTAGTTGGAGTGCTGCCGGCTGCGTGCCAATGATCTGTGCCGCGTTTGCCAACCCCTGGGCTGCAAGGAATTCACCATCGGCGTGAATGACCTTGGCCCGCTTCTCACGCTCCGCTTCCGCTTGCTTGGCCATGGCCCGCTGCATGACCTCTGGGAGGAGAACGTCCTTTACTTCTATCAGGACCACCCTTACACCCCAAGACGCCTCGGTCTGCTCATCAATAATCTCCCGCATCTTCAGGTTGATCTGATCCCTATGGGCCAGCACCTCATCCAGTTGAGACTGCCCCAGGACACTCCTCAGCGTAGTCAAGGCAATCTGAGTGGTGGCCTGCCTGTAGTCCTCCACGGCAATCACCGCATTCTCTGCGTTCACCACCTTGAAGTAGACCACCGCATCTACCTTGATGGTCACGTTATCGCCGGTGATGACCTCCTGGGGCTCCAGGACCATGGTGACCACCCTCAGGTCAACTTTGATCATGCGGTCTATGATGGGGAGCATGACATTGAAGCCAGGATTA
>JAUSCR010000036.1 GCA_030651175.1 Dehalococcoidia bacterium
CGGGCGATTTCCAGCAACAGCCTGACGCTGGTGCCAGTCACACGCATCTTGCGGCGACTGCGTCGCTTCTTCTCCCGTCGTTCGCCTTTTGTGCTGGACTCTTCCATGGAGACCTCTCCCCAGCCCTCTCCTCGGAGGAGAGGGGGTATCCTCTCCCCCGATACGGGGGAGAGCTAGAGAAGGGGTCTAGCGGCCCACTTTCATAATCTACACCCGATAGTACGGCAAGCCTGGGCCTGGACGCAAACGACACATATATGCACTGTGTGGGTTTTGCGCTACCATACTTTCAGCAGCGCGGAAAGTCTCGGTGCTATCCCGCTCCGCTCGAATGGTTCCCTTCGGCTGTGCTCAGGGTAAACTGGGCTCACCACGAGCGGAGGGTAGTCCCGCTCATTTCCTTCGACAAGCTCAGGATGAGCGGGCCAAGATACGGCTCAGAATGACAACATGGATAAGAAACGCCTGGTGCGGGAGCTGGAGCGCATCGTTGGGAAGGGGATGGTCATCCATCACCCCGACGATCTGCTGGTGTACGAGTACGATGGCTCGGTGGACCGCGGCCTGCCCCTGGCGGTGGTGTTTCCTGCATCAGCGCAACAAGTGTCGCAGGTGGTGTCGCTGGCCTGTCAAGAAGGGGTGCCTGTGATACCCAGAGGCGCGGGCACCGGCCTATCCGGCGGGGCCATCGCGGCAGAAGGCGGCATCCAGGTTGCCCTGACCCGCATGCGGGCCATCCTGGAGGTGGACGCAGCCAACAGGACTGCGACGGTGGAGCCAGGACTGGTGAACCTGGACCTGTCTACCGCTACAGCAAGGCTTGGCCTGTACTACGCTCCCGATCCATCCAGCCAGCGGGCCTGCACCATTGGCGGCAACGTGGCGGAGAACGCCGGCGGCCCCCACTGCCTGCGCTACGGCGTTACCACCAACCACGTGCTGGCCCTGGAGGTGGTTCTGGAGGACGGCTCGGTTACGTGGCTGGGGGACGGCTACCGGGGCCGCCCAGGGTACGACCTGGTGGGTGCCTTGGTGGGTTCCGAAGGCATGATGGGCGTGGTGACCAAGGCGATGGTGCGGCTTCTGCCCTTGCCGGAGTCGGTGCGCACCTTGCTTGCCGTGTTTCCTGAGATGGACCAGGCCTGCGCGGCGGTCACAAAGATTATCGGCAGCGGCCTGGTGCCCACGGCCATCGAGATGATGGACAGACTGACCATTCGGGCCGTTGAGACGGCCATGAAGTCTGGCTATCCCACTGACGCCGGCGCAGTCCTCTTGGTGGAGGTGGATGGCTTGGCCGAGGAGGTGGATGAGGCGAGCCGGCAGATAGAGGGGCTGTGCCGTGGCGAAGGTGCCACAGATGTGAAGGTGGCGTCGGACGCTGCGGAGCGGGAGCGATTATGGGCTGGCCGCAAGGGTGCCCTGGGCGCCCTGGGCGTGCTGGCTCCCAACTACTACCTGGTGGATGGCGTTGTACCCCGCACGAGGCTGCTGGAGGTGCTGCGCAGGGTAGGGGAGGTCAGCGCGCAGTTTGGACTTCCCATAGCCAACGTGTTCCATGCAGGCGATGGTAACCTACATCCTTGCATCCTTTTCGACGAGCGCCAGCCCGGGCATTTGGCGCGAGTCGTGGAGGCGGGGGGAGAGATATTGAAGGCATGCGTCGCTGTGGGCGGCACACTAACCGGCGAACACGGCGTGGGCATCGAGAAGAAGGCGTACATGCCGCTGGTGTTCACCAACGCCGACCTGGAAGCCATGCTGAAGCTGAAGCGCGCCTTCGCCCCACGTGGGCTGTTCAACCCCGCCAAGGTGTTCCCTGGCGGCCCCTCCTGCGGCGAGATGCCTCAGCGGGCGGCCATAGGCCGCGCCGGCGCGGGAGCATGGGTGTGACCTCCATGACAACGGCTGCTTCGCTCCGTGAAAGCCTTGCCAGCGTCGTGGCTGGCAACTCAATCGTCCCTGAGACGGCGTTGCCCAGCTACTCCGTGGAGGGCGTTACCCCCAAGGCGGCGGTATTTCCAACCAGCCAGGAGCAACTGTCGGCGGTGCTGGCGCTGGCGGCAGGGGAAGGATGGGCTGTAGTACCCAGAGGCAACGGCAGCCTCATGGCCCTGGGTGGCGTGCCGAAGAGGGTGGACGTGGTTCTTGGCCTATCCAGGTTGCCTGTCGCCATTGAGCATGCGCCCGGCGACCTCACGGTGACGGTGGGTGCGGGCACTACGCTGGCAGAGCTACAAGATAAGCTGGCCAAGGAAGGCCAATGGCTTCCGCTGGACCCGCCTCTATCGCAACGGCAAACCGTAGGGGGAGTCCTGGCTACCAATTTGGCAGGCCCGCTGAGCCTTGGCTTTGGCACGGCCAGAGATATGGTCATAGGAATGAAGGTTGCCGGCCCGGATGGTGTCATAACCAAAAGCGGCGGCAAGGTGGTGAAGAACGTCACCGGGTTCGACGTAGCCAAGGTGCACCTGGGAGCATTGGGCACCCTGGGTGTGATAGTTGAGGCATCGTTCAAGGTGGCGCCCATGCCCAAGAGGGACGTGACATTGGTGGCTTCCTTCGACCTGCTAGAGAAGGCAATGACGGCATCCATGGAGCTGGCGAGCGCACCCGTGGCCCCGCAGGCGTTGGAGGTCATGGCTCCGGGCGGCGGAGTCGGGCAGGGCTGGACGGTGTACGCGCGGTTCATGGGAGTGGACTCCAGCATGGAGCGACGACTGCGGGAAGGGGTGTCTGTTTTGCGAGGAGGCGGAGCCGCTGGGGTGGAGGTCGTGGACGAACAGGCAGTTGCCCAGGCGTGGCAACGCCTGGCCGACTTCGGGTGGGACGCGCCGCCAGACGACGGCCTGCTTCTGCGGATGGGCTGTCTGCCTTCAAGAGTTACGGAGATGGCCACGGCGGTGGCGGAACTCGCCCGGCAGCAAGGTTACAAGCCGGATTGGCTGATAGGCCCGGGTCGAGGCTTGGTACGGTGCCATTTTGTTGGGGTTGCCTCGCAGCAAACGGGCGATGTTGTGGCGATGGTGGCGGATGCGCGGCAACTGGCGACGCGATTGGGTGGCTACGCCGTGGTGGAGCGGTGTCCCGTCGCTATCAAGGCGCACGTGGACGCCTGGGGCGACGCGGGAGACGGCCTCCTCCTCATGCGGCGTCTCAAGGAGCAGCTTGACCCCAGGCGCATTCTGAACCCAGGGCGCTTTGTGGGAGGCATTTGAAGATGGCGATTTCCCCCCATCCCAACCTTCCCCCACAGAGGGGGGAAGGGGCTTCCAAGCTCGGTACTATCCTGCAAGCCCTTGGCCCCAGAGAAGAGGACCTGTACAAGTGCGTCCATTGTGGCCTGTGCCTGAACGTCTGCCCCACCTACCTGGAAACTGGCCTGGAGACTGAGTCTCCTAGAGGGCGTATCGCCCTGATGAAGGGGGTGAGGGAGAGCAGAGTGGGACTGACTCCCAGAGTGGTGGGCCACATGGAGCTTTGCCTCCAGTGCCGGGCGTGTGAAGCCGTATGCCCCTCTGGAGTGCCATTTGGGAGGCTCATGGAGGCAACCCGCGAGCAGATCGTCCAGCAGAGAAAGGCACCGTGGCTTCGGCGGGCCATCCTGCGATTCGTATTCCGGCACCTGCTGCCTCATCCTGGACGGCTGCGCTTCCTGGGGAATCTCTTGCGCCTATACCAGCGTTCGCCGTTGTGGTGGTTGGTGCAGCGACTTCCGGGCATCCAGCGGCTTCAGGGGCAAATTCCATCTCTCTCTTCCAGTTTTTTCCGTCCAAGGGTAGAGCCTTTCCAGCCCCAGGGTTCGAAGAAGATGCGGGTCGGCCTGCTTTCAGGCTGCGTTATGCCAATGGCGCAGGCGGCGACTATGGAAGCGGCGGTGCGTGTTCTTACTCGCAACGGCTGCCAGGTGGTGGCACCGCCTTCGCAGACGTGCTGCGGCGCTCTGAACATCCACGGCGGCGATGGTGTCGGGGCGCAGCGCATGGCCCGCCGGAACATAGACGCCTTCCTGGATGCCGGCGTGGAAGCGGTGGTGGTGGCCTCGGCGGGATGCGGCTCCACCATGAAGGAGTACGCGCATCTGCTGCGGGATGACCCTGCCTACGCGGATAAGGCGAAGAGGATGAGCGCTCTGGTAGTTGACATAACTGAGCTTCTGGCCCGCTTGCCGCTGACGCCTCCCCATGGCCGGCTGCCGCTGCGGGTGACGTACCAGGACCCGTGCCACCTGGCCCATGCGCAGCGCATCACTGCAGCGCCCAGGCAGTTGCTAAGGGCTATACCAGGCGTGGAGCTGGTGGAGATGGAGAACGCCAGCCGTTGCTGCGGGGCTGCGGGACTGTACAGCGCCCTCCAGCCTCAGATGTCCAGGCAGCTAGGGGAGCACAAGGTGGACGCGGTGCTGGCTACGGAAGCGCAGGTGGTGGCCACAGCCAACCCAGGTTGCATGATGCAGTTGCAAGCATGGCTAAGGCGTGCGGGCAGTGGCGTGCGGGTGTGCCACGTGGTGGAGCTGCTGGATGAGGCATACAGACAAGTGGGCGAGGGCTAGGATTCCGCCGAGTCGCTGAGTTGGGTGAACGGATATTGCTCCTAGCTGACCTGGGGCGGAGTGCCGGCGCACATGGCAGTCTCCCACTCCTGATCAGACACGTCTGTCTCTGGGATGGCCGCATATTCGTCGCTGGAGACATCCAGCCAGGCAGTATTGCCTACGAACAAGTCCAGGAGAACGCAGAGACGGACCTCTTGATGCCCGTTCCGATCGAGGACGTTGTGATAGGTTATCCAATAGCGGCCCTGAGGCTGGGCGGGCAGCATTGCCAATGGCAGGTTCTGCCTCCGCTTAGCCTGGATGCTGTTGTGGTTCAACCTTAGCAGGGTTTGGTGGTCATTTTGGCCTCATTTTACTGAACGAGCGTACAGGGAAACTCTCCTTGGCGACTTAGAGAAACAACTCGCAGTCTATGCCGCACCATTCTACTGCAATACTGTCCATAAACAAGAGCCGCTAATCAGTATGGGCTAGACGTTCTGGAACATACTCCTGATCTTGCCGATGTCCCTGGTCTGGCTGATGGCCAGGATGAGCTTGATTCTCGCCTTTAGCCCCTGGAGGCTGCCGCCGGAGATGCATCCCATCTGTCTGAGGTGAATATCGCCGCCCTCGAAGCCGTACCCGTTCTCCAGGAGATTGCCACCGTAGCTGTGGGAGACCAGGACTACAGGGATACCCTTGTCAATGGCCTTTTTTATGGCCCATGTCATCATCGGCGTGACGTGCCCAGGCCCCATGCTTGCCAACACTATACCGTCGGCCCCTGAGCTGATAGAGGCATCCAGCAGCTTGCCATCGTCACCGCCCACCGCCGTTATCAGGTCAACCCGGGCGGTTATCCGCTCTACGGGCAGCTTCTCCTTCAGGGTTGGCAGGCGGTAGAAGATGACGCGGTTGTTGCGTACCGCACCCAGAGGGCCGAACTCCCAGTCCTGGAAGGTGTTCACGGCAACGGTGTGTGCCTTGACCACGTCCCTTGGGAAGAGGAGGTCGCCGTTCATGCACACCAGCACGCCCTTTCCTCGCGCCTCCTCAGAAGCGGCTGTGACGATAGCATCAAAGAGGTTGCGCGGCCCCTCGGGTGCGATCATCGAAGGGTTGCGCATGGCGCCGGTGATTACTATGGGGTTCGGCACGTCCACCGTCAGGTCCAGTAGGTAGGCAAACTCAGCCATGGTGTTGGTCCCCATCGTTATGACCGCACCATCGGCCTCCCCTCTCTGAAAAAGCTCCTTGCATCGCTTGCCTAACTCCAGCACCTGCTGAAGGGTTAGCGCCTGGCTGGGCACATTGGAGAACTGCTCGGTGTCCACCTCTGCGAATCCCTCAATACCCGGCAGTGCTTCGATCATATCCTTGCCGGTGAGGGTGGGCACGGCTCCGCCGGTCCTGGGGTCCCGCTTGCTGGCTATGGTGCCGCCGGTGGCAACCACCTTTACACGCTTCATGCCAATCACCTCCATCGAGATTCTCGCACGCTCTTATGCCCTGTGGGCTTCGTCGTACTCGGCAGCTATTCTACTAGAAGGCCCGTGACCGAAGGGCGACGAGCCCTGCTATCAATCAGTAAGGGCGTGCCTTGTCCCAGAAGTCCTTGACCTCACCCCCTGTGTCCCCCTCTCCGCGTCGGAGAGGGGGAGTTTTGAATCTGGGGGATACCCCCAGACCCCCAGCGGGAACCGAGGTTCCCTGCGCCCTCCTGACTTTTGAGACAACGCCGTAAGGGCGGCTGTTGGGTAGGCTGCGTAGTCCCCTTTATGCCCCCAGCGCCTGCTGGGCGGCGGCCACACCCTCGCCTTTAGCAACCTCGTAGCCCGCCTGAGGCAATATCTCTTCTAGGGCGGAAAGTAATGTCATTACGTTGGATGGCTTGGCGTTTTCGCCCATTAGCCCAATGCGCCAGATTTTGCCCGCCACAGGTCCCAACCCACCGCCAATCTCGATGTTGTACTGCCGCAACAGGGTGGAGCGCACCTGGGCGTCGCTGACACCCTGGGGAATGTGCACCGCGGTCAAGGTCGGTAGCCGGACTGCTTCCTTGGCGAAGAGCCGGAGGCCCAGGGCTTCCAGTCCGGCCCAAAGGGCCTTTGCGTTGCGAATGTGGCGCTGATAGCGCGCCTCCAGGCCCTCCTCCAGCACCACCCGCAGCCCTTCCCGTAGTCCATAGATCATGGAGATAGGCGCGGTGTGGTGATATGCCCGGTTTTCAGACCAATAGGTGCGCAGCAGGGTCACGTCCAGGTACCAGCTCTGGACGGCGGTTTTCCGGCTTTGCAGCACCTCTTCGGCTCGCGGCCCAAAGGTGATGGGCGCCAGGCCAGGGGGGCACCCCAGGCATTTCTGCGTGCCGCTGTAGCACACATCCACGCCCCACCGGTCAATGGCTACCTCCATGCCGCCCAGGGATGTCACTGCATCCACCAGCGCCAGAGCGCCATGTTTGTGGGCGATATCTGCAATCTCGGCCACTGGGTTCATCACGCCGGTAGAGGTCTCAGCATGGACCATAGCAACCACTTTTACTTTGGGGTGTTTCTTCAGCTCCGCCTCAATGGCAGCAGGGTCCAGAGCATATCCCCACGGGCCATTTACCAAATGCACATGAGCGCCGCAGCGGGAGGCGATTTGGGCCACGCGGTCGGCAAAGTAGCCGTTGACTCCTACCACCACGGTGTCGCCAGGCTCCAGGATGTTTACCAGCGCGGCCTCCATTCCAGCCGAGCCTGTGCCGGAGATGGGCAATGTGATGGGGTTGGTGGTCTGGAACACTATCCGTAGCATCTCGCGCACATCGTCCATCACCCGGATGAAATCTGGGTCCAGGTGGCCTAGCAGGGGCGCGGTCATGGCCTGGAGGACGCGTGGGTTTACGTTGCTGGGGCCTGCGCCCATCAGGATGCGGGCAGGCGGATGGAACTCTTCGAGATACCTGGGTATCTTGTTTTTGCTTTGCATATTCTCTAGCTTTCGCGCCTTCGTGCGGCGGCGGAATCGGTTTGTAGATGCGGCAAACCGAGACATTATAGCACAGGGTGGAGGTTCACGCCGCCACTATACGGTCGTGCCTACCCATTGAGCAGCGGAGGTGAACGCCCGCTCATCCTGAGCGTAGTTTACCCTGATCCCTTCGGCCCTGAGCGGGCCTCAAGGGCAGGCTCCGCTGACGGGAAGGAAATGAGCGGGGCAGGAAACTCGGCACATCGCTCCGCTCGTATGGTTCGACAGTCTCGCTTGTCATTATACGTACCAATCCTGTCATTCTGAGCGAAGCGAAGAATCTGGGGTAGTGGGGATTCTCTCCCCTCCCCAGATGCTTCGGTCGTCCCAATGAATCGGGACTCCCTCAAGCATGACAGGTGCTTCCGCCCGTATGGTTCGACCGTCTCACCACGGGCGGAGCGATGTGCCTTCAGGAGCGTGTTATCGCGCGGGAGCAAACTTGAAGATGGATGCCTTGTCGTTTATGTCCTCGTACACCACCTTTACGGGCATGCCTACGCGAACCTGCTGCGGCGTGCATCCCACGACGTTGCTGATCATCCGGACGCCCTCTTTGAGTTCCACCAAGGCCACCACGTAGGGCAGCTCTTCTTGGAACCCCGGGGCCGGAGCCCGGTGCATGACTGTGTAGGAGTACACCTGTCCCTGGCCGCTGAGGGGGGCCCAGGTGAACTCCTGGGATAGGCAGGAGGGACAAAGGGGTCTGGGGGTGTGACGCAGCTTGCTGCAGGAGGCGCATTTCTGCACCAGGAGCTTGTGCTGACGCACTCCTTCCCAGAAGGGTTGTGAGAGTGGGGTGGGTTCCGGTAGTGGCTTCTGATACTCGCTCATGTTTCTACTCCTTCGCTAAGATGGCTGTATGGGCCGAGTTGAACATTCCGCCAACGCCGTGATAGAGGCCTATTCTGGCGTTGCGCACCTGCCGGGCGCCGGCTTCACCGCGAAGCTGGCGCACTAGCTCGATGATGTCGTAGATGCCGGGGCCTCCGCTGTGGCTGTGGGAGAGGTAGCCGCCGTTGGTATTCATTGGCATCTTGCCGCCCAGTTCCAGGACTCCGCTCTCCACATAGGGGCCGCCTTCGCCCTTTTTGCAGAAACCCAGGTCTTCCAACTCAATGATGGGGTTGATTGTGAAATGGTCGCTGATCTGGGCCACGTCAATGTCCGAATGGCTAACCCCCGCCATGGCGAAAGCGTCCTGCCCCGTACCGCGACCATCGGAGGTGGTCAGACTGGGCAGGTTGTACAAGTCCATGATGGCAAAGGACTCGGATAGCCCTAACACGTGTACGGGCTTGTGCTTCAGGCTGCGGGCACGCTCTGCGGTGGTGACCAGGACGGCGCCGGCGCCGTCGTTGACGACGCAGCAGTCCAGTAGATGAAGGGGGTCGTAGATCATGCGGGAGTCCAGCACGTCTTCCACGGTGATGGGGCCGCGGCTGTGCATGACTGCGGCAGGGTTGAGCATGGCGTGTTTTCTGGCGATGACGGCTACCCGGGCAAGCTGAGCGGGGGTGGTTCCGTATTCGTGCATGTGGCGGCGGGCCATCATGCCGTAATATGCCACCCGTGGCAATCCAAAAGGCGCCTCCCACTCGTCCCGGCCAACCACTCCCGGCCCTTCCCGCCCGCCCACGTTGGGCACGATCACCGTCTGAGCGAGGCCGGTGGCCACCGCTTCCAGGGCGTGCAGCACGCCCATGGCCCCCGTTTGGGTTCCAGCAGGAGTCTGCTGGGTGTAGCGTATGTGGGTGCCGAAGAACTCGGAGAAGGCGGTGGAAGGAAAGCCCCTGGCTTCACCCTCCGTGGCCATGGGATTAGGCCCTATGAAGCCGTCCACCTCTTTGACGCTCATGCCGGCGTCGTCCAAAACGCCCTTGACCACCTCGATGAACATGGCCGAGGAGCGACGATCGAAGGCGCGAGTTTGCGCCGTCTGATAGACTCCGACAATGGCTGCCTTCTTGAGCGTGTCTCTCATGCGATCCTCCTTTGCCTCTGCTCCTCAGCGGGATGCGGAAGGCCCTCATCCCCTCCGACTTTGTCGAGAGTTCCGATAAATCGAGAATGCTCGACGCAGTCGGCATCTCGATGGCTTCGCCATCGGACCTTTGTCCCCCTTCTCCTACAGGAGAAGGGGGAAGAAAAATATAGACCAGGGGACACCCCTGCTACCCCGTCAGGGGGCACAGCCCCCTGCACCCCCAAGGGGAGATTTTCCACCGAACTTTGGAGTCGGCACTCTAGTCCCTGGCCAGGATGGCAGTCTGGGCCGCTATCATTGTGCCTCCCACGCCATGGTACAGGCCGATACGTGCGTTGGGCACCTGCCGGGCGCCGGCTTCGCCACGGAGCTGGCGGACGAGTTCGATGGTGTCGAAGAGGCCTACGTCGCCGGTATGACTATGGGAAAGGTAGCCGCCGTTGGTGTTGATTGGCATTTTGCCGCCCAGCTCCACGGCTCCGCTCTCTACGAATGGGCCGCCCTCGCCCGTCTTACAAAACCCCAGTTCCTCCAACTCCATGATGACGTTGATTGTGAAGTGGTCGCTGATCTGGGCCACGTCAATGTCTGACTGGCGAACCCCAGCCATGGCGAAGGCCTCTTTGCTCGACCTGGCGCCGTCGAAGGCGGTGATTTTGGGGAGGTGATACAGGTCTATCGCGGAGAAGGCTTCGCCGAATCCAAGCACGTGGATGGGCTTGTGTTTCAGGTTCTTAGCTCGCTCGGCGGTGGTTACTACAACAGCAGCGGCGCCTTCGTTGACAATACAGCAGTCCAGCATATGTAGCGGGTCGTATATCATCCTTGAGTTCAGCACGTCCTCCACTGTGATGGGCCCGCGGCTGTGCATGGCAGCGCCGGGGTTAAGCAGGGCGTGCTTCCTGGCGATGACGGCCACCCGGGCTAGCTGGGCGCTGGTGGTGCCGTATTCGTGCATGTGGCGGCGGGCCATCATGCCGTAGGTAGCCACCCTGGCCAATCCAAAGGGTGCGAACCATTCGTCCTTTGTTACCTGCTGGCCTGAGTCCCGGCCCACACCGCCTCCAAACTGCCGTCCGGATGCCATAGCCACTAAGACCGTGTTGGCGCGGCCCAAGGATACCGCTTCTAAGGCGTGCAGCATGCCCAGGGTGAAGGACTGGGTCCCGCTGGTGGCCGACGCGGAATACCGTATGTGAGTCCCAAAATACTCAGCGAAAACCGAGCCGGGATAATGTTCCCCCTCTCCTTCTGTCACCAGTGGATTGGTGGCGCCGACCACGCCATCCACGTCTTTGGCATTCAGGCCGGCGTCATCCAGGGCGCCTTTCACGACCTCTATGTACAGGTCGGTCCGGCTGCGATTCAGGGAACGCCCCTGCGCCGTCTGGCACACACCCACGATGGCTGCCTTTTTGAGAGTGTCCACCATGCGATCCTCCTTTGCCCTTGCTCCAAACCTGGATGAGGGACGCCCTCACCCCCTGTGTCCCCCTCTCCCGCCGCCGGCGGAAGAGGGGGGAAACGAAATCTGGAGGATACCCCCAGACCCCCACCAGAAGGGGCTTTGCCCCCTCTGGACTCCCCCTCAGATAATTTCTTGATATCATGGCCCGCTCGTGGTGAGCCTGTCGAACCATATGAGCGGGATGATTGCTCCTCTACTCCCTCGCTAAAATGGCGGTCTGCGCCGAAATGAACGTTGCACCCACGCCGTGATGGAGGCCGATACGCGCGTTGGGCACCTGCCGGGCGCCGGCCTCGCCGCGGAGCTGGCACACCAGCTCAATAATATCGAAGATGCCTGGGCCGCCGGCATGGCTATGAGAGAGGTAGCCGCCGTTGGTGTTGATTGGCATTTTGCCGCCTAGCTCCACGGCTCCGCTCTCTACGAAGGGGCCGCCTTCGCCCTTCTTGCAGAAGCCAAGGTCCTCCAACTCTATGATCGGGTTGATTGTGAAATGGTCGCTGATCTGGGCTACGTCAATGTCCGAGCGGGTCACTCCAGCCATAGCGAATGCCTCTCTGCCAGATTGGCCGCCATCACCATCAAAGGCGGTTATTGTAGGCAGGTGAAATACATCCACGGCCTGGTAGGACTCGGCGAAGCCCAGGACATGGACAGGACGGTGTTTCAAGCTCCGGGCACGTTCCGTTGTTGTCACTACCACAGCCGCGGCGCCCTGGTTGGTCGGACAGCAGTCGAACAGGTGAAGTGGGTCGTAAATCATGCGCGAGTTCAACACATCTTCTACTGTGATAGGACCGCGGCTGTGCATTATGGCAGCCGGGTTGAGCAGGGCGTGCTTGCGTGCTATTACTGCCACCCGGGCAAGCTGGGCGCTGGTGGTCCCGTACTCATGCATGTGGCGGCGGGCGAACAGGCCATAGTAGGCCACCCTGGGCAGGCCAAAGGGAGATAGCCATTGGTCTCCGCTCACCCTCTGGCCAGAGTCTCCGCCAGGCACTCCGTAATTCGACCGTGCGGATACCATTGTGACCAATACCGTGTGGGCGCGGCCCGTGCACACGGCCTCCATGGCGTGGAGCATGCCCATGGCGCCCGCCTGGGTGGCGGTAAGGGCCTGGCCAGCGTAGCGCACGTGTGTTCCAAAGTATTCAGCGAACACTGAGCCTGGGATGTTTCGTCCCTCTCCTTCCGTTAGCAGGGGGTTAGGGTTAGCGCCCACTACGCCGTCCACGTCTTTGATGCTCAAGCCGGCGTCGTCCAGAGCTCCCTTGACCACTTCCAGGTACAGGTCTACGTCGGTGCGGTTGAGCTGGCGTGCTTGCTTTGACTGGTACACGCCTACAATAGCTGCTTTCTTGAGGGCATCGCTCACGGAACTACTCCTTTGTTGCTGTGCCGCCCGCGATCAGTGACTGGCGGTGTAGCGTAGAGGCATAAGTTAGCACGCCTGGAAAGGAATGTAAATAAAAGGGCTGGGATTGAGTTGCTTTTTGCAGGCAGCGGCTGGCCCTGGCACTTTAGTGCCAGGTTTGGGATTAGCTAACCCCCGACCTTAGTCGGCTGCTGGAGAAAGGGTGCTTAGAGGGGCGAAACCCCGGAGCCTGCCCTGAGCGAAGCCGAAGGAACGGGGGTCTGGGGGTGTCCCCCAGATTCAACTTTCACCCCCTTCCTGGCCAGAGCCTGTCCTGAGTAGGCCGAAGGAAAGGGGGCAGGGGGATGGTCGAAGGAGTTTTTCATCACCCTGCTGGGCCGGCGAAAGTAGGGAGGCGCTGGTGAGGTGGTGCCCCTGCCCGGACTCGAACCGGGGCACACGGTTTAGGAAACCGCTGCTCTATCCGCCTGAGCTACAGGGGCACGTATCTAAATTGGCCGCCAATCGGCTCCCAGGCCATGGTTTGACGACAACTTTGACGACAACGCGCTCACGACTCCGGCCACAGGGCCACCGCCACCCTTTCGGCGGCTTCCTTCTGAAGCTCCGGCGCGATGTGCGTGTAGATGTTCATGGTTGTGCTGATCTGAGCGTGGCCCAGAATCTCCATCGCCACTCTTGCAAGGACGCCCTGGGCGGCCATGAGCGATGCGGCCCCGTGCCGTAGATCATGATAGCGCATTGGGGGCAACCCTGCCAATTTAGGGCATAGTTCGGTTCCGTTCCGTTGGTTCGCTTGAATGTCTCCCGCAGACTTGGTACACTACTCGAATGTAGGTACACTAATCAATAATGGGGTGGTTTGCTCAGGTAGCGCCCCGGACTTCTGTGGCTGATTTCCCATAGCCCCCCCTCTGCCGTCGAGGAGTAGAAAAGAGAATGGCAGTTCCCTGCAACCTGTCCCGACTCCTGGCTGCTCTTCTTCTGGCCTTGGTTGTAACCCTAGTGATGGGCTGCAACCCACAGGCCGCCCAGTCCACATTCGATGTTGGCGGCCCGGTCGCACGGATGCAACTGGACCTGTTCAAGATCGTGCTCGGGTTGGCGGTGCTCGTGTTTGTGCTGGTGGAGGGCGTCCTGCTCTTTGTCATCATCCGCTTCCGCAGAAGGGCGCGACAGGGCATGCCCTCTCAGACGCACGGCAACACCCGCCTGGAGGTGGCGTGGACCCTGGCTCCCGCGCTGGTGCTGCTGGTCATCGCCATACCCACCGTCACTACCCAGTTTGCCGTCTCCAATCCACCGTCAGCGCCGGATTTGGAGGTGCGCGTGGTTGCCCACCAGTGGTGGTGGGAGTTCCAGTACCCGGACCTGGGCGTGGTGACCGCCAACGAGATGTACATCCCGGTGGGCAAGGTGGTGAATCTGACCCTGGAGTCGCAGGACGTGATCCACAGCTTCTGGGTCCCAAATCTGGCCGGCAAGATGGACATGATCCCCAACAGGATAAACACCATGTGGCTCCAGGCGGATGAGGTAAAGACTTACCAGGGGCAGTGCGCGGAGTTCTGTGG